>NZ_JBHVYO010000039.1:0-82716 GCF_042880655.1 Streptomyces sp. NPDC058295
CCCGGGGACATGGTCCCCGGGCCCGCGTCACATCAGCCGAGTCGGCCATTCGGCCGTTCGGCCACTCATCAGGTCGGCCCGCCGAGTCGGTCGGCCGAGCCGGCCACTCAACCACTGGGCCGGCCGGCCCCCCGAGTCAGCCGAGTCAGCCGCGCAGCGACTTGCGGCGTCGCGTCGCGACGACGATCGCCGCGCCGCCCGCCAGCAGCGCGGCCGCGCCGCCCGCGATCAGCGGGGTGTTGCTGTCCGCACCGGTCTCGGCGAGGTCACCGCCGCCACCGTTCGGCGTGGGGGCCGGTGCGCTCGTCGACTCGGACGCGGACGGCGTCGGCGTGCTCGACTCCGGTGCGGACGGCGACGGAGACGTGCTCTCGGACGCCGACTCGGAAGGTTCCGACGGCTCCGAAGGCTTCGAAGGCTCCGAAGGCGTCGACGCGGAGGGCGACGGCGAGGACCCGCCCCCGGCCGGCGGGGACGCCGGCGGCTGCTCGGTGACCGTGCAGTCCTTCGAGCCGCCGTTCCAGGCCGCGATCAGCTTGTCCTTGATGACCGGGCGGTCCGGCCCCTTGGGCAGGTCCCCGTGGACGAACCCGTCCTTCGCGTCGAGCTTGCCGTCGAACTTGACCGCGCCCCGGTAGAGGTCGATCTGCGCGTAGCAGCCCGCGTCGGGCACGGCGATGTCGAGGGTGTCGGTCTGGCCGGGCTTGACCGTCACGCTGTCGAAGTCGACGAAGACCTGCTCGCCGGAGGTGCGGAAGCTGGAGCCGTGGGCGAGGTAGGAGGCGAGGGAGGCGGTGCACGTGGACGCGTCGCCGGCCGCGCGGACCTTGACGTGGATCTTGCCGTCCTCGGTCGGCCGGAGGTTCTGGTCGTCGACCCGGACCGAGTCGTAGAAGTGTGTGCCGTCGAGCGAGAACTGGCAGCGGTCGGTGCCCGTCTCGGTGCCCGCGCCCGTCCCCGGCTGGTACTGGCCGCCGGACTTCCAGCCGTCGCCACCGGGAGTGCCGGTACTGGCGAAGGCGCCGGAGGCGGCGGCGACGGAGGCGGCGCACAGGGTGAGCGAAGCGGCGCCCGTCCCCAGCAGGCGGCGCACGGTGACACGTCTCGCTATGGACATGCGTATCCCATTCTTGGCGAGTGCCAGGACTGATCGGCCAGAGCTGAATGGCCGGGGCTGATTGGTCAGATCAGAAGAAGAAACACCAGGCCCTCCGGTCACAGGGGCCACAGCGTGGGCCCATCGTCGTGTGGACCACGGACCGCTGTCAACCTGCGTCAAACCTCAGGGAGTTCAAAGTTCCGTCACATCTCCCTCACGTTCGGAATGATCCACTCCGAAGGGCTCGCACGTTCACTTTCCGGGCAAGATGGACAGACTTCCGGTCATGACCGACTTCTCCTCCCACCGCCCCGACTGGTGGCGCCAGGCCGTCGTCTACCAGGTCTATCCGCGCAGTTTCGCCGACGCGGACGGCGACGGACTCGGGGACCTGCGCGGCGTCACCGACCGGCTGTCCCATCTGGCCGGCCTCGGTGTGGACGCCCTCTGGCTCTCCCCCTTCTACCCGTCCGAGCTCGCCGACGGCGGCTACGACGTCGCCGACCACCGGGACGTGGACCCGCGCCTGGGCACCCTGGCCGACTTCGACGCGCTGGCCGCCGAGGCCCATCGTCTCGGTCTGAAGGTGATCGTCGACCTCGTCCCCAACCACACCTCCCACCAGCACCCGTGGTTCCAGGAGGCGCTGGCGGCGGGACCCGGCTCCCCGGCCCGCGAACGGTACGTGTTCCGTGACGGACGCGGCCCGAGCGGCGAACTCCCGCCCACCGACTGGCAGTCCGTCTTCGGCGGCAGCGCCTGGCAGCGCGTCCCCGACGGCCAGTGGTACCTGCACCTCTTCGCCCGTGAGCAGCCCGACCTGAACTGGGACCACGAGGAGGTCCGCGAGGACTTCCGCACCACCCTGCGCTTCTGGTCCGACCGGGGCGTCGACGGCTTCCGCGTGGACGTGGCCCACGCCCTCGCCAAGGACCTCACCGAACCCCTGCGCGACCTGGGCACACCGGAACTCGTGGGCGAGGACGCCCTCGCCCACCTGCCCCCCGGAACCCACCCCTTCTACGACCGCGACGAGGTCCACGAGATCTACCGCGACTGGCGCCGCGTCCTCGACTCCTACACCCCGCCCCGCACGGCCGTCGCCGAGGCCTGGGTGCCGGGTGCCCGCCGGGCCCTCTACGCCCGCCCCGAGGAACTGAACCAGGCGTTCAACTTCGAGTACCTCCAGGCGGGTTGGGACGCCGAGGAGATCCGTACGGTCGTCACCGACTCCCTGGCCACAGCCCGCGCCGTCGGCGCCTCGGCCACCTGGGTGCTGTCCAACCACGACGTCCTGCGGCACGGCTCCCGCCTGATGCTGCCGCCGGGCACGGACGACAACGCCTGGCTCCTCTCGGGCGGTCACGCCCCGCGCGTCGACGAGGCGGCCGGCCTGCGCCGGGCCCGCGCGGCGACGCTCCTGATGCTGGCGCTGCCGGGATCGTCGTACGTCTACCAGGGCGAGGAGCTGGGCCTGCCCGAGGTCGCCGACCTGCCCGTGGAGGTGCTCCAGGACCCGCTCTGGGAGCAGACGGGCCGTGTCCGCAAGGGCCGCGACGGCTGCCGGGTGCCGCTGCCGTGGACGACGACGGGAGCGTCGTACGGGTTCGGGGTGTCCGGGGCCTGGCTGCCGCAGCCGCCGTACTTCGCGCGGTACGCCGTCGAGGCCCAGGAGGGCGTGCAGGGCTCCACGCTGGAGTTCTACCGCACGGCCCTGCGTCTGCGCCGCAAGCTGCTCGACGGCGAGGAGCTCGGCTGGCTGCGGGACGGCACCCCGCCGGGTGTGCTGGCGTTCGCCCGCCACGACGGCTGGCGGTGCGTGGCCAACCTGTCGGACGCGGCGGTACCGCTGCCGCCCGGCGAGGTGCTGCTGAGCAGCGTTCCCCTCGACGGCGACGGGCTGCTGGGCCCGGACACGACGGTGTGGCTGGCCTAGCGAACCCGTGCCGGCCTCGGCTATCCGGCGTTGCCCCCCACGATGGCGCCGATGTCCACCGGGGTGGCCGTGGCGGTCGGCGGCGGGGTGAGGACGATCAGCGGCTGACCGGCCGGCGGGACCGGCGGGGTCATGTCCGACTTGGGCAGCTTCGGCGGGGTGGTCTGGGTGAACAGCGTGGTGTCGAAGTCGACCAGACCGGTCTGCTCCATCACCGTGATGTGGTCCAGGACGGTGTCGTTGGCCTGGTCGGCCAGCGCGCGCACCAGCGTGTTCTTCGTCGTCGAGCGGATCTTCGCCACCGTGTTGAAGATCGAACCGTGCGTCATGCGCAGGATGTTGGCGAAGTCGACGTCGAACTGCTTGCCCTGGTCCGCCTTCAGGGTGTTGACGAACCCTTCCTGCTGTGGACTGGCCACGTTGGGAAGGGTGACGTTCAGCATCGGCGCGATCTTGAGGCAGGTGGTGTCCAGCGCCGCGTGGCCGTCGATGAGGTGCTGGCTGGCGGTGATGACGCCCTTGCTCTGCCCCTTCTGGAGCCCGATCTGCCCGACCGGGTACTCCCACAGACCTGCCGCGCGCACCGCCACGACGAAGGCGCGGTCGCTTTCCGTCAGCGGACCCCACTGGGTGTTGGCGATGATCCGGTCGCCCGAAGCCGACACCGTGTCAAGTCCGAGCATCGATGGGTATGCCAGTGCGCTGAGTGTCAGGGTCAGCGCACCGCCGACGAACAGGGTTCCCATCATGTTTCGCGAAATTGGCACCGTGCCTCCTGCCCGGTCGGGGATTCCGCCGATGTGTCGATGTGCTGCGTCCGGTGGGGGCGGACGCACAGGAGTACGGACGCGGGGCCGATCGTACTCACCGTCCTCAGTGAAAAGTTGATGGACGGGTCACCCGGGCAGAGGTAAGTTCCCATAAGGAACTCACCAAGTCCGCGCAGGACACCGAAGGGACCACTGGTGCAGCAGACCTGGACCGCCGTCGACGACTACTTCGTACTGGCACTGATGACGAACTGACGAACTGACGGCTGACGGTCTGGCAGCTGATGGACAACAGACGGACTGACGGACTGACGGACTGACGGACTGACGGACGAGGGGGCGTGGGGGGACGTGGGGATGACGGTCGCGCGATTGGTCGGGATCACGTACTACCCGGTGAAGGGATGCGCGGGAACGGAGCTTTCGGAGGCGGTGCTGACGAGCTCCGGGCTGCTGCACGACCGCACGTACGCGATCGCCGACGAGAAGGGCGAGCTGCGCTGGCAGTGGGGCGATCCCAAGCTGGCCCTGATCACACCGGAGCTCACGGAGGGCGAGCTGACGTTGCGGGCGCCCGGCCGCGACCCGGTGCGAGCGGACGGCGCGGACGTGCACGACTGGCTCACGGAGGTACTGGGCACCCCGAGCACCCTGGTCCGGCCCCCGGCCGGCAACAACGGCCGCCTCCACCTCGTCTCCCGGGCCAGCCTGGACGCCCTGAACCACCGGATCACCGAACGCGGAGAGACCCCCCTCCCGATGAACCGCTTCCGGCCCAACCTGGTGGTGGACGGCTGGGACACCCCGCACACGGAGGACGGCGCCGCCCGCCTGACCATCGCCGACACCGAGCTGGTCTTCACCGAGGACACGATCCGCTGCGCCATCACGATGGTCGACCAGCGCACGGGCCGCCGCTCGGGCCCGGAACCCCTGCGCACCCTCGCGGACTACCGTCGGGCGGACGGCGGCGGAGTCGCCTTCGGCGCCTACTTCGAGGTACGGCGAGCGGGGAAGGTGTCGCTGGGCGACGAGGTGGTGGTGCCCTCGGGCGCGAGTGAGAGTTCGGCTTAGAAGGGGACGCCCCGCCGTGCCCCTGGCTCCCCTAGATGCCCTCGATGCGCTTCATGCCTTCCATGGCCTTCGCCAGGCGACGGGTCTGGAGGGCGCGCCTGATCGTGTGGATGCGGACGGCGGTGAACACGGCGACGGCGAGGCCGAGGGCGGCCCCGATCCACTCGCCGTCGCGAATGGCCGCGTAGAAGAGGAGGACGCTGAAGGGCACGCCGACGACGACGAGCAGGGGTTCGCGCACCCAGAACGGGAGGGCGCGCAGGATGAGACCGATCATCCGGTCACTTCAGCAGGCGCGGCCTGAGCGGGCTGTGATGGAGGCCACAATTCCGGGAGTTCCTGTGCGTATGGCGTGCAGAAACTGAGCGAGGGGGGCCGGGGCGGTGGCGAGGACGGCGTCGGGGGCGTCCGACTCACGGAGGTGGAGCGTGGCGGGGGTGGAGGCGAGCTCTACGCAGTCGTTGCCGTCGCCCTCGCCGGAGTACGACGACTTCTGCCAGTTGTCGGGGGCGTTCATGAAGCGCCTCAGAGCTCCTTCGCCAGCTTGTCGATGAACTCACGCGACCGTTCGGGTTCGAGCGATACGGCCTCAACCTTACGGAAGCGTGCTCGATAGGCCTTGAGCTGTGCCTCGGAGTCGATGAAGGATGATCCATGGGGCAAGTCCCGGACCACGGTGTCGAGTTTGGCCAGCGGGCCACCCACATAGGTCATGGTGCTTGAGGCCCTGGAGAAGCCGTCCAGGTCGAAAGGAATGGCGCGCAGGGTGATGTGGTCCACCTCGGAAAGCTCGATGAGGCGCGAGAGCTGAGCGCGTGATTCGCTGCGACCGCTGACCCTGATGCGTAGGGCTGCCTCGTGGATCACCACCGCGTAGGGGGTGTTCATCTCCTGACGTGTCAGTCGGTGGCGGACACGCAACTCGATCTCTTCGGGAGTAAGTTCAGGCACCCGCGATGAGAAAACGGCGCGAGCGTAGCTCTCTGTCTGGAGCAGGCCGGGCACGAAAAGGATGGCCACCTCCCGCCGGAACGAGGCGTGGTGGTCCAGCTCCGACAGATCCAGGAACGGGGTGGGCAGCAGGCCCCGATACTCCTCCCACCAGCCGCGTGTCCGGTCCGTCGCCATCGCCACCAGGGCGTCGATGAACTCGTCGTCCGTACAGGAGTAGTGGGATGCGAGACGGCGAAGCCGTGTCTCACTCACGCCCGCGAGTCCGGACTCGATGTGAGTGATCTGGGCGGGGCTCACCCCGAGCAGCGCCGCCGCCTGGCGGGCGTTGAGATCCGCCGCCTCCCGGAGTCTGCGCAGTTCGGTCGCCACGCGCATCTGACGTGCCGTTGGTTCGCGCCTCAAGGCTCGGCCGCTCCTAGGTTCAACGCGCCGGAACGCGCGACTCGTTCGGCGTCAGATTACGCGATCGGCTTGCTGCGTCTCTATATTTAGATTTACTGTCGGTGACGCAACGCACACGCTGCGGAAGTGCACCGATCCGTCGTGCCATGACGGCTGAGGCAATGCCACCGCGCACATCCCACATTCACCCCGCCTGTGGAGCTGCCCCATGCCCGAAACCGCACCCAACCCCGTCCCGGACTCCTGGGAGTACTCCCTCTACATCCCCGGCGACCCCCGCGCGGTCACCGTCTGCCGTCGCACCCTGCGCCTGATCCTCACCCTGCACGGCCTGATCCACCTGGTCGACACCGCCGAGCTGCTCGCCTCGGAGCTGGTCTCGAACGCCGTACTGCACACCAAGGGCCCGGCCTGTCTGCGTCTCCGCTTCCGGGACGGCGTTCTCCAGATCGGTGCCTGGGACGCGGACCCCGAACCCCCTGAGCCGCCCGGCCGGTTGGAGGACCTGACCGAAGCGGAGAACGGCCGGGGCATGGCCCTGGTGTGGGCCTGCTCGGACCTCTGGCACTGGCAGCCGCTGTCCCGCATGGGCCACCGGGGCAAGTTGGTGTGGTGCGAACTGAACGTGGCGTAGCTCGTTGATCACGGCATACAGAAAGGAGAGCCGATGGTCGGCTCGTCGCATGAGGCGCTGCACCGGATCTTCCAGAAGGAACCCGGACTCCTGACCAGTGCCCTGCAACAAGTGTTGTCCGTCCCCTTCCCCACGCCCCACGACTTCGCCGCCATGAACGTCGACCTCACCGAGATCGAGCCCATCGAGCGCCGCGTGGACACGCTGCTGAGGGCCGAGACCGACGAAGGGGCGTACCTCCTGGTCGTGGAGTCGCAGGGCCAGCCGGACGAGAGGAAGCGCGGCAGCTGGCCGTACTACCTCAGCTACCTCTACGAGAAGTACCGCTGCGAACCCGTGCTCGTCGTCGTCACCCAGAACAGCGCCACCGCCCGCTGGGCGGCACAGCCGATCCACCTCGGTGTGCGGGGGATGCCCTCGTTGACGGTGCGGCCCTTCGTGCTCGGTCCGGACAACGTTCCCGTCATCGCGACCCGGCAGGAGGCCGAACGGGACGTACCCCTTGCGGTGCTTTCCGCGATGACGCACGGCCGGGGGCGACAGGCTCCCGCCATACTGGAATCGCTGGTGGCCGCCCTGCGGACCATCGACCGGGACAGCGCCGCGGCGCTCGTGCAGTTCGTCGACTCGTGCCTGACCGACCCTCAGGCGCAACGGATGTGGAGGGATCTCATGACCGCGATGCAGTACTTCTGGCGACACCCCCTCGCACAGGAGGTGCGCGAACAAGGTCGTGAAGAGGGGCGTGAAGAAGGGCGGGTCGCCGATCGGGTCGATATGACCCTTCGCATCCTGGAATGGCGTGGCATCCCGGTGCCGGACGCCGTCCGTGAGCGCGTCGAAGCCTGCACCGACCTCGAACAGCTCACCGTCTGGTCGCAGCGCGCCGTCCACGCCACCACTGCCGACGACCTGTTCGCCGTCCCGCAGTGACCCCGGCAGGGCTGCCGTCCACCGGGGTTCACCGCCGCGCCACGTGCTAGCCGCCGCTCCGGGAGAGGGAGGGCTCGGCGGCGGGAGCCGTGTCCTCCTCGGCCGGGGGGAGGTCCACGTCGGGCCGGTTCCGGAGGCGGAGGGTCACTGTCCGGGCGGTCGCGGCGAGGGCCGTTGCCGTGAGGGTGGCCAGCAGGAGGGTGGTGTGGGTGCCGGCGCTGTCGGCGGCTCGGGCCACCGGGTTGGGCAGGCCCAGGCGGTCGGCCAGCCAGCCGACGGCGGCCACACCCGTGAGGACCGCGCCAGTCAGCCGTAGCGCGGGCTGCGCGCGCAGGCGGGCCAGGGCCAGCAGGGACGGCAGGGCCAGGCAGACCAGCAGGAACTGGACCAGTTCGATGCCGAGGTTGAAGCCCAGGAGGCTGGTCACCAACTGGCCGGTGGACAGGTGCATCTCGGCCAGCACGAACGAGAACGCCATGCCGTGGCCGAGACCGAAGACGCCCGCCACCAGCGCCTCCTTGCCCGGGAAGAGGGGGCGGATCGCGTGCACCGCGCCGACGAGCACGCTGAAGGCGATGAACGCCTCGACCGGGCGGCCGGGGATCGAGATGTCACCCAGCGCGGTGATGGCCAGCGCGACGGAGTGGCCGACGGTGAAGGCGAGCGTGATGCGGCCGATGCGGGCCAGGGCGGAACGGGCGCCGACAAGACCGTCCCAGCGGCGTCCACGGGCCGCCAGTGGTGCGGGCAGCAGCAGGACGAGCAGGAACAGCAGATGGTCGGTGCCGGTGAGGATGTGGTCGCCGCCGAGTTCCACCATGGCGACGAAGCCGCGCCAGGCGCTGCCCGCGCCGAGGTCGACCTTCAGGGCCGGGACGGACATGGTCCCGGTGTCGATGCGGATCGTGCCGACCTGGGTGGTGCCCCCACCGTCGACCTGACCGCTGGACCAGTCCTGGCGGACCGTCACCAGCGCGGTGTGCGTCACGACCTGGTGGACGACGACGTCGTAGTCGAAGGTGAAGTGCCGTACGTCGGCGCCGGCCGGCGGGGTGAGCTCGGCCAGGGCGACCAGCTCGCGGTACGTGCCGGTGTCGGTCTGTACGGCGCGGCTCAGGGTGAGGCGGCCGATGGCGACCTGCCAGGCCTTGCCCTGGGTGGTGGTCGGGTGGATGTGTGCGCCGAGGTAGGCGCGGATCGCCGCGGCCCGCGCGGACAGCGTGGCCGAGGTGGCCTTGGTCAGGTCGATCCCGCTGGCCCGGGAGAAGTCGTCGACGGGCAGTTCCAGCCGTGCGGAGACGGAAGTCTGGTACACGTCGAGCTGGACCACCGAGTGCGGCATCGGATGCGCGGCGGCCGGCGACGCCCCGAGCAGGAGCGTCGCCGGTACCGCGATCGCGATCCCGGCAACCCAGCGGAGCGCTGTGGTCAGCCAGTTTCGCGGTCCGGTCATGAGAAGGAGAACTCGTTGCCGTAGTCGCGGGTACGGTCCCGGTACACGGTGTGGTAGTGGATCTGGTCCCGGTAGACGACGCCGTTCTGGCAGACGAACTCGATCCAGACGCTGGGGCCGTCGATCCGGATGTAGTCGCCCTGGGTGTCCAGACCCGTGCCGCCGGAGTAGGCGATGTAGGTCTTGTTCAGCTCACGCTCGTACGTCTTCAGGAGCTGCTTCGCGGTGGCGTCGTCCACGTCGGCGACCCAGGGGTGGATGGCCTCCAGGACCAGCTTCTTCTGCTTGGCGGACAGAGAGCTGACCGGAATGCCTTCCTTGGTCGCCGGGAACTTGCCGTCCTGGGACGGGCCGAGCAGCACGTCGCTGAAGGACGTGGACAGCTTGGCGGTGGCCAGCTGCGTGTCGCTCAGGCTGCCGGTCAGCTTGAGCAGGCCGTCGCGGAACTTCGCCATCGGCGCGTACGTGGTGCCGTCCTCGGCGGTCCAGCTGGTCGGCTCGACACCGCTGAAGAACGGGCTGGCGCCCGCCACCTTGCCGTCCTTGTACGTGATGTTCACGGCGAGGTGGTGGCCGCCGAAGTGCAGCTGCCAGGTGCCGGTCGCCGACGGGGTGCCCAGGAACGCCAGGAAGTAGACGCCGCTGCCGTAGCCGCCACCGCCGGGGCCGCCGCCGGTGCCGCCGGAGGGCGGGGTACCGGTCGGGACGTCGGTCGGGACCGCGGTGGACGTGGAACTGGCGGTCGCGGACGGGTCGGCCGAGGGCGCGCTGTCCGTCGGTGCGGCGGACGAGGAACTGCTGCTCCCCGCCGAGTTGAGCACCTCGTCGGCCAGGAGGGTCTGCATGACGTGGTCGTAGCCGGTGTCCTTGCCGGACCCCAGGGCCACCTTCAACACGTTCTCAAGAGCGGTCAGTTGGTCTGCGCTCAGCGAGCCGGTCTGGATGCCGGGGCGGCAGGAGGAGCCGCACGGCAGGTTCGACCAGGCGGTGGCGTTCTCCTCGGTGAAGTCCAGCAGCGTCTCCGTCTGCTGGGTCGAGTCGAGGGTGTTGAGGAACGCGTTGGCGGCGCTGACCACGGCCGCGACGCCGGCGGCCTTCTTGTTCACCGGGTAGTGGACGCCCGCGGCCGCCTTCTGTGCGTCACCGCTCGTCGAAGCGTTGGCTACCGCAAATCCACCTCCGACGAGGATAACTCCGGCGGCCACTCCGGCCGCACCTCGCCACGCTCGTCGCCTGCGCGCCTGACTGGTTCTTTCCCTACTCACGAACACTCCCTCGAGACAAAGTCCGGGATGACGTGCCGACCATGCGGGCAGCACCCGTCGACTGGCTGTGGGATCGCGAAGTCCATGTCCAACAAGGGAGTTGGACGCGGACGGATCAGATGGCGGGCCGGATTCGGCCTGCCCGCGATTGATAAGGAAATTATCAGCGACATTGTTGACATCTCAATGCCCAAGTCTCGGGGGAGGCCCGTTTTGGGTGCCGTACGTCGCATATCCAAGGCGTTTGCTAAGTCAATTGACAGGTTTCGCTCAGCGCCGCTTCAGCCGACCTGCGGCAGTCCTGCGCCCTCGTGCGGCGGTCGTGTGGCACCGGTTCGAGTGGGGCCCGGGTCCACGGCGACCGGCTCTCGCGGTTGACGAACCGTTGACCGCCTCGATGAAACGTTGACCACTTCGCGGCGGAGTGCGGACGAACGGAAGGGCGAGTCATGAGGATCACCCGACCTAGATTCCCTTCATGTCCATGCCACAGCGGCCCCACCAGCCCGTACGGGCTGCCGCCACGCTCCCCGCGCTCCCCTACCGCAAGCCCACCAAGGGCCGCGACTACTGGGTCATCGACGACGTCTTCCCCGAGGCCGACATCACCGCGATCCGCGATCGGTGCCTCGCCAAGGACGACTGGGTCAAGGGCCACCCGTACACCTCGGAGAGCTGGCCCGGACTGCGCACCATGCCCGGTCTGGAGCCCGGTGAACTCGGGCGCGTGGAGCGGCTGGTGAGGAACGCGACGGGGGCCGGGAAGCTGTGGGTGCAGCGGGCGCCCGGCGGCGGGACCCTCAACCACAACTGCATCCAGGTGGTGGGGGAGGGCGAGAGCGCCCCCCGCCCGCACTCCGACTCCCGGGCGCTCTGCCGGTACGCGGCCGTCCTGTACCTCAACCCGGCCGTGCCCAAGGACTGCGGCACCAGCTTCTACCGGCAGTCGCTGCCCGGCGGGCGGCTCGGCGGGAACGTCGTCCAGGCCCCGCACAACAACCTCGTCGAGGCGCTCGGCACCCGGTTCGTCGCGCCGGACGCCTTCGAGGAGGACGTACGGGTGCCCCACCGGCACAACCGGCTGCTCCTCTACAACGCCAACCTCGTGCACAGCGCGACCGGTTACTCCGGTACGACCCTGGAGGAGAAGCGGATGACGGCCGTCTTCTTCTGGATGGCCTGAGAACCTCGGTGACCGTGGCGCGGCGGCGCCGGGACAGCAACCGGGCGCGGGCGGGCGGGGGTTCCTCCGAGGTCGTGCGGTGCGCCACCGGGCCCAGGTGGCGTACCGCGAACAGGGCCAGATGCTCGGGGAGACGGTGTGGATCGGTGACGATCTCCCGCAGCAGCCGACCCGCCACGGACGTCCCCGCGGTCCGCGTCAGTACCGCACCGCCCGGGCCACCTCCGCCTTCACCTCGCCGGACAGCGTGCGATTGCTGCGTGCCGTCGCCTTGCCGGTCTTGCCCGACGCCACGTCGGAGACGGTGGTGACGACCGTGTCGAGCCGGTTGCCGGCGGAATCGGTGAAGTCGACCTGGACGGAGAAGGACTTCGACCCGTCGGTGGTGTTGGAGACGGTCACGTCCACGGTGGCCCGGTCGTCCTTGTCGGTGTCCGGGGTGCCGAGTTTCACGTCGGACTTCACGTCGACGCCGTCCTTGATCTCGTCCAGCTCGCGGCTCGCCGACGCCGAGGCCGACGCGAAGGCCGAGGAGGCCTCGGAGGCGAAACCGGAGGCGAGGGAGGACGCGGCCGCGGTGGCCTCCCGGCCCAGCGACTCGGCCGCCGAGGCGGCCTTGCTCGCCGCGGACGACACCGACGAGGGGGTGTCGTCGTCCGAGCAGCCGGTGAGCACGGTGGCGCAGCAGATCACCGTCGCCGTCAGCAGCACGCCCTTGGTGCGTGGCATCTTGTTCTCCTCCTGAGGGGGTCCCGCGGGCCTTCCTCCAGTGAAGGGGCGGTCCCGCCCGTCCGCATGCCGGGTCACCCGTACGGCGCACCCCCCGTGGTGGCGACCCCCGTCCGGACGGATGGTCGGTGCAGTGCAGCGCAGCAGTGCACTCAGTCCAGAACACCGACACAGAGACGGGGTGGCGCCATGAGCGATCAGCCGCACTCCCAGCCGTCGCAGGGGCCCCGGGTGTGGGACCCGTCCCACCAGGGCACCGGTTCGCCGGGCCTGGGCTCGCCGCCGCCGTCGGGGGGTGGACTGGTCGCCGGCGGGGTCGTCTTCGGCGGAGTGCTCATGTTCGTCAGCGGCTTCCTCGCCGTGTTCCAGGGCATCGCCGCGATCGCCGAGAACGACGTGTACGCCCGGGTCGCCGAGTACGCCTACGAGATGAACCTCACCGCCTGGGGCTGGATCCTGGTGATCGTGGGCGTCGTGGCCGTGCTGACCGGCTACGGGCTGCTCAGCGGGGGCGAGTGGGCCGGGTGGGCCCGGATCAGCGGCCTCGCGCTGGCCTCCCTGAGCCTGATCCTCCAGTTCCTGTTCCTGCCGTACGCGCCGTTCTGGGCGGTCATCCAGATCGCCATCGACGTGTTCGTGATCTGGGCGCTGGCCGCCTACCGCCCCCAGCAGGCGTAGTACCTCCTCCCCGGCCACCGTCCGCGTTCAGGGCAGCGTGGACGCTCCGGTCACCTGCACGTCCTTGCGGCGCAGCCAGGGCAGGGGCGGCACCGCGGATCCGACGTAGGGGGTGATCCGCACCTCGAAGTGCAGATGCGGTCCGGTGACGTTGCCGGTCGCGCCGGACAGGCCGATGCGCTGACCGGCCGTCACGCGCCCGCCCTTGCGCACGTCGATGCGCGAGAGGTGGGCGTACTGCGTGAAGTAGCCGTCGCGGTGGCGGATCACGACCTGGTTGCCGAAGCCGTCGCCGCAGGTCGTGGCGCGGACGGTGCCGGAGCCGACGGCGTACACGGGGGTGCCGGAGTCCACGGCGAAGTCCTGGCCGGTGTGCCGGTGGGCCCAGCGGGAGCCCTTGGCGGCGTAGCCCGCGGAGAGCCAGTAGCGGCGGGTCGGGGCCGTCCAGGCCTGGGCGCGCCGCTCGGGCGGGCGGCTCCGGTCGCCGAACGGACAGCGGCTGTCCTGTCCGGACGGGTCGACGGCCACCGGATCGCCGGAGTGCCTCCCGGTGGCCCACAGCAGGTCCCACAGCCCGGCGCGGACGGCCTTGCGGCGGCGTTCGGCGTCCTTGACCTCCGTGGGAGAGGCGTCCGAATCGCGCAGCCGGTCGACCCGCTCGCGAGCCCGCTCGTGCGCACGGACGGCACGGGCGGCCTCCTTGCGGAACCCGTCGCTGACGAACCCGTCACCGCGGAAGCCCTTGCCGCGGAGGCCGTCGGCACCGGCGCCCGCGGGCACGGCGGCGAGCGCGAGCAGCAGGAGGGCGAACAGGGCCGTCCCGGTCGCGCCACGGAAGCGCGCCCGCGTTCGTGGGAGGCGCGCGTGGTGTTCTCGTCCCATCTTGGGATCATCAGACCGGTGAGGCGGTCGGGAGCGGCACGCGGCCCGCGTGGCGGCCGGGTTCAGCCGAACGGCCCCCCGACCAGCGCCCGGTACACGGCCGACGACCGTGGATTGCCGGAGCACCGCCACACGCCGTGCGGGCAGTAGTCGCTGATGGTCTGGTACAGCGGCCGGTGCTCGGCGAACCAGGTGAGCATGCCCCGCACGTACTCCGGGTTGTCGCCGTTGCGGTACAGCCCCCACTCCGGATACGAGACCGGCTTGCCGTGCACCCGAGCGAACCGCACATGCGCGGCGAGGCCGTACGGCTCGGCGACCTGTTCCTCGAAGGACATGCCGTGGGGCTGGTCGTAGGCGTCCATACCGATGACGTCGACGTACCGGTCGCCGGGATAGCACTCGTTCCAGGGGACGGCGTCCAGCCCGCGACTGGGCGTGAACTCGAACCGGAACCGCTGCCCTCCGTCCACGGACCGCATGGCGTCGACGATCCGCGCCCAGTACCGCTTCCAGGCCTCCGGGTCGGGCCCGCACCGGTGCGTGTAGGTGATCCCGTTCATCTCCCACCCCACCACCAGCACGGCATCGGGCACCCCGAGCGCGACGAGCCGCCGGGCCAGCACCCGGAAGTGCTCGTCGTAGTCCCCGCGCGCCCCAGCGCGCAGCTCCTCCCGCACGACCTGGTCGGGCACATGCTCCTCGGTGCGCTCGAGCATCGGCACGTTGAGTACGAACATCCGGTCGGCGCGCTCCTGCCGCCACCGCGCCCAGTACTCCAGATACCCGGACGCCCCCTCGATGTTGCTCCACCGGTCGCCCGGCAGATACGCGTGCCCGACCCGGGGCGTGGCCGCACCGAGCCACCCGTCGAGCGCCGCGATCCGCCGCACACCGGCGTCGTCGTACCCGACGTACGCCCCGAAGGCCCCGGGCGGCGCACCGACCCCCCGCCCGACGGGTACGGAGGCGGGCCCGGCGAGCAGGGCACAGGCGACGAGAAGCGCGGTCAGCGGCGCCCGAAGGGAGCGAAGGAAGCGAAGGAAGCGAAACACCGGCTCATGATGGAGCCCCCGCCGCCTCCCCCACCCCGAACCCGCCACGGAACCACCCGGACCGGGGACGGGGACGGGAACGGGAACGGGAACGGAGAGGGAACGGTGACGGGAAGGAAGCCGGGAACGGTCTCGATGATCGGGGTGTGCGCGGGCACGAACCCGTCGCGCAGCCGCTGCCGTACCCGGTGCTCGTCGTAGCGCCCGAGCCGCTCCAGATCGGCCCGCATCGCCACCGCCCGCACCTCCGCGACGGCCTCGACGTCGTCCGCCGTGGCCGGTCGGATCACCCAGTCCGCCATGGCGCAGATGCTGCGGCCGGAATGCGGCAACCCGCCGCGGGCCCGGCGGCGACTACCCACGCACGAAGCACGACCGCACGGCCGCACGACCCCACAGGCAAGTGAATCCCGTTCCCCACACGAGGAGTTCACCATGCGCAAACAGCCCGCACGGCACCCGGCACGGCATCCCGCACGCCATCCCGCAAGGCCCCTCGCCCGCCTGCTCACCGTCCTCGCGGCACTCACCGCGCTCCTCTTCCACGCGACCGGCGTCGCGGCCCCCCGAGCCGCGGCCGCCGACGAGTGGAATCCGCCGAGCAACCTGGTCCAGCCCCTCAACGAGGTCTGGAACCACGTCTCGACGACCTACCCAGACCTCTACGGTTTCCGGAACTACGGCTGGGACCAGGTCATGGCCAACAAGGGCAGCATCAACTACTGCGTCCGCTGGGAGTCCGACGCCCCCGTCAGCACCGCCCTGCGCGACCAGATCCACGCGGCCCTGAAGAAGCAGTTCGCCAAGTGGATGGCGGCGCAGGTGGAGAACGGCCGGGCCTACAACAACTGGCCCTACACCACCGTCCCGGTCAACATCGTCGGCTGGGCCGTGAAGAACCGTTCCACCCTCCAGTGGACCGACAACTCCGTCGACATCTACTCCGGCGTCCTCGACGGCGCCGGCGCCCCCCAGTGCGCCCCTGACTGCGGCCGCTTCTTCCACCAGGACGCCAACTACTCCAAGTGTCCCGGCGGCACCGCCCGCCACTACGACCAGTCCCTCTGGCTCACCAAGGGCTTCCAGGGCGGCGCAGGCGGCGACTGGGGCCAGCGCGTCGGCCAGGAGTACTTCACCGGCGTCCTGAACCAGGAGGACATCCACATCTATCTGCACGAGGTCGGCCACACCTTCGGCCTCGACGACTTCTACGACTGGACCCCGACCGGCCAGTGCTGCTTCCTGATGAACGCGGGCAGCGCCACCCGGATCACCGACTTCGACAAATGGATGCTCCGAGACTTCTGGCGCCACCTGAAGCCCCGCTACAACCTCTGACGCTCTTCGATCGGTTTCTCGCCCAACAAGCAACCCTGGCACACCATTTACCTCTCTCACAGGTTGCTCAAAGCTTTGGCCGGCGTCCGTGGGGGTGTGTCGGACCCGGCCGGAGATCTGGGCTGTCCAGTCCGATGCCACTGACCATGGCACTCGCAGACGAGGAACCGATGACCAGATCGCAAGACCGTAAGGGCCTCAAGCGCGCGGCGTTCGCCGCGGGGGCCGCGCTCACCGTCGTGGCCGCCGTCGCCGGGTCCGCTCCCGGCGCCGGGGCCGCGCCCGCGAGCCCGGCCGGGACGCCGAAGCTCAAGCTCGTCGCCGCGTCGAAGGCCGTGATCGCCGACCGGTACGAGGGGAACTCCGGGGTCTACCTCGACCTCGGCACGTACGTCACCGTCGACAACGCTCCGCTGGAGCTGAAGGTGACCCGTAAGTCGTACAAGGACCCGATCGTCGCCCAGCAGATCCTGCGCAACGGGTCGAAGGTGACGACGAAGACGCTGCCCGCCGGGCTCGTCAAGGACTTCGGCGGCCTGCCGGACTTCCTGGAGGTCTCCATCAAGAACGCGGCCGGGGTGGAGGTGCAGAAGAGCACGAGCAACTTCTGCCTGAACAACGCCTCCGGCCGGCTGCGTCCGGACGCCCCGGCCACCTCGCACTATCCGGAGAGCTGCTCCACCAACCCCTTCACGCTCGGCTCCGTCTGGGGTGTGGAGAAGGGCTGGGCGGCCAACACCTCCGCCTTCGACTACGACAGGCCGGTCGACCTGGCCGCGGGTGAGTACACCGTCAAGGTCGGGGTGGCGAAGAAGTACCGCGACCTGTTCGGCATCCCCGACGACCGGCCGACGATCGCGCTGACCGTCCGGGAGATCAGCGACGGCGGGGAAGGCACAGCCGGAGGGGGCGGCGGGGTCGGTCTCACCGCCCAGAGTGCCCATGGCGCCGGCGGCGGCCATGGCGCGTCGCACGACATGGCGGGCATGGAAGGCATGGCCGGCATGGAAGGCATGGCCGGCATGGAGGGCGGTCATCACTACGGGCCCCGTGGCGCCGACGCGCCCACGCCCTCCGCGCTCTCGCACGCCCTGGAGGCCCGCGGTCTCGCCCACCACCTGGGCGACGGCTCCGGTCACACCGACGGCTCCCGGGTCGCGCCCGCGCTGAAGTCCGCCACCAAGCGGCCCACCGGGCGCGCGGGCGTACCGGCCAACGTGCCCAAGCCGGATCTGCGTTCGCTGCCGGCCTGGGACATCGCGGTCACCGACGGCGAGGACGGCGACGTGGCCGGCAAGGACTACCTCGCCTTCAGCGCCAACGTCTGGAACGCGGGCCCCGCGCCGCTCGTCGTGGACGGCTTCCGCAAGCCGGGCGCGGACCTGATGGACTCGTACCAGTACTTCTACGACGCCAACGGCAAGCAGGTCGGTTACGCCCCCGCCGGAACCATGGAGTGGGACCCGCGCATCGGCCACGAGCACTGGCACTTCACCGACTTCGCCAGCTACCGGCTGCTCGCCGCCGACCAGAAGGAGATCGTCAAGAGCGGCAAGGAGGCGTTCTGCCTCGCCAACACCGACGCCATCGACTACACGGTGAAGAACGCCAACTGGCACCCGTACAACACCGATCTGTCGACCGCCTGCGGTCAGCAGAACTCGATCTCCGTGCGGGAGGTCCTCGACGTCGGCTCCGGTGACACGTACACCCAGTACCGTCCCGGCCAGTCCTTCGACATCACCGGCCTGGCGAACGGCACCTACTACATCCAGGTCATCGCCAACCCGGCGAACCGCCTCCAGGAGACCGACACGAAGAACAACGTCTCCCTGCGCAAGGTCGTCCTGGGTGGCACCGACGGCGCCCGAACGGTCTCGGTCCCGCCGGTCGACCTGATCAACGCGCCGTAGCCGTCTGCCCGGTCATCCGGCCATCCGGCCATCGGGTCGTCCGGTCGTCCGGTCGTCCGGCCGGGTCTGTTGCCCCCGCGGTGATCAACCGCGGGGGCAACCCTTGGGTGGCTCCGTGAGTCTCCTGAGTCATCTGTGCTTTTCAGACGTATTCCTGCACGCGTGTAGGGTTCCGACGTTCGGCGGTGACCAACGCCGACGATCCGAGCACGGTGTACGGGGTGAAACAGCCGAGGCGGAGGAGCGAGCGCCGGTGAGCGGGACGAGGAGGCGTGGGCGTACTCCGGTGGAGGCGGCCGGCCGCGGCAGCAAGGGCAGGACGGGCGGAACCGGCAGGACGCGGCTCACCCGGCGGGGGCGGATCCTCGCGTGGGGCGCGGGCGTGACAGCCGTCGTCGTCCTCGGCGTGGGCGGGGTAGGGGCCTGGGTCTACAACGACCTGAACAACAACATCAACTCCGCCGACGTGGACGACAAGCTGGGCGAGAACCGGCCCGAGAACCTCAGTCCCGGCTCGAAGAACATCATGATCGTCGGATCCGACAGCCGCGACGGCGCCAACGCCAAGTACGGCAAGGACCTGACCACCATGCAGTCCGACACGCTGATGGTGCTGCACATCCCCGCCGACCGTAAGTGGGCCTCGGTCGTCTCCTTCCCGCGCGACTCGTGGGTGGAGATACCCAGTTGCCAGAAGAGCGACGGCAGTTCGTCCTCCCCGCACCACTTCAAGATCAACGAGGCGTTCGCGCTCGGCGGCAGCGACGGCAAGGTCGCCGAGGCCGCCGCCTGCAGCATCAAGACCGTCGAGTCCAACACGGGTCTGCGCATCGACCACTTCATGACGGTCGACTTCTCCGGCTTCAAGGGCATGGTAGACGCGCTGGAGGGCATCGAGGTCTGCCCGAAGCAGGCCATCCACGACGAGAAGGCCCACCTGGACCTGGAGGCGGGCTGCCAGACCGTCAAGGGCGAGAAGGCGCTCGGATACGTCCGCACCCGCTACAGCGTGGGCGACGGCTCCGACATCGGACGCATCGGCCGCCAGCAGGAGTTCATGGACGCGCTGGCCAAGAAGGCCAAGTCCAAGCTCACGAGCCCCGACGCCATGTACGGCTTCCTCCAGTCGATCACCAAGTCCCTCACCACCGACCCCGACATGGCCGGGATCAAGCCGCTGTACGGGCTGGCCAACGAGCTCAAGGGGATACCGAGCGACCGCCTGAGCTTCCTCACCGTGCCCAACTACGGGCGCGAGGCGGACCAGCCCACCGACAAGGCCAACATCGTCTGGCAGTACCCGCAGGCCGCCGACCTGTTCACCTCCCTGGCCAAGGACAAGGAGGTGACCAAGCCGCAGTTGGAGGCGGCGAAGAAGAACGTGGTGTACGCCTCCAGCGTGCGGGTCCAGGTCCTCAACGGCACCGGGGTCTCCGGACGCGCCGCCGCCGTCGCGGAGAGGCTGAAGGACGCGGGCTACACCGTCACCGGCACGGGCAACGCCGACAAGACGGTGGCCAAGACGACCGTCACCTATCCGGCGGGCCTCGACAGCCAGGCCGCCGTCCTCGCCTCCCGGCTGCCCGGCCGGACGGCCACCGCCGACGCTTCGGCCGCCCCGGGCGTCGTCACCCTGGTCGTCGGACCCGAGTTGAAGATCGGCGACGTCGCCTGACGGGGCGTCCGGCCTGACGATGTACATGGTCAAGAGCACCCTGGAAATGGGGTAAGCTTGATCTTGAGCCGGTCACCGGAGAACAAACGGTGAACGAACTCTTGCGTTGGTCGTCTAAGGAAAGATGCCCCGCTTCCTGCGGGGAGATGCAGGTGCAAGGCCTGCCCGGCGCTCCAGGTGAAACGAGTCCCATCCCGTGTCAGACGGGGTGGGACTCGTTCGTTTTCCGTGTGTCCTGGGGCAGTTCGGCGACGACCTCGAAACCCGCCGAGCCGATGCCCCGTACGGACCCGCCCATCCGCCAACACCTGGCGCTCGACGTGGTTCACGGGCGGATCCAGGCGGTCCGGCTGGTGATCAACCCCGACAAGCTCGGGCACCTGGGCCCGGTGGCGGACGCCTGGGCGGTCGATCGCGAAGCGCGGAAGGTGCGGCGGCCCGCGCGGTGAGGACGCGCGGCCCCGCGCCTCGGTCAGCTCGGGCCGAGGGCCACCGTGAGCCCGCCGGTGGGGATGACCGGCGTGCGCCGGGGACGCGGGATCGTCGTCGTCGGCTTGACGGCCGGCAGGTTCGTGTCGGTCGTCTTCGGCGTGTTCGCCGTGTTCGCCGTCTCGTGGTCGGTGGCTGTCGCGAAGACGAACAGGCGCAGGATCACGAAGCGGCCTGTGCCCGCGAGGCCCGAGGCCGAGAGGTAGACCAGCTGCTCGGTGAGCATGCCGGGGGCGGGCTGGACCGCGTGGAGGGCGAACACGGCCACGGAGGTCGCCCCGTAGGCGGCCGCCGCCGAGCCCGCCGCCTGACAGTGCCGGCGCAGGCCCGCACGGCGGCCGGTGCGGAACGTGTACCGGGCGTGGAGCTCGGTGCACAGGACCGTCGAGGCGATGGTGATCAGCGCGTTCGACAGGGCCCACGGCATCAGCGCCGCCAGTAGTGGGACGGCCAGGCTGGAGAGGACCCCGGTGCCGCCGCCGAAGGCCACGAAGCGGGCGAAGGAGGTCAGCGACTTCACGGCGGTTCCTTCCGCAGCGGACTAGCTTGCTTAACTCAGGCAACTATAAATAGCTTGCTTGACTTACGCAAGTACGCACTGGAAGGGGAGGCCCCGGGTGGCCGGGAGGAGTGCTTCCCTCCCGGCCACCCGGGGCCTTGAACCGGCAGGTAAGGCCTCAGGTCATGCCGTCAGCCGTCAGCCGTCAGCCGTCGGAGCCGTCAAGCCGTCGCACGGTCACGTGGAGTTGGCGCTCGACCGGCCGAAGAACTCGATCTCGGCTATCGACACCTGCTTGCTCCCGGACGCCATGTACGACGACTCGATCGTGAAACGGACCTTGGTGACGTCGCCCACGCGGAAGGCGCGCCGCTGGGCGCCCGAGCTCTGGTCCAGGGTGATCTCCCGGGTCGTCGTCTTGCCGTCCTTCAGGGTGATCGTCGCCTTGATGCGGTGGGGGAGGGCCGACTGGTTGAGCTGGTCGGGGCGGACCGACGTGCCCGAGGTGATGATCAGGTCCAGCAGGCGGGTCGGCTCGTCGAAGCGGGCCTCGATCCACTCGCCCTCGCCCGACTGCGAGACACCGGGACCCCACCAGCTGTTGTTGATCTTGTCGAAGGCCAGCTCCGGCTTGTGCCCCGGGTAGGAGCGCGAGGCCGCGAACGAGTCCGGGGCGACCGGCGCGCGCTTGGCGAAGTGGTCGCGGGTGGCCTGGATCGCCTCCGGTGTGTTCATCGCCGCGATGATCACGAGGGTGAGGACGACCGCCCCCACCACCCAGCTGAGGATGCGGTCGAACGTACGGCGCAGGCGCGGGCGGTCGCCGGCCCAGGGGGACGCGCCGTTGCGGTTGAACAGGCGGCGCCACCAGGGGAGGCGGACCGAGGAGCGGTCCTCCAGCGTCATGGGCATCGCGCAGCGGACGCAGAAGTGCCGGTCGGGGTTGTTGGGGGTGGCGCACCAGGGGCACGCGACGCCGTACTGCTCACCCTGGACGGGTCCTGGCGCGCGTACCTGCGGCCGGTCCGCGACCGGCCTGCCCGGCAGGACCGGGGCCACGGACGGGGGCTCGGCGGGGCGCGGCTCCGCGTCGGCGACGGGGACCAGGAGGGAGCGGGCGCGGGCGGCCATCGTGTCGCCGAGGGCGGGCGCGGGGGCGGCCGCCGGTACGGGGGTGGTGGGGGCGGTGTGGTCGGGGGCGTGGGCGGGTGCTGGCGCGGAGGCCGGTGCTGTGCCTGACGGAGCGGCGGTGCCGTCCTCCGGCGGGATGACCGGCAGGGGAGTTTCCGTGGTGTCCTCGTCGTCCGGGTCGTGGTCGTCGTCGGCGGCCGGGGCGGCGGCCTGGGTCGAAGGCTCGGGTGTGGCGTGGGGCGAGGTGGGTGCCGACGCGCTCGCCACCGCCGTACCCAAGACGGCGCCGGAGGCGGGGGCCGGAACGGGAGCGGTGGAGGCGGAAGCGGAGGCCGTGCGGGAGACCGCGCCGGCCTCCGGCCCCGCGGCGCCCGCCGGCTCCCGCGTGCCCTCCGCGGAGCGGTACCCGGTCCCGGAGCCGCCACCGACGGCCCCGGAGTCGGCTCCGGCCGCGGCTCCGGACCCGTACGCCGAGCCCGATCCGGATCCGTGAGCGGGCGCCGCTCCGGACCCGGAACCCGTCCCGGACCCGTGCGCGGGTCCGGGAGCGGACGCCGTCCCGGACCCGTAGGGCGCCCCCGCCCCTGCCCCGTCACCCGTCGCGGAACCGGAACCGGAACCGGAACCGGAACCGGAACCTGTCCTGGTACCTGTTCCCGAGCTCGAGCCCGGGTCCGTCCCGGCAGCGACGCCCGACCCGGACCCGGAGTCCGACCCGGATCCGGTACCGGGGTGCGATCCCGAGCCCGCGCCGGTGGTCGACCCGGTGCCCGAGCCCGACCCGGTGCCCGCGCCGGTGCGGGCCGGGGGGCGGTCCGTCCAGCTCAGTACGGCGCCGCAGGCGTCGCAGAACGACTGGCCGGGCTCGGCCCGCGTGCCGCACTCGGCGCAGTTCTGGGTGGTCATCTCTCCGGGGTCCTTTCGGCGGCGGTCACCTTGACCGTGTACGGCATGTGGGCAGGGCGGGCGGCGGCCACGAGGGTGTCCAGGCGGTGCTCGTCCGCCGGGCCGGGGTCGGGCAGCCGGATCGTGACGTGCAGGTGCGGCCGGGGTTCGCCGGGGACCGGGCCGAGCGGCCGGGCGCTCCACTCGGCGCCGCCGCTCTCGGAGATCTCCGGATCCACGCCGAAGGCCAGCCGGACCGTCTCCGACAGGCCGCGCCGGGTGCCGCGCACCCGGTGCAGGTACGCGGCCGCCGCGACCGCGGCCCGCAGTCTCGGTTCCGGTTCCGTGCCGTCGGTCTCCGCGCCGACCCAGGACGCCAGCCAGCGGGTGAAGTCGACCGGGGCGAGGGCCGGGTCGAAGTAGGCGGGCAGGCAGTCGAGGACGTTGAGGATGGGGGCGATCACCTCGTCCAGGCCCCCGACGAAGCGCTGGGCCAGGTCGTCGTCGGCGAAGACGGCCGGCAGCATCGCGCCGATCGGCACGGAGGAGCCGAGTCCGTCCACCGAGCCTCTCAACGTCCTGTTCCCTTCGGTGAGTTCGTGCCGGTCATGCGCCGTCCCCGATCACTCGCACCCGGTGGTCGTAGGAGAACACCAGGGCCGGGGCGGCCAGGTCGATGCGGTCGGTGGCCTCGCCGCGCTTGCCCGTCAGCGGGTCGGCGGGGTGCAGCATGACCTGGTCGACCAGCTCCACTCCCGGGACGCGTTGGAGGACGGCGAAGACCTCGCCCGACTGCACCGGGCGGCCGAAGGGCCACCCCTTGCCGTCCGCGCCGCCGATCAGCGGGTCGAGGTGGCGGTAGAGGGCGTCGTGGGCCTGGCGGCGGACGCGGTCGGTGTCGACGCCCCTGAAGGCGTGCACCGTCGCCACCACCGTCACACCCTGGTAGTACGGCGGGCCGACGGCCAGCCTGGTGCCGATCAGGCGGCGTTCGTCGAGGTGGCGGGTGATGCGGTCCAGCAGGGAGTCGCCGGGCACCAGTTGCTCGAAGCGGAGGCGTCCGCCGGGGTCAGGTACGGCCTGCGGGACCACCAGCACCCGTACCGCGTAGGAGCCGTGCTCGTCGGGCTGCCCCTCCAGGCAGGTGATGCGGGCGGTCTCGGGGGCGGCGCGGCGGGCGAGCTCCTCGTAGTCGCGCAGGGTCACGGCCCGCTCCTGGGCACGCAGGGTGATCGGCGCGCGGAGTTTCGCCTCCTCCACCGTCTCGCCGTCCACTCCGCCGCGCGCGGCCTCCCGGTTGACGACCTCCGAGACGTACGGGACGGAGGTGCGGAGCACCTGGACCGCGCCCCGGGCCACGTTGCCGGCCCGGCCGCCGCCCGTGCGGTAGCGGCGGGCGCGGATGACCGAGCCCTTGGGGGCGACGGCGCCGTACTGGCGGAGTCTGCCGTCGGGTTCGCGGACGGACGGGCCGAAGGCGATCTCGCCGGTGGCCGCGTCGAGGGTGACATGGCGGTCGTCGGGGCCGGAGGCGGCGAAGTGCGGGACGACCTGCCAGTCGGACCAGCCCTCGTGCTGGGCGGTCTGGAGCAGGAGCGGCGGGTCGTCGCCGACGACGGGCGCGTGCGCGAGGGCGACGTGCTGGCCGGGGAGGCCCGTGGACTCGCCGAGGGCCTCGTCGTAGACGGTCTCGGCGTGCACGGCGGGGGCGGTGCCGCCGACCGTGAACACCTCGGCGGACCGCACGGTCGGGGAGGTCGTGTAGAAGGGCTGACCGGGCAGGGGCTCGGTGACACGGCAGCGCAGCCAGCCGGCCTCCTGGCCGCCGGACCGGGACAGGACGTGGCCGCCGGTGATGTGCAGGACGACCTCGCCGGGGCGGTTGAGGCCGCCGGTGCCGTCGCGGTCGATCTCGCACTCCTGCCAGCCGTCCTCGGTCCACGCCTCCCAGACCAGCGGGGGCTGGCGCGGGTCGACGCCGACGCCGTCGACGCGGCTGTCGAGTTCCAGGACCACCGCGCAGTGCGGGACGGCCGCGCTCAGGCCGAACAGCATGCAGTCGCCGGGCTGCGGCGCCTCGGCGAAGCAGAGCAGGTCCTTGCCCTCGGCGAGGTCGGTGGTCCGGTCGGTGACCGGCTCGCCCCGGTGCTGCACGACGAGGTGGCTCAACTGGCTCGGCACGACGGTGAGTTCGCGTTCCGTCGCGAAGACGACGGCTTCCTCGCTCTCCGTGCGGACCGTCGCCACCTCGGTGCCCACCGGCAGCAGGACCGGCTCGTCCTGCGGCGCGGACAGCCAGAAGGTGACCTCCGTGCGGGCGGCGGACGGCGGGAAGAGGCGGATGCCGACCAGGTCCAGGAAGGCGAGGTGGTTCTTGTCGGGGACGCGGTTGAGGCGGTAGACGATCTGGTCGGCCATGTGGGCGACCGTCTCGACGAGCGTCACGCCCGGGTCGGAGACGTTGTGGTCGGTCCACTCCGGTGCGCGCTGCTGGATGTAGCGCTTGGCGTCGTCGACGAACTGCTGGAAGCGGCGGTCGTCCAGGTTCGGGGAGGGCAGGGCCATCAGCGGTCGCTTTCGGAAGCCGTACCGGACGGACCGGGGGGACCCGGCTCGTCGTGGGACGGAATGACGTAGAAGGGGAAGACGAGACTGCGCGGATTGTTGGTGCCGCGGATCGCGTACTGGACGTCGATGAAGAGCACGCCCTGTTCGGCGCCGGCGGTGACCTCGACATCGGTGACCTCGATGCGCGGCTCCCAGCGGTCCAGGCTGGTGTACACCTCGTGCTGGATGCGCCCGGCCGTCGCCTCGTTGACCGGGGCGAAGACCAGGTCGTGGATGGCGCAGCCGTACTCCGGGCGCATGGGGCGTTCGCCCGGCGCGGTGGCGAGGATCAGCCGGATGGCCTCCTCGATCTCGCGCTCCCCGCTGACCAGGGCGATACCCCCGGTGGGGCCGATGCGGAGCGGGAACGCCCAGCCCGATCCGACGAATTGCTCGGCCATCAGAGGGCCACCTGCCTTTTCCTGGTTCTCACGGCGTGCCGTCCGCGCGTCACGGCAGCGGGTACGGCTTTGCGTTGACCATGACCACGCCCTGGAGCATGAGCGTGGCGGCCCGGATGCCCACGTTGGCGGTGGAGTTGATCTGGACGGCGGCGCCCGCGCTGAACGTGGCGGCACCGCCCGCCTTGAGGTTGAGCAGGCCCGCCGCGTCCACCGACACCATGCCCGTCATCGACCTGATGTTGATCAGGTTGCCCCGGAGGGTGATGGAGCCGCCGCTTCGGATGGCGATGTTGCGGCCCGCGGTGAGGGTGAGGTCGGTGCCCGCCTTGACGGTCACCGAGCGGCTGCCCGTGATGCTGACGGTGCCCTTGCTGTCCACGGTGATCTCGGTCTGCGCCCGGTCCAGGTTGATGACGAGTTTGTCGTCGCCGCTGGTCAGCCGCACGCCCTGCTTGCCGCCGGTCCGCTGGCTGAGCAGGTCCACCCGGTTGCCCTCGCGGTCGGACAGGGTGTGCCGGGAGGCCCGCTGCCGGGCGCCGTCGTGCAGGGGCACGTCCTTGACGGGGGTCGGCTTGTCCTTGCCGTTGTACAGGCCGCCGATGACGTAGGGGTGGTCCAGGGCGCCCCGGTCGAAGCCGACCAGCACCTCGTCGCCGACGTCGAGGGGGAAGATCGAGCCGCCGCGCTTGCCGCCCCACTGCACCACGCGCGTCCAGTCGCTGACGTAGGCGTCGTCGAGCCAGGGGAACTGGAGCTTGACGCGGCCCTGCTTGAGCGGGTCGCCGACGTCGGTGACCAGGGCGTTGGCGGTGCCGGGGAGGTTCAGGCCGTTGGAGGCGTTGCCGCCGCCGGAGGCGAGTCCGTACAGGGACCGCCACTGCCGTCCGCTGACCGTCACCCAGGCCTCGTAGTGCTTGCCGTCGCCGAAGACGTGCCGTACGGAGGTGGCGGTGTACTTGCCCTCGAAGGGAGCGCCGACGTCGGCGAGGGTGACGGGCAGCCCGGGGCGGAGCTTCGGGGTGCCGCGCGCGATGACCTCCAGCTCGGCGAAGGAGCCGGTGACGTCGTCGGCGAGGGCCTCGGCGGCGAACTTCACCTCCGACTGCCGGTCGTACGGCGTCTGCGCGTCGACCAGCTTGGCCGGCTTGAACTTGGCGGCGGCCTCACCGGGGGTCGTGCCGATGCTGATGCCGGGGTTGGTCTTGGCGGGCGCGGTCGCGGTGAGCTTCTTCTTCGTCGTCACGTCCCAGCCGCGCGCCTCGACGGATCCGACCTGCTCGGCGGCGGTGACGGCGGCCCGCAGGCGGAGGATGTCGGTGCCGGCCTCGAGGACGAAGGGGCTCTTGTCGCCGGGGGTGGAGGTGGGCGGCGCACCGGATGCCGGGTCGGGCTTGACGAACTGGAACTTGCCCTCGGAGTCCACCGACATGACCATCTCGTTCTCGTCGGCCAGCCGGGCGAGGAAGTCCCAGTCGGTGACGTTGGCCTGGCTGATGAACTCGTAGACGGTCTTGGTGGACTGGATCTTCCCGACCGGGACGCCGTCCTGGGCGGCCAGCTTGCGGGCGATGTCGGAGGCGCTCTGGTTGCGGTAGGCGGCGACGCGGCGCTGGCGCATCAGACGGTGGCCGAAGTCGTAGCCACGGATGACGGTGAAGGTGCCGGTGCCGTCGTAGTCCGCCTCCAGGCCGCAGACCTCGCCGGTGAGGAGCGGGTCGGAGGCGCCCTTGCCGTCGGCGATCGGGGCGAGGACGACGGGGGTGCCGAAC
The DNA here is from genome assembly GCF_042880655.1 of Streptomyces sp. NPDC058295. Taxonomy (NCBI): domain Bacteria; kingdom Bacillati; phylum Actinomycetota; class Actinomycetes; order Kitasatosporales; family Streptomycetaceae; genus Streptomyces; species Streptomyces sp. NPDC058295. Next base: position 27,758 of record NZ_JBHVYO010000039.1, read on the forward strand.
TTGACCTTCAGCTTGCCCAGGACCTGACGGCCGGGGTCGCGGAAGGTGAGCCGGAACGCGGCCGGCACACCGAGCCCCTGGTCGACCCAGCCATCGACGAGGAGCGGCGCGATGTCGACGGGGAGGGGGTCGCCACCCAGGGTGACCTGGATGACGCTGGAGAACGCGGACTGGACCACTAGTGGCGCACCTCCTCGGCGGCCGGCAGGACCAGCTCGATGCCGGTCGGCAGCCGGGAGGGGTCGTCGATGCCGTTGACCTCGGCGATCGACCGCCAGGCGGAGGCGTCGCCGTACTCGCGCCAGGCCAGGGACTGGAGGGAGTCACCGGCGACGACCCGGTGCACCCGCCGCGCGGTGAGGGCGCCGGAGGTCGGGTTCTGGCCCTTCGTCTTGCTGGGGATCTCGTTCAGGCGCACCTGGCAGGTGGCGCGGATCGGGACGCCGGTCGTGCCGAAGAGCGAGTACGTGACGTCGATGCTGCTGACGTAGGCGGTGAAGCGGGCCGTGGAGAACGAGCCCCACTGGAACACCACCCACGGTGGCGAGGGCTGCTTGGCGGCGATGCTCTTGGTCGTGACCTCGCAGCACTCCAGCAGCGACTCGACCTTCTTCAGGACGGTGTTGCTGCCGGGCTGGTCCGAGGTGTCGAGGAAGATCTCGACGGTCATCTCGCGGGGCTCCGGGCCCATGAACTCCGGTACGGAGCCGTCCCGGATGGCCGCCGTGGGGGTGACCTTCCACTGGGCCCGGCGGCCGAGCTGGAGCTGCGACGGGTTGAAGTCGAACCCGAAGGATTTGATGAGCCCGCCGGGGGTCGTGCTCGTGCCCACCGGCGGTTCGTGGATCGCGAGGGTGGCACGGACCAGGCTCTTGCCGGCGCCGCCTTTGCTTCCCTTGGCCATGGCTTGTACTCCCTGCCTCGTCCTGGTCCTGGTCCTGGTCCGGTGCTCGTCCCGGTCCTCAGTCCGTGAAGCCGTGGTGGGTGATCTCCAGGACCTCCGTGGCCACACCCGGGCTGTCCGGGCTGAGGGACGGCCCCTGCCAGCTGACCGGCAGTACGTCGATGAGCCCCCACCGGGCGACCTCCGAACCGTCCGCGCGCAGTGCCGCGATCTGCGCGGTCGGCCGGGTCACGCCCGTGGTGACCGACGAGATCCACTTGGCGACCTTGGTGGTGTCCGGGGTGAGCGGCCGGGTCAGCCGGATCGTGGAGAACGTGACCCGGGAGGGCAGTTGCCAGACGAAGCCGTTGTTGCCGCCCTCCTGGCGGTGCTCGATCTCCACCTGGGACGAGAGCCCCTCACACCCGTTGAAGAAGCCGAGGCTCTCGCCGTCGATGGTCAGGGTGAAGAAGATGGTGGAGCCCGGGTCGAGATCGGAGGGCATCGGGGCCTGGCCTTTCTGGGAGAGGGGGCGTCGGGAGCGGCGGGGCTTCGGGCGCTTCGGGGTCGGTGGCGCGATCAGTGGCGGGGGTCGCGGAGTCTGCCGATCCGTTCGCGGTCGAGCCGCAGTTCGGTGCGGAGCAGACGGGTGATGCGACCGGTGAGGCGGTGCGTCAGCTCGTCGAGCTGGAAGTCGGTGAGCGCGCGCGGATCGAAACCGGGGCGCACCTGCGCGTGAGCGTGAGCGTGAGCCGGATCCGCCGCACCCTGGTCGGCGCCCGGCGGAGGCCCGCCGGTGCCGCGGGGCGGCTTCGGCAGCGTGGGGGGCGGTGCGGCCTGGCGCCGCTGGACCACCGGGGCGGGGGGCGTGGGCGCCGCGGGCAGCGGGGCGGGGGTCGGGACCGGCCTGGGGGCCGGCACCGGGATGGGCGACGCCTGGGCCGGCGGTGCGAGGGGTGACGGTGGTGCGGCGGGGCGTACGGGGGCGCCGGCCGCCGTTCCCGGAACGGGCAGCGCCCGACGCTGAACGACCGGAGCCGGCGGGGCAGACGAAGTCGCGGATGCCGGTGCCGGTCCCGGCGCCGGAGCGGACATGGGGGTGAGGCCGGGGGTGGGGTACGGACGCGCCACGGGCCCGCCCGCGGTCGCGCCGGGCGTGGAGCGGCGCAACGGTACGGGCGCCTTGGCCGCGTGACGCTGCACGGAAGCCGGGGACACCAGGGGGACCGGGGCCACCGGGGGCCTGCCGGTGAGGGCGACGGGGTGTGCGGGGTGGTGCTGTCCGGTCGTCGTCGTGGGACGGACCGTGGGGAGGGCACCCGTGGGGCCGGTGACGGTGTCCTGGGGCAGCGGGGCCGGACGGGGCGTCGGCGTGCCGGTGCCGGGGGCGGACGAGAGTACGGGCAGCGGGAGTTCGGGGGCGCCGGGCATCGCGGTGCTGCGCTGTACGACGGGGGGCGTGAACGGGGCCAGCGCCGAGGAGGTGCCGCCGGGCCCTGTCGCCGCACGGGGGGCGTCGCCCTGAGGCCCGATCGCCGGGATGCCGCTCGGTGCGTTCAGCGGTGCGTTCAGTGGTGCGGCGTCGGCGGGGCGGGTGGGGAGGGGGGCGCCCAGCGCGGGGCGCGATGACGTGGGCTGCGCGGGCTGCGCGACGGCGGTGACCGGTAGGGCCGCACGCTGTACGGGGGCGCCGAGAGGCGTGGAGCGTCGCAGCGGGGGCAGCGGTTCGGTCCGCGCACCCGGGGCGCCGGTGCCGTGGGCGGACGCGCCTGCGGAGGGCGTGCCGACGGCGGCCGGAGTCGCGGGAGGCGTCGGCGAGGCCACGGGCGGGCCGAGCGGCGTCGCCGGGCCCGGTCCGCCCGAGGGAAGGCTCGTGGGGGCGCCGAGGCCCGCGCGACGCCGAGGGGCGGCCGCACCGGAGGCCGCCCGCTGGACGCTCGTCGCGGCAGAGGACACGGGCGCGGACACCGGTGCGGGCGTGGTCGCGGAACCTGTGCCGGGCGCCGGGGAGTTGGCGGCCGAGCGCGCCGGAAGCGCCGGGCCGGTGCGCGCCGGGACCGAACCGCTCACGCCGTTGGGAGCGGACGTGGCGGGTAGCGCGGGCGGGGTGACCGCAACGGGAGCTGATACGGCACGTTGCACGTCGGTGGCTGCCGTACGAGGGCCGACGGGTGTGGGCGTGGTCGCGGACGTGAGCGCGGGCGCGGGTGTGGTCGTCGGCCGGGACGGCGTCGAGGCCGGTGCGGGTGCCGTCGCGGCGCGTTGCACGCCGGGGATCGATGCGCGGCCGGCGTCGCCGGAACCCGAGGCGGGCTCGGGCACCGAGGCGGGGCCCGAGCCCGGAGCCGGGGTCGAGGCCGGTGCCGTCGCGGCGCGTTGCACGCTCGGGGTCGGTGCGCGGCCACCGTCGTGCGAGGTCGCGGTGGGGCGGGGTGCCGAGGCAGGGCCCGCACCGGAGGTCGCACTCGACCCGGGACCGGGGCCGGGGCTGGTGGCAGAGGTCGAGGTCGGGGCCGTCGCGGCGCGTTGCACGCCGGGCGTCGATGTGCGGCTGCCGTCACGTGAGGTCGCGGTGGGGCCCGAGGCCGAGCCCGGAGCCGCTGCCGCCCGCTGCACGCCGGGGGATGCCGTACGACCACCGTCACCGGAGGCCGAGCCGGGACGCACGGGCGAACCCGGGCCGGTGCTCGGGCCGGAGCCCGACGCGGGCCCGGATCCTCGCGCAGGACCCGAAGCGGCGCCGGAAGCGGAACCGGAGGGAGAAGCGGCGCTTGAAGCGGAGGTGGAGGCCGGTCCGGAGGATGACACGGAACCGGAGCCGGAGCCGGGCATGCGTCCGGCGGAACCGGAACCGGAGCCGGAACCGAACCCGGGACCCGAACTGCGGGTGGCCGACGACCCGGTGGGCACGTCGGCGGTGGGGCTGGAGCTCGCGCCGGTGGCAGCACGTCTGCTCACGGTGACCGGCGCGACCGTTCCGGAGGGCGTGGAGGTGGTCGGGGAGGTCGGGGCGGAGCGTGGAGGGGTCGGCGGGGGCGGCCCCGGGGTGGACGTCGGCGACGGGCCACGTTCTGTTCCGCCCGGCCGAGGTGCGGCGGCGCTGCCCGGGGAGCGCAGGCCGGCGCCCCCGGGTGCCCCACCGGGGGAGGACGGCGCCGCAGGCGCCGGAACGGCACGCTGCACGCTGGGGCCGGCGCTCGCCGAAGGGGACCCTGCGGAGCCGGCCGACGCAGCGGCCGCCGTCCCCGACGTACCTGCGGAACCCGAACCGGCCGACGTGGAGGACGGCTTCGGCGACGACGGCGGAGCCGTGCCGGTCCGCGCGGCGGGCGTGACGCCGCCCACCGCCGACGGACCGGGAACAGCCGCACCGACGCCACCCGCGCCCGGAACCGCGCGCTGCACCCGCACCGGGGCGCCGCTGGGCGCCGAGCCCGCGGGACGGGGCACGGCCCGCTGGAGCCCGACGGGCGGGAGGGCAGCCGTACCGGCCTCCCCCGAACCGGAGTTGCTTCCCGCCGCCGGTGAACCCGGGGTGGCGGCTCCTCGCGGACCCGGTGCGGGTTCCTTGCCGCTCGCCGGGCTTCCGCCGTCGGTGTCCGCACCCCGGCCGGACGTCTGAGCCGAGCCGCCACCGCCGGACGAAGCCGGGGCGGGGGCCGGTGCCGGTGCCGGGGAGGGGGACGGGGACGCCGGTCGGGCGGGCAGGCTGCGCCGCTGTACCGGCGCCGACAGGGACCTCGTCAACGGGGCCGGACCCGTCGAGGGGGCCGGGCTCGCCGGGGACACCCGGATGCCCCGCGCCGGGAAGGCGGCGGGAGCGGACGGCTCCGTCGGCCGGGACGGCACCACGGGCACCGCCGGGGAAGCCGGAGCCGCAGCCGTAACCCCCGTAGTGCTCGCCCCACTTGCCCCACTTGCCCCACGCGATGCACCCGAAGCGCGCGGAGCACTCGCCGCACCCGGGCCGGCCGTCGAGCCCGGACCGGCCGTCGAGCCCGGACCGGCCGTCGAGCCCGGACCGGCCGAAGCCGGGCGGGGAGCGGCAGGCGAGGACGCGGGAACGGCACGCTGAAGGGGGATCGGCCGGGGCGGCGCGGCCACCCGCTCCGGTTCGGCGACCGGTGGAGCCGTCCGCAGGCTGCTCATCAGGCCGCCCGGTGCCGCGTCCAGCACCGCGTGGAAGCCGGTGCCGGTGAAGGAGGGGTTCTGCCAGGTGGCCAGCCGACCGCCGAACCCGGCGTCGGCGACGCCCGACGTCCCTCCGGCGGCCGCGCGCTGGATGGGCGGGAGCGTCGGCCAGGCGGCCGCGACGACGCGGGGCGCCGCACCCGCGTCGCTCACCGGGTCGGTACTACCGCCGGTCGTGGCCGGCGCACCGGTGCCGGCGGTCGGCGACGCGCCCGAGCCGTCCCCGCGACCGCTCCCGCGGCCACCCCGGAACCGTTCCAGGAACCCCATGCCTCAGCCCTCCGCCCCGCCCCGGGTCACCAGGGACGCGATCTGGTCGGCGTAGCGGCGCCGGTCGTGGTGTTCCAGGTCCAGGATCTCGTCCTGGCCCCAGTGGAAGTGGTAGGCGACGTACGCGATCTCCTCGTGCAGCCGGTCGGTCGCGTACGTCACGATTCCCCCAGGCGGCTCCCGCCGAGTTCCACCTCGAAGGGCTCCGAGCAATGGGGGCACCGCACCGAGGCGCGGGTGTGCCCCTCGGCGTTGACCTGGCGGTAGAAGTCCTGGAGGAACGCCAGGTCGGAGGCGAACATGTTCTCCACGACGCCGTCGTGTACCAGCGGGAGGCTGCCGAGCCGGGTGATGACCCGGCCCAGCAGCACCACCGACAGGTACGCCGGGTTCTCCTGGACGCGGATGTCGCGGAGCGGGACCAGTTCGTCCCGCGCCGTCGCCAGCCGCATCACACCGTCGCGGTGGACCGTGCCCGCCTCGTCGACGTACCCGCGCGGCAGCTCGAAGGGGAACTCCGTCTGGAGCCGGTACGGCGCGGGGGCCGGGGCGGCGGCCGCGCCCGGCGCGGAGAACGCGGACGCGGGGCCGGACAGGGATTCGGACTCGGGCACGGCGGTGGCCGGGAGCGCCTCCTGCGGCTCCCCGCCCGCCGCCGCTGCCCGGACAGCCGTGCGCCGCATTACTCGATGACCAGTTCTTCGAACGTGATCGTCACGGTCTCGGTCAGCGCGGAGGCCTCGCCGGCCTTCACCGAGCTGGTGTCGATCTTGCTGCACCAGGCGTTGCGCATGTTGTACCGCTTGACCGGGTTGTTCTGGTAGTCCATCACCATGATCGTGGCGTTCTTACGGGCGGTGCCCATCACGCCGTTGATCGACTCGGTGATCCACTGGTTGAACGCCGCGGACTGGGTCATACCGCGCACGACCGTGCAGGTGCCCGCCTTCTTCACGCCGGGCAGCTTCTTGGTGACGGGCTTGCCCTGCGCGGAGACCTGCTGGTACTCGATGACGTCCTGTTCGAGGCTGAGGCCGCTGACCTCGGCGAGGTACTCGACCATCACGCCGTCGATCTGGAGGCCGAAATTGTGTGAAGTAAGGGCGTCACCCGGCTGGAGACTCATCTGGCTTTCCTTCTAAGTGTGGTGAAGCGGGCGGTACGACGGAGGGCCTGCTGCGGCCTACTCCTCCAGCTCTCCGTTGCCGCTGGAGAACTGGGCCAGCCGGAAGATCACGAACTCGGCGGGCTTGACCGGCGCGATGCCGATCTCGCAGATCACACGGCCGAGGTCGACCGACTCCGGCGGGTTGGACTCCTCGTCACACTTGACGTAGAACGCCTCTTCGGGACGGGCGCCGAACAGCGCGCCGCCGCGCCACTCGTTCACGAGGAACGCCGAGACGTTGCGCCGGATCCGGGCCCACAGGGCGTGGTCGTTCGGCTCGAACACCACCCACTGGGTGCCGATCAGGATCGACTCCTCCAGGTAGTTGAAGTACCGGCGGACGTTCAGGTAGCGCCAGGCCGGGTCGGAGGAGAGGGTGCGGGCACCCCAGATGCGGATGCCGCGGCCCGGGAACGCCCGGATGCAGTTCACGCCGATCGGGTTCAGCAGGTCCTGCTCGCCGCGGGTGATCTGGATCTCCAGGTCCACCGCGCCGCGCACGACCTCGTTCGCGGGAGCCTTGTGGACGCCGCGCTCGGAGTCGTTGCGGGCCCACACACCGGCCACGTGACCGCTCGGCGGGATCAGCCGCGCCTTGCCGGCGGACGGGTCGAAGGACTTGATCCACGGGTAGTACAGGGCCGCGTACTTGGAGTCGTAGCCGGCCGTCTCCTGGCGCCACACCCGGATCTGGCGGGCGTTCAGGCCGGGCGGCGGGTCGATGATGGCGACGCGGTCGCCCATCAGCTCGCAGTGGGCGATCAGGCCCAGCTGGACGGCCTTGACCGACTCCAGGTCGATCGCGCCGCGCTGGTAGGCGGCCATCAGGTCGGGCACCGCGACCATGGACACCTCGTCGACGGCCTCCAGGCCACCGAAGCCGGTGCGGTCGGAGCTGTCGCCCAGGTACTGCGCCGGGCCGACGGGCTGCGCGGCCTCGACCGCACCGGCCGGCGCGCCGGCGGGCGGCGCGGCCAGCGCGACCGTCTGGTTCTCCGGACGGGCCAGCTGCGCGGCGGGCGCCGCCTCGGCCACGGTGATGAGCTTGGAGCGTTCCTTGACCTGGGTGACGACGTAGGAGCGGTTGCCCTTCTTCGCCGACACGTCGAACGTCTCGACGGCCTTGTCGCCGTCCTTGACGATCAGCTTGAAGCGCTCGGCGGGGCCTTCGCCCTCCGCGTCCGCGACCTCGACGCTGAGCGGGCCGCCGGTCTCGCCCGGCGCCACGGCCGTCACCGTGAACGTGCCGAGCTGCTTGGGCTCACCGGCCGGGAGCGCGGCCGGCGCGGAGCCGGAACCGGACACCGCGGCGGGCGACTTGGCGTCTCCGGCGGCACCCGCCGAGGTACCGCCGACGCGGACGACGTACGCCGCCGAGCCACCGTTGTTGAAGAACCCGTAGACGGAGTGCGCCAGGTAGTAGCCGTCGGTGAAGTCACCGAAGGCGGCCACGTACTGGGTCCAGTTGGTCACCAGGGTCGGCTCGTTGAGGGGGCCGGTCGGGGCGAGCCCGACGAAGGCCGCCACCGAGGTGCCCACCCCTTCGATCGGGCGGGAGCCGCTGGCCACCTCCTCGACGTATACGCCGGGCGACAGGTAGGACGGCATGCTGTGCTCTCCTCGGGGTACGCGTCAGGACGTCTTTCACCGTCACGCGCGAAGCGCGTTTGTCGAAACGGCTTCCGGTGCACGGTCCGGGGCACGGCTGTTGCCCTCGCGGGCAGCGCGGGCCACCGGGACCCGCCCGCGCCGCCGTCGCCGCCGCCGGTGCGCCGGGGTCCCCGGCGGGAGCACGCGGGCGGCCCCGGGGGCGGTGACGGCCCGTCGGGTCCCCGCGGGCAGCCGGTCGCGGCCCGGCAGGGCACGCACCCTGCCCCGTCGCCTCTGACCCCGGCAGCAGCCCTCCCCGTAGCGTCGGCATGTGAGCCTGTGGACATCCCTCGAACCCGCCTCCGTCACCGTCGACCCCGGCAGCCGGGCGACCGTCCGACTGCGGGTGCGCAACACCGGTGACGTCGTCGACGAGTACCGCTTCGAGCCGGTCGGCCCGACCGCACCCTGGACGGCGGTGGAGCCGCAGACGCTGCGGTTGTATCCGGGGACGACGGGCACGGTCGAGCTGACCTTCGCCCCGCCGCGCACCCCGGACGCGACGGCCGGCCCCAACCCGTACGCGGTGCGCATCACGCCGACCGAGCATCCGGAGGCGGTGACGGTTCCCGAGGGGAACCTGACGATCACGCCGTTCACCGAGGTGCGGGCGGAACTCGTGCCGCCCACGGTGAAGGGGCGGTTCCGCGGCCGGCCGCGCCTCGCGATCGACAACCTCGGCAACACCAAACTGACCGCCTCGCTGAGCGGCAGCGACCACGGTGACCGGCTGGCGTACGAGCTCCAGCCGGCCAATGTGCAGATCGAACCGGGCCGGGCGGTGTTCGTGAACACGACGCTGCGCCCGCGCCAGATCATCTGGTTCGGCTCGAAGGAGGAGCAGCGCTACAACCTGGCGGTGCGCCGGTCGGGTGCGCAGGCGCTGGAGGTGGAGGGCACCTTCGTGCAGCGCGGGTTCCTGCCGCGCTGGCTGGCGACGGCGCTCAGCCTGTCGCTGGCTCTGGCGATCGCGTTCGTGATGATCTGGCTGGCGTACAAGCCCCGGGTGGCCTCCAGCGCCAACGAGAAGCTCGCGGAGGCCGGTGTCAGCACCCTCGCGCCCAGTCCCTCGGCCGAGCCCAGCGCCCCGGCCCTGGTGCCCACCCCGACGGCGGCCGTCGTACCCGAGGCCCCGGCCACCAGCGCGGCCCCGGCCGCCGGCGGTGGCAGCGACGGTGGCAGCGACGGTGACAGCGGCGGCGGCGGCGGGGCGGAGTCGAAGGCCCCCGCGAAGCCCAAGCAGGAGACGGCGGCCGACGCCGTGAACAAGCTGGCGGCCCGCAGCGACGGGCGGCACATCTGCTACCGCGCCTACATCGAGGACAAGGGGTGGCAGGACCCGGTCTGCGACGGCGCGATCGCGGGCACGACCGGCAAGAACCTCCCCATCAAGGCCCTCAACATCGCCACGGCGCGGACCGGCGGTGTCACGGGCAACGCCGCCCATGTGGACGGGGGCTGGCTGACCGGCGACAAGTGGTCGAAGGCGACCGACGGCGTCAACATGTGGATGGGCTCCAGCAAGCCGGCGGTCGCCGTGATGGAGGGGTTCACGATCAAGACCATCGAGGGCTCCGTCTGCCAGAACGCGCACGTCAAGGACCGGGGCTGGCTGGGCAACGGCTGCACCAAGGCGGGCGACTGGATCTACGGCGGCAGCCCCATGGAACAGAAACTCCAACTGGAAGCCGTCCGCTTCACCGTCTGACACACGGTCCGCAACCGGGTGAACGGGCACGACCCATCGTCCCTTTCGGGCAGCGGTCGTGCCCCGCGGCCTCCTGACGGGCCCTCGCCCCGCGGCATAGCGTCGACAGGTGACTCTGTGGACTTCTCTGGAACCGGCCGCGGCGACCGTCGACCCCGGCGGCACTACGACCGTACGGCTGCGGGTGCGCAACACCGGTGACGTCGTCGACGAGTACCGCTTCGAGCCGGTGGGCGCGGTGGCTCCCTGGACGGCGGTGGAGCCGCAGACGCTGCGGTTGTATCCGGGGACGACGGGCACGGTCGAGCTGACCTTCGCCCCGCCGCGCACCCCGGACGCGACGGCCGGCCCCAACCCGTACGCGGTGCGCATCACGCCGACCGAGCATCCGGAGGCGGTGACCGTTCCCGAGGGGAACCTGACGGTCACGCCGTTCACCGAGGTGCGGGCGGAACTCGTGCCGCCGACGGTGAAGGGGCGGTTCCGCGGCCGGCCGCGCCTCGCGATCGACAACATCGGCAACACCCGGCTGACGGCGTCCGTCACCGGTACCGACATGGGTGACCACCTCGGTTACGAGTTCCGGCCGGGCAGTGTGCAGATCGAGCCGGGCCGGGCGGTGTTCGTCGACACGACGCTGCGCCCGCGCCAGATCATCTGGTTCGGCTCGAAGGAACAGCGGCCGTACGCGCTGAACGTGCAGCGGTCGGGGGCGGTGCCGCTCTCGGTGGACGGCACGTTCGTGCAGCGCGGGTTCCTGCCGCGCTGGCTGGCGACGGCGCTCAGCCTGTCGCTGGCTCTGGCGATCGCGTTCGTGATGATCTGGCTGGCGTACAAGCCGCAGGTCAACACCAGCGCCAGTGAGAAGCTCGCGGAGGCCGGCAGCACGGCGCTGCCCAGTCCCTCCGTGTCCGCGCCGTCGGCGCCGAAGGTGGACGCTTCGGCGGCACCGTTGCCCGAGCAGCAGACCTCCTCCGCCCCGGCCGAGGAGGAGGACGGCAGCGGCGGTTCCACGTCCGGTGGTTCCTCGGGATCGGGCAGCGGGAGCGGCAGCGGAACCGGTGGCTCGGGCGGCACGAAGACGACGGCCCCGGTGCCCGGCGCCGTGATCATCGGCCAGGCCTCGGACCGGTGCATCGACATCACCGGCGCCCAGAACGGCAAGGGCAAGGACGGCACCCCGCTCCAGCTGTGGGACTGCGCCGGGTCGGCCAATCAGAAGTGGGTGTTCAAGAGTGACGGCACCGTGCGCGCGCTCGGTCTGTGCATGGACGTCGCCTGGGGGTCGAAGGACGACGGCGCGGTCATCCAGGTGGCCAACTGCTCCGGCAACCCGGCCCAGCAGTGGGTGCTGAGCCAGGCCGGCGACCTGGTCAACCCGCAGGCCGACAAGTGCATCGACGCCAAGGACAACGGCACCGGCAACGGCACCAAGCTCCAGCTGTGGACGTGCTCGGGGACGCCCAACCAGAAGTGGCGCGCGCAGTAGCGGCCGACGGGAGCGGCCGGGGGAGGAGCCGACCTACCAGTTGGCTTCGCCCGGCACCAGGCGGCCCGCCTTGCGGTACTCGCGGCGGGCCCCCTCCAGCAGGTCGTCGTCGCCGACCTGCTCGTCGCGTCCGGCGGCGAGGTAGGCGGCGGTGACGACGGCGCTGCGGATCGAACCGCCGGCCAGCTCGAAGTCCTTGGCCAGCTGCCCGGGATCGACGTCGGGGGCGCACGGCACGTGAGTCAGCCCGTGCCGCCACAGCGCGAGCCGTTGCCCGGCGTCGGGGAACGGGAAGTCGACCACCAGGTCCAGGCGCCGGGTGAACGCCTCGTCGATGTTGGCGCGCAGGTTGGTGGTGAGCAGCGCGATGCCGTCGAAGGACTCCAGCCGCTGGAGCAGGTAGGCGCTCTCCATGTTGGCGTACTTGTCGTGCGCGTCCTTGACCTCCGACCGCTTCCCGAAGACGGCGTCGGCCTCGTCGAAGAGCAGCACGGCGTCGGTGCGGTCGGCCTCGGAGAAGATGCGCTCCAGGTTCTTCTCGGTCTCGCCGACGTACTTGTCGACGATCGATGAGAGCTGGACGACGTAGAGATCGAGGCCGAGTTCGGCGGCGACGACCTCGGCGGAGAGCGTCTTGCCGGTACCGGACTCGCCCGCGAACAGTCCGAGCACCCCTCGGCCGCGTCCGCCGCCGGCGCTGAGCCGCCAGTCGCCGAGCACCCGGTCGCGGTGCCGGGCCCGCAGGGCGAGTTCGCGCAGCTGGGTCAACGGCCGCTCGGGCAGCACGAGGTCCTGCCAGCCGACGTCCGGCCGGATCCGCCGCGCGTGCCGTTCGAGGCCGGACGCCGACTGCTGCCGCGCGGCCAGCCGCACATGGTCGGCGGTGAGCGGCCCGCCCTCGAAGGCGGCGAGGACGGAGGCGGCCCGCGCGGCCCGGGCGACCCGCTCGCCGCCGAGGCGGTAGGGGGCGACGGTGGCGGCGAGGTCGAAGCCGGGCGCGGTGTCGAGGGGGCCGGCGGAGTCCAGCGCGGCCGCCCAGGCGGCCGTCCCGCCGGCCCGGCGGCGCGGCGCCTCCAGGACCAGCGGATCGTGGGTGGACCAGTGCGGGTCGTAGGGGCGCGGGTCCGTGAGCAGGACGGTGACGTCCTGCGCGTCGGCCAGCGCGCCGATCAGCGGCCCCGGCTGTTCCGGCAGCCCGGACAGTACGACCGCCCGGCCGCCGAGCCGTGCCTCGCGCAGCAGGCCGGGCACGCGGTCCTCGGGCCCGGTGAAGCGGAGGGCGTCGACTCCGGCGGCGCGCAGGGCGGAGGTGATCGCGGCGAGGCCGTCGCCCTCGCGATGTTCGCGCAGATAGGCGGTGAGCGGGCCGCCCTCCCGCATCCGGCGCGCGAGCAGCCGGACGAAGTCCTCGTCGTCGGCGGGCAGCGGCGGCGGCAGCGGGTGCAGGTGTCCGTGCAGGGCGGCGTCCGGGGTGTCGTCGCCCAGCAGATGGGCGAGCAGCCGGTCCGGTACGCGCAACGAGCGGGACAGGAAGGGACGTTCGGGCTCCTCGACGTCCAGCAGCCCGTACGCGCGCAGCGGCGCCGAGGAGTGGAAACGGGCGCGGGCCGCGGCCAGGTGGGCGGGCGCCCCGCACAGTTCGAGGGCGAGCCCCACGGTGGCGCGCCGTCTGCTCACGTCGTCGTTGAGGTAGCCGTAGAGCGGCTCGAAGCCGCGGTCCAGATCGGGCGCGAGGGCGATGAGGAGGATCGTGGCGTCGAGCTCGGTGAGCCGGAGCCGGGCGGCGAGGTCCCTGAGCGAGTCGGTCGGGTCCGCTTCCCGGGGCGGGGTCGCGACGGGACCGGCGGCGGCCTGACCACCGCCGAGCAGGTGCCGTACCGCCTCCTCGGACAGGTACAGGCCGCGCAGCGGATCGGCGGCCGTCGGGTCGACGGCGGCCCGGCGGTCGACCAGATCACCGACCCGATCCCGCAGAACCCCGACCCGCACGAGCAACGCGCCGGCCCCGTCGTCCCGGGTATCGAGGCCCCCGTGCCGCTCGTGCTCCCCGTGCCCTCCGTGCCCCGCAGGGCCGGCCTCGGCCATGAACACGTCGGCGTCGGTGGCGAACGAGCCGTCCTCGGCCGCGGGCGGGTCGGTGTCGGGCGCCGGTACGTCGGCGTCGGCCTCGGCTGCCTCGGTGTACGCGTCGTTCACCGCTGGTCCGGGCGGTGGGTGCCGGCCTCGCGGGCGGCGCGGGCCGCGGCCACCTGGTGGGGACGGTGGGCGCGTTCGGCGGACTCCGGGGGGTCGCCGTCCATCCCGCGCAGGCGGACCGCCGCGCCCTCCGTGACCGGCGGCCCGGCGTCGTACTCCGGGTAGGCCGGGAAGGGGGCCGTGACCACCAGGTCCAGCGACGGCTTCAGCTCACCGCCCAGGGCGGACCAGATCTCGGCGAGGGAACGCGACTCGGTCTGGATGCCGGCCACCGTCACCGGCATCGCGAGCCCCAACGCGCGCAGCGAGCCCGGTAGCTCGTCGGCCGCCAGCATCTCGCGCGGCAGCAGCGTCGCCAACACGGCCGACAGCAGCCGGTGTTCGTCCTGCGGGGTCCGGGTCCAGGCGGTCACCAGGTACGACAGCCGGAACCAGCGCGGTGGTTGACGGCGCTTCACGACGATGTCCCGCTCGTCCCGCACCGCCATCTGGCCGCGCTGGCGACGGGTCACGTCCTCACGGATGTCGTACAAGTAGGTGTTGATCACAGGGGCGTTGCGCCGGGCCGCCCAGTCCCGGGTCGGAGCCTCGAAGGAGACGTCGATGCCGGAGCCCGCGAGCGCGCCGCTTCCGAGCAGCTCTTTGAGGACCTCGTCCACCTCGTGGATCACCGTCGTGCTCCTCAACTTGCCGTGCCACACCCACTGTCCGACGATCGTGCCCCGGACGGCCGCGGATCCGCAGGCACGACAGGGTCGGCGGCCGGGCAGGGCATGCTGCCCGCGTGTCCGCCTTCGATTGCCCGTTCGGTCAGATGTAGCCTTCCCGCAGGGCATATGCCACCGCGTGCGCCCGGTTGCGCAGATGCAACCGCGTCGTGAGTCCGTGCATGACGTTCTTGACAGTTCGTTCGGAGTAGGACAGCTTGCTGGCGATCTCTCCGGTGTCCAGGCCCTCGGCGACCAGCCGCAGGACGTCCACCTCCCGTGGCGCGAGCCCCAGGGAGGGGGCGCCGGGCCGGCCCGCCGCACCGCGGTGCAGCGTGCCCACCTGGCTGATGAGCCTGCCGAGCAGATCGGCCGGCAGGTCGCCGTCGCCGCGGTGGGCGGCCAGCACCGCCTGCACCAGCCGGTGCGCGGTGGCCTCGCGGCGCCAGACGATGGCCCCGACCCCGCACTCGATGACGTCCAGGAGTTCGGTCTCGCGGATCGTGCCCACGACGAGCACCGCCCGCGCCCCCTCGCTGCGCACGATCCGCCGCAGCCGGCCCAGCGCCCCCTCGTCGAGGGTGTCCTCGATCAGCAGCGCCACCGTGCCGGCGGCGGCCGAGACCTCCTCGCGGACCTCGACCTCGGGACGCCCGCGCAACTGGCTGACGGCGCCCTCGCGGGAGATCGGATCGGGTGCCTGGACGGCCACCGGAATCCGCCGCCGGGTGCCGAGGGCGACGCCTGGAACGGCGGCGCCTGTCGCGGCGATGACCGTGGCGCCGGTCTCTGATGTCCGTGGTGAGCTGAGCAACCGTTTCCCCCAAGTTCACGGGCCCGCCGTCCGATGGGGACCGGTGACGGGTGGGTACGGTCCAGACTTCTGTGACCTCCGGGGCGCGCGCAATCGTGGAGCACCACGAGGCGGACCACGAGAGCAAGCCCCCCACCACCACGGTTCACCTGCATCGGCGCAGGTCAGAGCCTTTTCGGCCGCTGCGTGCCAGGGCACCGTGAGCCTCGCCACAACGGCCGCGCGGACCCGTACCGAACCGCACGACCTCTACGTGTACATGGACAAGTCCGATGTGCCCGACAGCAGGAGGCAGGGATGACCGGACCGTTGCGGGAACGCGAGGACGCGCACGCGCTGCTCACGGCGGAGGCGGAGCGGGCCCGAGCCGGCGCAGGCCGTCTCGTTCTGCTGCGCGGGGCCACGGGCACCGGCCGGTCCGCCGTCCTGGAGGCCGCCGCCGCGCACGCCACCCACCTGGGCCTGCGGGTGCTGCGCGCCCGCTGCTCGCCCGACGACATCGCGCTGCCCTTCTCCTCGGTGCTCCATCTCCTCGGCTCCGTGCCCGAGTTCGCGGACGTCGGGCCGGGCGACGACGACCGGGGGAGCGCGGCGCGGCTGTGGCGGCTGCTGCGTTCGTACGCCGACGAGTCGCCGCTCATGGTGGCCGTGGACGACGTCCATCTCGCCGACGAGGCCTCACGCCGCTGGTTCGTGGAGGCGGCCCGCCATATCGACCGATTACCGGTACTCCTGGTGGCCACCGAGCGCAGTCAGTACGACATCGACCCGCGGCCCGCCGGTCTCACCCACGCCCTGTCCCCGTCCGTGGTCCGCACCCACACCCTCGCCCCGCTCACCGACAACGCCTCGGCCGACCTGGTCCGGGCCGCCTTCCCGACGGCCTCCGACCGGTGGACGGCGGACTGTGTGCGGGCCGGCGCGGGCAGCCCGCTGCTTCTGCACGCCCTCCTCGACGACCTCGACGGCGCCCCGCCGCCGACGGCCGTCCCAAGGACGTGCGCCGCGCTGTACCCGGGTTCCTACCCGGCGGCCGTCTCCTGGTGGCTGGACAGCGCGGGCCCGGCGACGGCGGAGGTGGCCCGGACCCTCGCGGCCCTGGAACAGGCGGAACGAACGGAACAGACGGAACGCGCCGTACGGGCCGAGCGGGCGGCGGAGCGTGAGGCGAGCGCCGAACGGGCCGAGCGGGCGGAGAACGTCGGGCGGGCGGTGAGCGCCGGGCCGGCGGAGGGTTCCGTCGCCCGCAACGCCGTACCCGGCCCCTTCCCCGGCCCTGCTCCCGCCACCGAAGCCGAAGCCGACACCGACACCGAAGCCGCCCATGAAGCCCTGCCCGCCGCCGAAGCAGCCACCGACACCCTCGCCGCGCTCGTCGCCGACGCCTCCGGCGCCGACCCGGCCCGGGTCTCCGGGTGGTTCACCGCGATGACGCGGCTCGGCGTGCTGCGCCCGGACCGGGCCGGCCGCCCCCGCTACGCGCACCCGCTCCTGCGGGACGCCGTCCTCGGCGGGTGGTCCCCCGCCCGCCGTCAGGACGCGCACCGGGCGGTCGCCCAGGCGATGCTGCGCCGGGGCGACCACCTCGACGCCGTGGCACGGCAGTTGCTGGGCAGCGCGCCCACCGGCCTGCCCTGGGCGCTGCGCGTGCTGCGCGACGCCGCCACCGTGGCCGCGCGCGACGCCCGCCCCGACGACGCCGTCCGCTACCTGCGCCGAGCCCTCCAGGAACCGTTGCCCGACGACCTGCGCCAGCGGCTGCTCACCGAACTCGGCTCCCTGGAGTACGCCTCCGCGGACACCCCGGCGGGCATCCCACGGCTGGCCGAGGCGCTCGACCTGCCCGCCGAACCCCGTGACCAGGTCCGTACCGCCATCGCGCTGGGCACCGCGCTCGTGGGCCGGGGGGAGGTCCGTACGGCGGTGGAGGTGCTGCGCCGGCTGGAGACCCGGCTGGCCGGTCACCCCGACCTGGCGCGGGCCCTCCAGACCGCGTCCGCGCTGCTCTCCGACCAGGACCAGACGGTCCGCCGGGAGGCCTACCGCTGGCTCACCGACACCGCCGAACGCTCCCCGGAACTCGTCGGCGCGTCCGGGCAGGCCCTGCTCGTGCGGTACGCGGCGACCGCGGGCGACCTCCCGGCGCGGGAGGCGATGCGGCGGCTGCGCACCCTCCTGACGGAACCCGCCGATCCCCTCGCCGAGCCGTTCCTGCTGGGCACGGCCGCGGCGGTGGCCCAGTGGGCCGACGAACTCGACGAAGCCGAACGCCTGGTGGAACGCGGCCTGGCCGGCCAGCATCCGAGCCTCCTGCACCCGATGGAACAGGCCCTGCTGGACACCAGGTGGGACATCGCGGCGGCGCGGGGCGCGTACGGCACGCTGCTCGCCGCCCTCCCCGAGGCGGGCCGCGCGCGGCGCACCGGCGGCAGCCCGGTCAACGCCGACGCGCACACCCTGCTCGCGCTGGTGGAGACGGGCCGTACGCCCCAGGCCCGCCGGCTGGCCGACACCTTCGACCTCCGCGACACCCCCGACTCCTGGGAGCTGAACCGGTTCCTGTACGCGCGGGGCGTGCTGCGGTTCACCGAGGGGGATGTCGCGGGCGCCCTGCACGACTTCCTGGAGTGCGGCCGGCGTCAGTCCGCCCGCGCCGTGCACAGTCCGGTCGTCACACCGTGGCGGACGGCGGCCGCGGAGTGCCGGCTGGCGCTGGGCAACTCGCAGGAGGCACTGGCCCTGGCGACGGAGGAACTGAGGCTGGCCCGGGTGTGGAACACCCCGCGCACGACGGGACGGGCGTTGCGGGTCCTGGGCCGGGCGACCCGGGGCCGGCGGGGCCTGGAACTGGGCGCGGAGGCGGTGGCCGTCCTCCGGGACTCCCCGGCCGAGGCGGAACTCGTGGCCTCCCTCCTCGCCCACGGCCGCCAGTTGACCGCCGCAGGTGAACGCGGGCGGGGCCGCGACCATCTGCGGGAGGGCGCCGAACGCGCCGAACGGCTGGGCAGCGTCCGCCTGCTGACCTACGCCGAACAGGCCCTCCGTACCGCGGGCGGCCGCCGCACCACACCCGCGCACACCGGCTCCGGGTCCCTCACGGGCAGCGAGCGCCGGATCGCGGAACTCGCGGCGGACGGCCGCACCAACACCGAGATAGCGGACCTCCTGCATGTGGCCCGCCGGACCGTGGAGACCCATCTGACCAGCTCCTACCGGAAGTTGGGCATTCGGCGCCGGGGCGAGTTGCGGGGGGTGCTGGACGACTGAGGCGGCTGCGTGGCACCGGGTCGCCGCGCGCCGCCGGACCTACGATGAGGAGATGGCCGTCGATCTCTTCGCAGGCATCCCCGTCAACGACTTCCCAGCGGCCCTCGCCTGGTACGAGCGGCTGCTCGGCGCCCCGCCGGCGTTCCTCCCGAACGACGCGGAGGCCGTCTGGGAGCTCGCCGAACACCGCTACCTGTACATCGAGCACCGCCCGGGTCACGAGGGCCACGCCCTGAACACCCTCTTCGTCGACGACCTCGACACCCGGGTCGCCACCATCACCGACCGCGGTCTGACCCCGACCCGCCGCGAGACCTACTCCAACGGCGTACGCAAGGTCACCTTCCACGACCCGGACGGCAACGAGATCGGCTTCGGCGGCGCCCCCGTATGACCGCCCGACGCCCCTGAGGCGCCCGGCTGGACGTCACGGTCGTCGACGACGGCCGCGGCGGCACCCAGCTGCCCGCCGAGGCCCGCGGCGGCGGCTTCGGTCTCGTCGGTCTGCGGGAGCGGTCACGGCCCAGGGCGGCGAGCTGCGCACCGGGCCGGTACCGGCGGGTCACGGCCAGGGGTGGGAGGTCAGGGCCCGGTTCCCGGCGCGCTGAGGCCACTGTGACGGGCCTGTGACCGGAGGAGTGGCTTCCGCCACAGCCCGCCCCGCCCCGCCCTGGTGGGGTGACCGGATGCGTACCGCACTCTCCGTACTGCGCGGCCTTCTGCCGCCGCTCCTGGTACACCTGCTGATCGGCCTTCCGACGGCCGTCGTCCTGCTGTGCGCGCGCTGGTACCTCCGCTACGGGCACTGCACCTACGAGGACCTCGGCCGCCGCGACCTGGACCAGTGCACGTACGACCAGATCGAGGACGGCGGTTTCGTGCGGATCACGCTCGTCCTGTTCGCGGTGTTCGTCGCGCTGCTGCTCGTCCTCTTCGACGGACTGCGCCCCCTGAAGAAGGGCCGCCCGCTCAAGCCCCGGCTGCTGACCCTCCCCGCGATCCTGCTGCCCTACGCCGGGTACGCCGCCGCCGGCGGGTGAGCGGGGGCCGGCCACGCGACGGCCGGAGGCAGGTGACGCGGATCACTTCCCCGCGCCGATCACTTCTCCCTTCGGCGCCGGTCATACGGACATGACTGAAGCTGTGAAGGGCCCCGCGAGTTACTTCCCGTCGATCGAGAAGAAGTACGGACGTCCGATCGCCGAGTGGAAGACCCTGATCCGGGCCTCGCCGCTCACCCGGCACATGGAGCTCGTCGCCTGGCTGAAGACCGAGCACGGGCTGGGGCACGGCCACGCCAACGCGCTGGTCGCGCACACGCTGGCGGAGGACACCGGCATGTGAGCCCCCACCGGCCCCCGGCCCGGCCTCAGCGGCCGTTCGCGGTGTTGCCGTTGCCCTTGGCGGGGGAGCGGCGACGGCCCTGGGAGGTGGGTCGTCCGCCCTGGGAGGTGGGACGGCCGTTGCCCTGGGCCGCGGGACGGCCACGGCGCGAGCGCGCGGTGGACGCTGAACGCGCGGGACGCTCCTCGGTGACCGCCGGAGCGAGGACGACGGGCACGCCGGAGGGCGCCTGCGCGCCGGTGATACGGCTCAGCTCGGTCTCGCCCGAGCGGACCCGGGTGGTCTGCGGGGTGATGCCGGCGTCGGCCATCAGCCGCGTCATCTCCCGGCGCTGATGGGGCAGGACCAGCGTGACGACGGTTCCGGACTCGCCGGCGCGTGCCGTACGGCCGCCGCGGTGCAGGTAGTCCTTGTGGTCGGCGGGCGGGTCGACGTTGACGACCAGGTCGAGGTTGTCGACGTGGATGCCACGGGCCGCGACGTTGGTCGCCACCAGCACCGTGACATGGCCGTCCTTGAACTGGGCCAGCGTCCGGGTCCGCTGGTTCTGGGACTTGCCGCCGTGCAGGGACGCGGCGCGCACCCCGACCGCCAGCAGCTTCTTCGTCAGCCGGTCCGCCGCGTGCTTGGTGTCCAGGAACATGATCACGCGGCCGTCGCGGGCGGCGATCTCCGTCGTCGTGGCGTGCTTGTCCTCGTCCTCCACGTGCAGCACGTGGTGCTCCATCGTGGTGACGGCGCCCGCCGACGGGTCGACCGAGTGGACGACGGGGTCGTGCAGGTAGTTCCGCACCAGCCGGTCGACGTTGCGGTCCAGGGTGGCCGAGAACAGCATCCGCTGGCCGTCGGGAAGCACCTGGTCGAGCAGCTGCGTCACCTGCGGCATGAAGCCCATGTCGGCCATCTGGTCGGCCTCGTCGAGGACGGTGATCGCGACCCGGTCCAGCCGGCAGTCGCCCCGGTCGATGAGGTCCTTGAGGCGGCCGGGCGTGGCCACGACGACCTCGGCACCGCCGCGCAGGGCGCTCGCCTGCCGGCCGATCGACAGACCGCCGACCACCGTGGCGAGCCGCAGCCGCAGCGCGCGGGCGTAGGGGGTGAGGGCGTCGGTGACCTGCTGGGCCAGTTCCCGGGTGGGGACGAGGACCAGGGCCAGCGGCTGCCGGGGCTCGGCCCGCTGTCCGGCCGTGCGGGCCAGCAGCGCGAGTCCGAAGGCGAGGGTCTTGCCGGAACCGGTGCGGCCACGGCCCAGGACGTCCCGGCCGGCCAGCGAGTTCGGCAGCGTCGCGGCCTGGATCGGGAACGGTGTGGTCACACCCTCGGCACCGAGGGCGGTCAGCAGGTGCTCGGGCATGTCGAGTTCGGCGAACGACTCGACGGCCGGCAGTCCCGGGGTGAGGGTCACGGGCAGCGCGAATTCACCGCCGGACGCGGCGGGACGACTTCCGCGTCCACTCCGCCCGGGCTTGGCCGAACGGGAGGGGGCGCCCTGGCGCCGGTCCGTACGGGAGCGGACGGAGCTGTTGCGGTTCATCCGATACCTTCCTCGAAAGGGGAAAATGCCATGGGCCGGGGCCCGCACTCAGGAGTGCGGGCCCCGGCCACGTAGTCCGCGTGATGCGCAGCCGATCGCGTCAGCGTCAGCGTCAGGCGGCGTCAGGCGGTTCAGGCGGGCTGGATGTTCTCCGCCTGCGGGCCCTTCTGGCCCTGAGTGACGTCGAAGGTAACCTTCTGGCCTTCCTGAAGCTCACGGAAGCCGGACGTGGCGATGTTCGAGTAGTGGGCGAACACGTCAGCGCCGCCACCGTCCTGCTCGATGAAGCCGAAGCCCTTTTCCGAGTTGAACCACTTCACGGTGCCAGATGCCATGTTGAATCTCCCTATGGGGCAATGCCCGGACTCCGCACCTTGCGGACCCGGGTGCGGCAGGATCGGGAAAGCACCACAAACAAAAAGAGTGCCCGTCGACGGATGGTCGAAGAGCACTCAAAAGCCTCTGGTAACCGAAACTGCCACTTTTATCACGGTAGCACAGGTCCGGATGAGGGGCCGGGGACCGAGAGCGGCGTCACTCAGCCGTGTTGAGGACGTCGTCCCAGGCGTATGAGTACCCGTACTCAAGAAGAACACTCCCGCCGCTCGGCAGGCTGATCGCATCACCGGTGCAGCCGTCGGGCTGGCCGGCCGTCGAGCCGTGCGGAGGAGCCGACCATGCGTAGGACCAGGAGCCGAGGGAGAGCGCGCAGCGCGGTGGCCGGTGTGGTCGGTGCGGCCGTGGCGGTGGCCGTGGCCGTCGCCACCCTGACCGGCTGCGGCCTCCAGATCGAGGAGGCGAGCTGCGGCGGCGGCGAGTACCCGGTGCTGGCGGTGAACAGCGGCGGCGGCGACTGTGTGCCGGACGGCGAGGAGCCGGCGCAGGGCTGGGCCCGCTATCCGGAGGGCAAGGTCCCCGAGAAGGTCGGCGACAAGTGGGACACCTACTGGAGCACCCACACCCTCGACGAGAAGGGCGAGATCATCGAGCTCCCCGAGGGGGAGTGAACGCCCGTTGTATAACGGGATGATGATTTATCACGTCGTACCGCTCGAAGACTGGAGCACCGCCCCCGAGCGGCCCTACGCGCCGGCCTCGCTCGCGGCGGACGGGTTCGTCCACTGCTCGCCCGACGAGGCGACCACGCTCGCCGTCGTCAACGCGTTCTACCGGACCGGCCCCCGGCCGCTGCTGGCGCTCGTGCTCGACGAGGAGCGGCTCACCGCGACCTGCGCATGGGAGGCGGCCGCGCCCGCTCCGCCGCCCGGGGTCGCCGAAGGCACCCTGTTCCCGCACGTGTTCGGGCCGATCGACCGGGACGCCGTGACCCGCGTCCTGGAGGTCCGCTGGGACGAGAACGGCCTGGCGACCGGCCTGACGGACATCGGCTGACGGGTATCGGCTGGCGGGTATCGGCGCTGACCGCCCGGCGATGCTGACCGCCCGGCGGTGCTCGGACGGGGGTGCGGGAGAACCCCTACGGTGTCCCGCACCGCCCTTCCGTACCACCCTCCGGCGGGCCGCCTCAGTGACGCGGCTTCATCTCGCCGAGCGCGGCGACGCCGACCGGGGCGAGGGCGTGCTCAGAGGTCGAACTCGTGCGGCGGCAGGTCGAGGGTGAAGCACGCCTCCCGTACGACGGCCTGCTCGGTCTTGTCGAAGTCGCCGTCGGCGCCGCCGATCACGATGCCGATCTGGATGACGGCCCGTGCCTCGGCCGGCTTCTTCTTCGCCTTGGCGATCTCCTGCAGAACACTGACCTTGCCGAAGTCGAAGTCGGTGGTCAGCTTGTTGAGGTTGTCGTCGAAGCGCCGCTGGAGGTCCGTGGCGTCGAAGTTCTGCAGCACCTCGTTGGAGGCGATCAGCTGCGCCACCCGGCGCCGCTCCGCGGGGTCGATGGTGCCGTCCGCCGCCGCGACCAGGGCACACATCGCCATGCTCGCGTCGCGGAAGGCGCCGCTCTTGAGGTCGTTCTTTTTCGACACGAGCTGGGTCTGCATCGTCGACGCGGACTCCTTGATGCGGTCCCACAGGGCCATGAGAACTCCAGAAGGTCGGGGCGGAGCAGGTGACTGCGACTGCACAAGATCTACAGCAACGTAGAAACTAACAGCCGCCCCGATAAGTTCCCTGGGTCCTCCTCAGCCTCTTCAGTCCCCTCGGTCTCCTTGGGCCCCCGTGCCCCGGGGCCGGTCGCCGCGCAGGGTGATGCGGTGCATGACGCGGTGCCGGTCGCCGTAGTCGCGGTTGGCGTAGTGAGCGGTGCTGCGGTTGTCCCAGAGGGCCACGTCGCCCGGCCGCCAGCGGTGGCGCACGAGGTGCTCGGGCTTGGTGAGATGGGCGTACAGGATGTCGAGCAGACCCCGGCTCTCGTACTCCGAGACACCGACGACGTGCGAGGTGAAACCCGGGTTCAGGAACAGTCCCCTGCGGCAACCAAGAGGTGTCTTACTTCCCGGAACGGGACCCGTCGCGCGTGCGCTCCCGATGGGCCCGGCGCACGTTCGTGAGCTGGGGCCGAGTACGGCCGGCCCGGTCAGCCGAGGCAGATCAGGCCCAGCAGACAGACGTCCGAAGGCGAGGTCCCCGCGGGGGCGGTGCTCGTCGAGGAGGACGACGAGGAGTTCGACGAAGAGGACGACGAGGATGACGACGACGAAGATGACGTCGAAGTCGAGGAGTTCGAGGCGGAGTTCGAGTTCGAGGTCGACGACTCCGTGCCGTCGGACGCGGTGGCGGCGGACGACTGCTGCCCGCTCGCGCCACTCGCGCCACTCGCGCCGTTCGCACCGCTCGTGCCGGTCGTGTCCGTGATGCCGGCCGTGCCGGTGGCGGCGTTGGCCGTTCCGCCGTCGGACGAGGTTCCGGTCCGCTGCCGGGGGACCGACGGCACCGTTGCGGGGGCAGAGGCCAGCGAGTCCGGGTGGGTGTTCGTCGACGACCGCGGGGTGCTGGACGAGGGCATGGTCCGGTGCGCGCCGGAGCGGCTCACCGACGGCAGGGTGTGCTCCAGGGTCGGTTCCTCACCGCCCGCCGTGGTCGGGGTCTCCGGCGCCGCGGCCGCCTGTGCCTGGTCGCCGGTCTGGCGGTCCAGCGCGGCGAAGGTCAGACCGCCTCCGACGAGGGCGACGGCCGTCGCGACCACGGCTCGGCGCTGGTTCTTCTTCCAGCGGGCCAGCTGCCGCCGACGGGCCGCCCGCCCCTGTCGCGCGTAGGGAACGGCCGTCGCGGTCGGCGCGCTCTCGGAGTCGGGCGACGGGGTGGTCGACGGGGCGGCCGACGACGCGGTGTCGGCGTACGTCGTCGACGGAGGCGTGAGCCTCGGAGGCGTCGGATCCGGCACCGGGGTCGATATCCGGGTCGTCGTCCGTGTCGTCATCGCGACCCGGGCCGGGGCGATGCCGCGGTCGACCGCGACCGGCGCGATGTCCGGAGCGTAGGCGCCGCATCCAGGGCACACCAGGGCGCCGTTGAGATGCCGGCGGCACGTGGAGCAGTAGTCCATCTGCGGTCTTCCTACGCGGGGGTCCGATGGTGGGGCCGATGGCCGGAAACGCTAACGAGTCGTTCGAAAGACTGTGTGCAGTCTGTGTGACGCTCCTGCACGGATCCCTTGAGGAGATCGAGTGCAGGCGAGCACACACCACGCTTCCGTCCACAGATGTGAACAGAGAACAGGTACCCGACTCTTGACGCGCTCACGCCACGCCCCTAACTTCCGGGAGAAAGCGCTTTCTGGTCCGGCCGACCCGCACTCGTTCCGTTCCTGGAGATGACCCATGCGAACCATGCAGCTGAGATCCGTCACGGCCTGCGTCAGTCTGGTGGCAGGAGCGCTCGTCGCGCTGTCCGGCACCGCGGCCCAGGCGGCCACCACCACCCGCTACGAGGCGGAGACCTCCCCGGCGGTCTGCGCCGGCACCATCGACTCCGACTGGACCGGCTACTCCGGCAGCGGATTCTGCAACGGAACCAACGCGACCAGTGGATACGCCCAGTTCACCGTGAACGCGGCCACGGCCGGCACGGCGACGCTGAACGTCCGATTCGCCAACGGCGCCGGTACGGCTCGCCCGGCCTCCCTGGCCGTCAACGGCACGACCGTGCAGACGCCGTCCTTCGAGGCCACCGCCGCCTGGTCGACCTGGGTCACCAAGACGCTCACGGTGTCCCTCAACGCGGGCAGCAACACCGTCCGGCTCACCCCGACCACCGCGGCCGGCCTGCCCAACGTCGACTACTTGGAGGCGACGACCGCCGACAGCACCACACCCCCGGCCGGCGGCGCGCTCTACGTCTCACCGAGCGGCACGGACAGCGCGGCCGGCACCCAGTCGGCCCCGACCACCCTCACCTCGGCGATCGGCCGGGTCACCGCGGGCGGCACGATCTACCTGCGCGGCGGGACCTACGCCCAGGCGTCGACGGTCACCGTCCCGGCGACCAGCAGCGGCACGGCGGGCGCGCTGACCACCCTGTCCGCCTACCCGGGTGAGACGCCGGTCCTCAACTTCTCGGCACAGAGCGAGAGTTCGACGAACCGCGGGCTCCAGCTGTTCGGCTCGTACTGGCATGTCTACGGGGTCGTCGTCGAACACGCCGGTGACAACGGGATCTACGTCGGCGGCAGCCACAACGTCATCGAGCGCACCATCACCCGCTACAACCACGACACCGGGCTCCAGCTCGGCCGGATCGCCTCCAGCACGCCCGCCGCGCAGTGGCCGTCCGACAACCTGATCCTCTCCGCCGAGTCGCACGACAACGCCGACTCCGACGGCGAGGACGCCGACGGCTTCGCCGCGAAGCTCACCACCGGAACCGGCAACGTCTTCCGGTACGCCGTCTCGCACCACAACATCGACGACGGCTGGGATCTCTACACCAAGACCGACACCGGAGCCATCGGCCCGGTGACCGTCGAGGACTCCCTCTCCTACAACAACGGCACCCTCTCCGACGGCACCGTGAACACCAACGGCGACCGCAACGGCTACAAGCTCGGCGGCGACGACATCGCCGTCAATCACGTCGTACGGCGCAGCATCGCCTACCGCAACGGCCATCACGGGTTCACGTACAACAGCAACCCGGGCTCCATGGCCGTGTCGAACAACCTGAGCGTCGACAACGCCGAGCGCAACTACTCCTGGGACGCGGGGACCTCGGTGTTCCGCACCAACACGTCCTGCCGGTACAACGTCAGCGGCTCCAACGACAAGACGGTCGGTGACGCCGACAGCACCAACCAGTTCTGGACCGGCACCAACGGCTCCCGCTGCGCCTCCTCCTACGGCGGCGCCCTCGCCTGGTCCTTCGCCTCGAACGGCCAGCTGGTGGTGACGCTGGGCGGCACCAAGGTGACGCTCTAGCCGAGCGTCCGGTACGGGTGCGGGGGCCTTCCCTCGCGCCCGTACACGGTGTCCGCCCGCGACGGCGCCTAGCCGTCGATGTCGAGCGCCGTCCCGTACAGCCGGTCCACCTTCAGCCGGACGACCACCCGGCGCTCGGCGACCTGCTGCTCCAGGAACCCGTCCTCGTCCTCGGGCCGCGCGTCCGCCGGGATCATCCCGAGCAGCTCCCGTCCCACCGCGTCACCGGCCACGGCCGTGACCCCGGAAACCTCGGCCTCGCCCTCGGCGACGGCGAACGACCAGACGTCGTCGCCCGGTACGTGCAGGGCGGCATGCGGGTCGCGGCGCAGATGCCGGAGCTTGATGCGGTCGGCCGTCGTCGAGAACCGAACGATCCGGGCGTCGGCGTCCCAGCTGTAGAGCATCGTGGTCAGGTGCGGATGCCCGGTACGCCGGACGGTCGCTAGCGTGCCGAACCGCTGCCGCCCGAGCAACTCGGAGAGCGCCTCGTCGGACAGTGTGCGAGGTGCGGGACCTTGAGTCATGCCGTGACCAACTCCGTTGGGGGCGCGGGTATTTCACGGCGGGGTGCGGATCTGCGGACCGGGGCGGTCAGTTCGCCGAAGGGCCGAGCAAAGCGTCGAGTTCGGCTGTGAAGAGCAACGTGGGGTCGAAGCCCATTCCGTTGAAGTGGCCCGCCAGTTCGAGGGACAGGACTCCGTGCAGGCGGGTCCAGCAGGTCAGGGCCCGGTGGAGGGCTGCGGGTGGGGCGGGGTGGCCGTTCGTCCACTGGTCGCCGAGGCCTTCGAGGCGGGTGGCGAGCGGGGTCGGCGGGCCGTCGGCGGGCAGGTCGGCGCAGGCGTCGAGCAGGGCCGTCATGATCTCGGACGCGATCGTGGTGACGTCGTCGGGCGCGTGGTAGCCCGGGACGGGCGTGCCGTAGACGAGGAAGTACCGCTGGGGATCGTCCAGCGCCCACTCGCGCAGGGTGTGTGCCAGTCCGGTCAGGCCGCCGCCCGCGGCCGAGGTGGTGCGGAAGGCGTCGGCGAGGCTTCGATAGGCGTCCCGGACGAGCTCGGTGATCAGCTCGTCGCGGCCGGCGAAGTACCGGTACAGCGCGGGTCCGCTCATCCCCATCTGCTTGGCGATCGCGTTGAGGGAGAGCGCGGACGCCCCCGCCGTGGCGATCTGCTCCCACGCGCGCTCCTTGACCTCCGCCCGCACCTGGGCGCGATAGCGCTCGCGCGGGGTCGTCGTACCCGTCTCCGCCATGGCCTGCCGCCACCTCTCCGATCCACAAGGCTCGAGGTCACAAGGTCACAAGGTCTTGGGGGCCGTGCCGGCATGCGCTTGTGATCTATAGCCTCACGATTTCGTTAGAGGCTATCACGGAGGTTATTGACACTTTCCTTCAATCTGCGTTACAACTTCTAACGAACGCAAGCAGAGGTAACGCTCACTGGAGGCTGTCATGAACGCCGAGGGACTCGTCGAGGTCGTCCTGCCGGGCAAGGTCGAGCCGGAAGGGCTGCGGATCCGGCACGGAGCCGTCCCCACCCCGGGCGCCGGGCAGGTGCTGATCCGGATGGAGGCGACCGGGGTCTCCTTCGCCGAGCAGCAGATGCGCCGCGGCCGCTACTACGACCAGCCGCCGTTCCCCTTCGTCCCCGGCTACGACCTGGTCGGCACGGTGCTGACGACCGGCGACGGCGTCGAGCCCGGCCTCGCCGGCACCCGGGTGGCCGCCCTGCTCAAGGTCGGCGGCTGGGCCAGTCATGTCCTCGTCGACGCCGCCGACGTGGTGCCGGTGCCCGCCGGGATCGACGCGGCGGAGGCGGAGACCCTGGTGGTCAACGGCATCACCGCCTGGCAGATGCTGCACCGCAAGGCGCGGGTCCGCGCGGGCGGCACCGTCGTCGTGCACGGTGCCAACGGTGGCGTCGGCTCGGTCCTCGTCCAGCTGGCCCGCGCCGCCGGCGTCCGGGTGATCGGCACGGCGTCCACCCGCCACCACGACGCCCTGCGGGACCAGGGAGTCACCCCCGTCGACTACCGCACCGGCGACCTGGCCGCGCGGATCCGCGAACTCGCCCCCGGCGGCGTGGACGCCGTCTTCGACCACGTCGGCGGCCGGGGCATCGTCGACTCCTGGCGCCTCCTCGCCCCCGGCGGCACGCTCGTCTCGTACGGCACCGCCTCCACCCGGGACGACGAGGGGTCCAAGCAGTGGCCCGTGCTGAAGCTGCTCGGCCGGCTGTGGCTGTGGAACGCGCTGCCGAACCGCCGCCGCGCCTACTTCTTCAACGTCTGGGCCGGCCGCGCCCTGGCCAAGAGCCGCTTCCGGGCCCGGCTGCGGACCGACCTCACCGAGCTGTTCGCCGCCCTCCAGCGCGGTGACGTGACGCCCCGGATCGCGGCCCGGCTCCCGCTCACCGACGTCGCCGACGCTCTCCGTCTGGCGGAGTCCGGAACGGTCGCGGGCAAGGTCGTCCTCCACCCGTAGGTGTGCTTCACCCGTAGGCGTCCTCCACCGGTAGGTGTTCCTCACCGGCAGGTGCTCTTCGCCGGTGCATGTCCTACCCGTGCACGGCCTTCACCCGTAAGCGGGGGCTCGCACCCGCACCCGTACCCGCACCCCGTACTCCTCGCCCGCCCCGCCAACTCGCCAACCAGCCAATCCGCCAACCGGCGCACCAGGCCCACCAGGCCTTCAGACCAAGGGAATCCTCATGCCCGGCACCAGGACCAGGACGCTGACGTTCGCCCTCCCGCTCGCACTCGCCGTCGTCGGCACCCTCGCCACCGCGATCCCCGCCGCCCAGGCCGCGCCCGCCCAGGCCGCGCCCGCGCAGGCCGCGCCCGCGCAGGCCGCGCCCGCGCAGGCCGGCGCCCACCACGGCCGTACGGCCCAGTGCCGAGGGCAGGGCGTGGACGCCTCCGCCCGTATCCGCTACCACTCCGACGTGGTGATCAAGGCGCCGTTGAGTACCGTCTGGAAGCTCCAGACCGACGTCGAACGCTGGCCGTCCTGGCAGCAGCCCGTCCTCACCGCCGAACGCCTCGACACCGGCCGGCTCGGTAAGGGCTCGCGGTTCCGCTGGACCACCCCGGCGCCCGCCACGCCGACCACCCCCGCCACCACCCTCGACATCACCTCCACCGTCCGGCAACTCCGGCACGGGGCCTGCGTCCTGTGGAGCGGACCCGCGATCGGTCAGGGCCTGCGTATCGACGAGGGCGTTCACCTGTGGACCTTCACCGAGGTCGAGGGCGGCGTCCGCGTCCACACCGAGGAGACCTGGACCGGCGCCCAGGTCGAAGCCGACGTCCCTACGGCGACCGCCGCACTCGGCGCGGGCCTCGAAGCCTGGCTCCACGACCTGAAGACCACCGCCGAGCACCGTCGGAAGTGACGGCGCCCGCGTGCGAACCTCTACGCCGGAATCCGGTACGAGCGCCGGTGGGGCGAGTGTGGCGCAGGTCACGGGAAGTCGGTGTCGTGTGCCGGACAGCTCATTGAGGTGAGCACTCATATGCGTACCCGGGTACGGGCCGGGGAGTCGAGCGCGTTCGCGGAGTTGTTCGACGACTACGCCCGCGCCGTCTACAACCATGCCTTCCGGCTGACCGCCGACTGGTCGACGGCCGAGGACGTGATGGCCGCGACCTTCATGGAGGCCTGGCGGCTGCGCGACCGGGTCGATCCCGAGGGCGGTTCGCTGCGGCCCTGGCTGCTGGGCATCGCCACCAACACCGCCCGCAACCAGTACCGCAGCAACCGGCGGTACCGGGCGGCGGCCGGCGCCGCCGCGGCCGCCGAACTGTCCGTGCCCGACCACGCCGACGAGGTCGCCGACCGGATCGACGACCGGCAGCGGCTCGCGACGGCCCTCACCGCCCTGGCCGGCCTGCGCAGACCGGAGCGCGAGGTCGTGGCGCTCTGTCTGGGGGAGGGGCTGGACTACGAGGCCGCGGCCGAAGCCCTGGGAATCCCGGTCGGCACCGTCGCCTCCCGTCTCTCCCGGGCCCGGAAGAAACTGCGTGCCCTCGCCGCGGACGAACCGGCCCGCCGCCCGGCCTATCGCCCGGCCCGCCACCCCGCGCCCGACCGGACGCCTGACCGGATGCCCGACCGGATTTCCGAGAAAGTCCGCGGAAATCGGGAAGGCGGCCGCACCGGTCGACAGACAAGAGGCGATCACACCAACGTGGTCCGGCCCGCGCAGGGAGGAAACCGATGAACGCGAACACGTCCCGGCAGAGTCCGGCCGAGGGGGAGGAGAGCACACAGCTCTTCACCCGGACGGCGCGTGACCTGCCGTCGGGCCGTCACCAGTTCCACAAGGAGCGTCTGATGGCCCAGATCCACGAAGCGCGACAGGAAGAGCGTACGACGGCGGCCGCCCCGGGCGGCACTCGGCGGCTGCGGCTGCCGCGCCCGGCGATCACGTTGCCCGTGCTGGCCGCCGCACTGGCCGGGGTGGTCGTCGCCGGAGTGGCGACGACGGGGGGCGACGGGGTCAGGGACGGCGGTGTCGCCACCGGACCGGCCCTCACCACGACCGTCGGCGTAGCCACCACCAAGGGCGTGCCGCAACTGCTCGACCAGATCTCGCTGGCGGCCGCCGAAGACGACCACCCGGTGGTCCGGCCCGGTCAGTACATCTACATCGAGTCCAAGTCGGCCGACACCTTCCTGAAGACCGTCGACGACAAGACGACCCTGGCCAGTCACCAGCTGCACACCCGTCAGCTGTGGGAGTCCCCGGACGGCACCAAGGGCTGGCTGATCGACCCCGCTGTCAACGACAGCCCCGAGGGCGAGACCCTGAGCCTCCCCGACGAGCTGGGCAACACCCCGAAGGCGCACCTGGGCGCTCCGTCGTACGACTACCTGTCCAAGCTGAGCACCGACCCCGACGTGCTGCTCGCCAAGATCTACAAGGAGACCAAGGGGCAGGGGAACACCCCGGACCAGCAGGCCTTCACCACCATCGGTGACCTGCTCACCGAGAGCTACCCGCCGGCGGAGCTGTACTCGGCGCTGTTCAAGACCGCCGCGAAGATCCCCGGTGTCGTGGTCGTGAACGACGCGGTGGACGCGGTCGGCCGGCACGGGGTGGCGGTGGCCCGGCTGGACGAGACCAGCGGCCAGCGCGAGGAGTGGATCTTCGACGCGAAGACCCACGTCTTCCTCGGTGAGCGCTCGGTCCAGGTGAAGCGGCTCAGCGGGACGGAGGCCCTGATCAAGCCCGGCACGGTCACCTACACCAGCGCCATCCTGAACCGGGCGATCGTCGACGGCATCAAGCAGGCGCCGTCCCAGGCGGGCTGAGCCGGGTACGCGGTCAGCCGGTGACGTCGAAGACGGCGGCGCGGGACACGAACGCCGTGCCCCCGTCCTTGGCGGTCGCCAGCGCCGAGACGTGCCAGCTGCCCCGGGACAGCTCGGCCGCCTCCGCCTGGCTGACCTTCAGCGTGTAGGTGCAGCGCGCCCGCTCGGCCGAAACGCTCCGGCACACGGCACCGTCCACGTCCTTCCGCAGGTCGTCCTCGGTCGGGCCGAGCTTCGAACTCACGGGCCAGGCAACGACCTTGAGGCCCCGGACGCCGGAGTCGTCGCTCACCTCCGCGGTGAAGGTGAGGGTGCCCGCACGGCCGTCGGACGGGGCGACATAGCGGGCTGAGCCGTTCGCCACGGTCGGCTCGGTGGCGCCGTAGGCCATGGCGAGGCCACCGGCGGCCACTCCGCCGAGGACGACGACACCGACGACCGACGGGACGAGAACGCGCTTGGACATGGGAGATCCCCCTGGATTCGCTGGATTCGGTGCGGAGAAGCGGTGGTCGACCGCTTTCTCGATGTGATCGAGGCTAGGGCCGGCGGCCGGGGGCTGTCCTCGCGCTGCGGGACGATCGCGGTGTCGAACCGCAGGTAGAGGAACTGCAACCCAGGTAAGAGACCGAGATCCGCCTTCAGCCGGACGGGGACCCGCTCACCTGCGGCCTAGCCTGGACCGGCCATGAATCGAACCGACGACCGGTTGCTCCCGGTCCTGCTGATCTGCGCCCAGGCCGCCGTGTGGCCGGGCGCGGAGCTGGTGCGCGGGGCCGTGCCGCCCGCGTCCGCCCTGCTCGTGGCGGCTCTGGTGGCCGGTCCGGTGACGGCCGCGCTCGCCCTGCGCCGCGCCCGCCCGGTGGCGGCCCTCGTCGTGGTCGCCGCGGCCTGCGCGCTGGGTGCGGGGCCGCTGCCCACCGGGGCGATGGCGGTACTCGGGACCGCGGGGGTCGCGCTGGCCCTGTTCACCGTGGCGACCGAACGCGACACCTTCACCACCGTGCTGTGCGGGACGGCACTCGCCGTCTGGCAGCTGCTGCAGAACATCAGCCTGCACGGGATCGGTGACCGCGACGGCCTCGACCTCGTCCTGACCGCGATGCTGTACGCGGCCGCGTGCGGCGCCGGACTGCTGGTGCGGCGGACCCGACGCGCCCGCCGGGCGGCCGAACGGACCCTGAACCGGGCCGAGGCCGAACGGCACCGGCTCCCGGAGGCCGAACGGCGCCGTATGGAACGGGAGTTGCACGACGTCAGCGCCCACCATCTGACGGCCGTCGTGGTCACGGCGGGAGCGGCCCTCGGGCTGCGCGACCGTCGTCCCGAACTCGCCGACGAGGCGCTGGAGTTCGCGGCCGAGACCGGCCGGGAGGTCAGCCGGGCGCTCGGCGCGGTGCGGGCGCCGACACCCTCTCGGGAGGAACTGCCGTCGCCGGAGGAACGGTTGCGGGCCCTGGTGGAGGGGTTCCGTCGACTGGATCTGCCGGTCGACTGCGAGATCGACGCCCTGCCGGACGGCGTGGTCGCGGACGCGGCGTACGGGATCGTGCGTGAGGCGCTGACCAACGTGGCACGGCACGCACCCGGAGCGCGCACGACCGTGCGGTGCCGGTACGGCGACACCCGCACGGAGGTCGTGGTCACGAGCGCGGCACCGACGGCCGGTTCGGCGGCGCACGGGGCGGACCTGGGGGGCGGCCGCGGCCAGGGCTTCCTGCGGTCCCGGGCCCGGGAGGCGGGCGGCGGCCTGACCAGCGGCCCGACGGCGGAGAACGGCTGGGAGGTCCGTGCGGTGCTGCCCGGCCGGGCCGCCGCCCCGGCGGAACGGTCGGTGCCGCGGAAGTACCGCGTGGCGCAGCTGACGGCCGCCGCCGGTCTCGTCCTCCAGCCCCTGCTTCCCGTCCTGGTCGTGCACGCGCAGCCCACGCCGACCGGGACACAGGTGTCCGCCGGTGTGCTCTTCGCCCTGTTGGCGGCGGCACAGACGGTCGCGCTGCTGTGGCTGCGCCGGGCGCCCCGCACCGCCCAGGGCGTTCTGCTCGCGCTGGCCCCGCTGTGGCCGGTGGCGATGGCCGCGGGCGACTACACCGGCCCGCTCGTCCTGCCCCCGGTGCTGAGCATCCTCGCCACCTGCGCGGCGATCGCGGCGGACGCGGCGCGTACGGGGGCGCGGGTGCCGGTCCCGGCCGCGGATGCGTCCGGTGCGGCAGCCGTCCCGCCTCCCGCGGTCCGGGCCTGGCTGCTTCCGGCGGCGGCCGTGGTCGTGCACGCGGCGGCCGCGGTGGTCGCCGTTCTGGACCGGGGGACGACGGTGCCCCTCTGGGCGGTGGTCGGCTGGGCGGTGGCCGGGGCGTCCCTGGCGGTCGGGGCGGCCCGTCGGGGCGGGACCCTGCGGGCGCGGCGCGAGCTGGCCGCCCGCGGCAGCCGGGACGAGCGCCTCGCCGCCTGGACCGAGGAGGCCGTCCGGGACGCGTGGGCCGAACGCCGTCGGATCGCCACCGGGCTGGAGACCACCGTGCTGGCGCGCACCGCCGACATGGTCACCGAGGCGGAGGCGGGCCGGCTCGACGCGACCGCCGAACGTGCCCGCGAGGCCCTGGCCGCGATGCGCGCCCTGCTCGACACGGTCCGGCAGGGGGCGACGGGGCCCGAACTGCGGCCACAGCCCACCCTCCAGGCGCTCGATCTGCTCGCCCGCCAGTGCCGGGCCACCGGCCGCGACGTCGAGATACGGTTGACCGACCGGGTGCCGGAGCGGCTGCCCACGGCGGTCGACCTGGCCGCCTACCATGCCGCCGAGACGGTGCTGGCGGCCGGCGGCGAGGAGCCCGCGGTGCTCGAACTCGACGCGGACGGCGCTATGTTGACCCTCACGGCCACCGGTGTGCCGCGCGCCGCCCGCCCCGCGGTACGGGAGCGGCTGGCGGCCCGGGTCGCGGCACTCGGCGGCACCCTGACCACCGGCCGGCCGGACACGGTCGGTCTCCGGTTGCCACTCGCGCCGGTTCCGCAGCAGGGCGACGGGGAGAGGGAGCGATGAGCCTCAGGGTGCTGGTCGTCGACGACCAGGGCATCGTACGGGCGGGTTTCGCCGCCGTGATCGACGCCGAGGAGGACCTGACGGTCGTGGGCGAGGCCGCCGACGGCGTCGCCGCGGTGCGTCTCGCCGAGGAGCTGGCGCCGGACGTGGTCGTCATGGACGTCCGGATGCCCGAACTGGACGGCATTGCCGCCACCCGGATCATCACCGGCCGGGAGAACGCGCCCCGGGTCCTGGTGCTGACCACCTTCGACCTCGACGCGTACGTCTTCGACGCGCTGCGCGCCGGCGCCTCCGGGTTCCTGCTGAAGGACGTGCACCCCGCCGAACTGCTGCACGGCATCCGGGTGGTGGCGGCCGGTGAGAGCGTGCTCGCCCCCTCCGCCACCCGCCGTCTCATCGGCCACTACGCGTCCGGAGCGGGCCCCGGGCAGCCGGCGGGAGGCGGCTCCCGCGAGCTGGAAAGCCTGACCGCCCGCGAACGGTACGTCCTGACACTGATCGCGACGGGGCTCACCAACGCGGAGGTCGCCGAGGAGCTCGGGATCACCGTGGGCACCGTCAAGTCCCATGTGAACGCGCTGCTGCGCAAGCTGGGTCTGCGCGACCGGGTACAGGCGACGATCCTCGCGTACGACCTCGGCCTCGCCCGTCCGAACCCGCCCGGCACCCACCTCTGACGGCACCCCACCGGCCCCGGCGCCCCCGTCCGCCCGATGCCCCGTCCGTTCGACGCCCCGTCCGTCCGACGCCCCCGACCACCGCGACGATCAACGCAACCGAGGAGTCCACCCCGTGACCGGTACCGGTTCCGGCCGAACCTTTCCACGACGTCCGCGTCTGCGGCTGTTCCACCGTGTGGGCCAGGCCCTCGGTGATGTCTTCGCCCTGGTCTACCTGGCGCTCTGCGCGGGCCTGCTGGTGTGGGCGATCGTGGTGAGCGCCGTCGACAGCTCGGACGAGTCCATGGCGGGTGTCATCCCGCTGTTCGCCTCCGCTCCGGCCAGCTTCGTGTTGATCGTGCTGCCGGACGGCATCGCGATGTTCGTCCTCGCCGTCGTGTTCGGGGCGCTGGTCAACGCCACGGTCATCGGCTGGTGCGCCCGCGCCCTGCGCCGCGGCGAGCGCCCGGATCCGACACCCTGAACTCAGCTGGAGCTGGAGCTGGAACTGTCGGACGTGTCGTTCGCGGCGCGGCGGTACGCGGCGTTGATGCGCTGAGCCTCCTCGAGCTGGTCCTCGAGGATGACGATGCGGCACGCGGCCTCGATCGGGGTGCCCTTGTCGACGAGCTCGCGGGCGCGGGCGGCGACCCGGAGCTGGTAGCGGGAGTAGCGGCGGTGTCCGCCCTCCGAGCG
The DNA here is from genome assembly GCF_042880655.1 of Streptomyces sp. NPDC058295. Classification (NCBI taxonomy): domain Bacteria; kingdom Bacillati; phylum Actinomycetota; class Actinomycetes; order Kitasatosporales; family Streptomycetaceae; genus Streptomyces; species Streptomyces sp. NPDC058295. Next base: position 64,069 of record NZ_JBHVYO010000039.1, read on the forward strand.
CAGGGGCGTGATCAGCCGGGCCTCGCCGATGGCGCGGAGGAAGCCCGGAGTGGTGCCGAGCATCTCTGCGGCCCGACCCATCGTGTACGCGGGATAGTCGTCGTCTTCCAGACGACCACCGAGCGGGGTATCTGCTGTCATTTCACCTCGTTGAGCAACGCGTCGAGGGGCCCTGGTGCCGTACGGCACCAGGGCCCCGAGGGAAATTCAACACCATCGGCCGGCTGTAGTGCTGTGCCGACCTTCTGTTTTCGCTACCCGGGCCCGTCGTAGGGGCGGGGGCGCTTGGATCGCGGCTGCGTGACCGGGGACCACCTTCCCATCCATGGCCTTGCGGTACCCGGACCCGGAGGCTTCCTCGGGCCGGGCGATCCTGATGGCGTATGCGTTTCCGTCCTTCCTCTGAACCGACCAGTGCCTGGTCGTGCGTACGCAAGAAACGTTACCCAAGCCGCATGCCAATGTCTACTCTGTCAAGAGTAGATTTCAGATCTCCGAGGGTGTAGATACCTCTCGCGCTCGCACAACGCAGTGAGGGCCCTGCCGACGTGTGTCGGCAGGGCCCTCACTGTGCTTCCGGGGTGCTTCCGGAGTACTTCCGGGTTTTTCGGCCCGTCAGTCCTGCCAGGTCCCGGGCGCGCCGAGCAGCGCCGAGGCGCTCTGGAGCGGCGTCAGGACCTGTACGGGTTCGGCGGGGTGGTCGTGGCAGGTGAAGCCGAGGCGGACCATGGCCCGGACGACCTCGCCACTGGTGAAGTCACGGCGGTCCTGGCGGGTGATGATCTCCCCCACCTGCTTGACGGGGTAGCGGCGGCGGCCGATGGTCACGGACTCACCCGTGACGGGCTCGGCCGCGATGCCCTTCATCGAGTCCATGACGCCGTCCTTGGTGAGGTCGAACGGGTACCGGGCGATGACACAGCGCATGTTGCCTCACAGAGAGAAGGAGCAGGGCCTCGAAGAGAGCCGGACCGGGGTGTCGAGCACGTCCCGCAGGCGGAGCCGGTCCGTGTACGTCGCCCCGGCGCGCAGGACGGCAAGCTGGGCGTGGGTGACCGAGCCCGTGCACTGGTCGTCGCCGTCGCAGAGGATCAGCTGGTCGACCTGGGCACCGGCCATGACGGACAGGGCCACCTCGACGGTCATGTCGTCACGGACCCGCGGTCCGGAATCGTCGTGATGCCACCGCGTCCGTACCGGGTGCGTCTGGACCGATGTCACTGGTGCCTCCTGCGGAGATGGGGGAGCCTTCCGGCCGCGTGAACCGGGTCCGGCATCAGGCCGCCGGGTTGACGGCGGGCCGGTTCCGGCTCGGCCGCCCGCGGCGGCCCCGGGACGAGGAGGACCGGGACGAGGAGGACGCGGACGAGGGCGACGCGGACGACTGCGTGCGGCGACGAGGCGTGGCGGCGACCGGCGCGGTGATGACGACCGGGACACCGGAGGGGGTCCGGGCGCCGGTGACACGGCTGAGCTCCGCCTCACCCGAGCGGACCTGGGTGACCTCCGGGGTGATGCCGGCCGAGACCATCAGCCGGCTCATGCCGCGCCGCTGGTCGGGGGTCACCAGGGTGACGACGCTGCCGGACTCGCCGGCGCGTGCCGTACGGCCGCCGCGGTGCAGGTAGTCCTTGGGGTCGCTCGGCGGATCCACGTTGACGACCAGGTCGAGGTTGTCGACGTGGATGCCGCGGGCCGCGACGTTGGTCGCCACCAGCACCGTGACGTGGCCGTCCTTGAACTGGGCGAGGGTCCGGGTGCGCTGCGGCTGGGACTTGCCGCCGTGCAGGGACGCGGCGCGGACGCCGTTGTGCAGCAGGTGCTTGGTCAGCTGGTCGACCGCGTGCTTGGTGTCCAGGAACATGATCACCCGGCCGTCCCGTGCCGCGATTTCGGTGGTCGCCTGCTGCTTGTCCGTGCCGTGCACGTGGAGGACGTGGTGCTCCATCGTGGTGACGGCACCCGCGACCGGGTCCACGGAGTGGACCACCGGGTCGACCAGGTACCGGCGGACCAACAGGTCCACGTTGCGGTCCAGGGTGGCCGAGAAGAGCATCCGCTGGCCGTCGGCCCGCACCTGGTCGAGCAGCGCGGTGACCTGGGGCATGAAGCCCATGTCGGCCATCTGGTCGGCCTCGTCGAGGACCGTGATGTCGACGGCGTCCAGTCGGCAGGCGCCCCGGTCGATCAGGTCCTTGAGCCGGCCCGGGGTGGCCACGACGACCTCCGCGCCGTTGCGCAGCGCGCCGGCCTGCCGGCCGATCGACATCCCGCCGACCACGGTGGCCAGTCGCAGCCCCACGGATCGGGCGTACGGGGCAAGCGCGTCGGTGACCTGCTGGGCGAGTTCGCGGGTGGGCACGAGGACCAGCGCGAGCGGCTGTCGCGGTTCGGCGCGTCGGCCCGCCGTACGGGCGAGCACCGCGAGACCGAAGGCGAGGGTCTTGCCCGAGCCGGTGCGGCCGCGGCCGAGCACGTCGCGGCCGGCCAGCGAGTTCGGCAGGGTCGCGGCCTGGATCGGGAACGGTATGGCCACGCCCTGGTGACCCAGCGCGGCGAGCAGCCCCTCCGGCATGGCCAGCTCGGCGAACGCCTCGACGGCGGGCAGCGCCGGAGTGATCGTCTTCGGCGGCGCGAACTCGCCCTGGGGCGAGATCCGTCGGCGTCCGCCGTCGTTGCCGCGGCGGGGAGCGCCGGAGCGGTCGGGCCGGGAGCGGTGATCGGCGAAGCGATCGTTCCTGCGGGTGTGCGTGCGTGCGTAGTTCATGGGACCTTCCTTGATGCGTCGGCGCGTATCAAGGAATTCCCGCGGCACTGGTGCGGCGCTGAGAATCGCGAGAACGGGCCAAAGGCGATGCGTCGAATCGGGTCGACGACGAAAAATGCGCCGCGGGTTTTATCCGCGTGAAAGCAGCAAGCTGGGGCCCGCACCCCAAGGTGCGGGCCCCAGCTGCGAAATTATTGTGTCCGCGTCAGCGTGGGTCAGGCGGGGACGATGTTCTCGGCCGTCGGGCCCTTCTGGCCCTGGGCGATGTCGAACGTCACCTTCTGGCCCTCCTGGAGCTCGCGGAAGCCCTGGGCGGCGATGTTCGAGTAGTGGGCGAAGACGTCGGGGCCGCCGCCGTCCTGCTCGATGAAGCCGAAGCCCTTTTCAGCGTTGAACCACTTCACGGTGCCAGCAGCCATTTTGAATCTCCTTCGGGAACGGTGTCGGAATCCACCCTGTGCGGATCCCGGTCGCCGTGATGATCACCCCGTCGGAAAAAACCTTCTGGAGACCACAACTGCAACTGCTAAAGACAGTAGCATGCCGCGATCGACGTTGCGTGACCGATAATTACGCTCCGTCTGTCGGCCGAGAAATACTCATCGCGTGTCCCGTCCATTTCTCACTTTGCGACAACAGATAATGCCTCACCGGCAACGCCGGGCCGTGCTGTGGCGCGGCGGCCGGGGGTCGCCGCGCCATGGGTGCGGTGTTACGGGTGCGGTGTGCGGTGTGACGTGCCGGCCGGGTCAGGTCGCGGTGCAGGTGACCGTCGGCCAGGTCCAGGAGCCGTTGGTCTGGACGGTGACCCCCCAGTTGTTGCCACTGCCGTTGGGCTTGGCGGTGAGCACCTGGGTGCTGGGGTAGGTGGCGCTGATGTTCCAGGTGGCGATGATCTTCTCGGGGGAGGGGACGTTCATCGTGACGGTCCAGTTGCTGGAGCCGGTGACCGCGACGTTGAGGTTGTAGCGGTCGCTCCACTGCTGTCCGGCGGTCAGGGTCGCGGTACAGCCGCCGGTGCCGCCGCCGCCACCGCCGCTGTCGTCGGGGGCCACGGCCCGCCCGGTCTGCGCGGAGATCTTGCCGGCGCACAGGCCGCGCGCGGCCAGACCCTGCGCGATGCGCGGGATCGCGGCGAGGGTGTTGGCGGGCCAGTCGTGCATGAGGATGACCTGGCCGTTGGTGAGCCGGCCGGCGGCCTGCACGATCGCGTCGGTGCTCGCGTTGTTCCAGTCCTGCGAGTCGACGTCCCAGATGATCTCGGTCAGTCCGTACTTGGCCTCGACCGCTTTCAGGGTCGCGTTGGTCTCGCCGTAGGGCGGGCGGAACAGCACCGGGGTGCCGCCGCCCGCTCCGGAGACGGCCGCTTGGGTCCGGGAGATCTCCGAGTCGATCTGCGACTGGCCGAGCTGGGTCAGATGCGGGTGGGTGTAGCTGTGGTTGCCGACCCACATGCCGGCGTTCACCTGGGCCCGGACCAGGGACGGGTTGGCGGCGGCGTACTGGCCCTGGTTGAACATCGTGGCCCGCAGCCCGTTCTGGGTGAGGGCGTTGAGCAGGGCCGTCGTGGTGCCGCCCGGGCCGTCGTCGAAGGTGAGCCCGACGTACCCGTTGCAGGTGGCGGCCTGTGCCGGGGCGGCGGCGCCCTGGACGGTGAGGGTGCACGCGGCGGCCGTCGTGACGACGACCAGCCTCGTGACCAGGGCGCGTGAGGAGAGATGTGGTCTGGTGCTCATGCGGGGTGGTCCTCCAGCCTGGTGCGGGGTGTGGGGGTCAGCTCGCGGTGCAGGAGACCGTCGGCCAGCTCCAGTTGCCGTTGGGCTGGACGGTGACGCCGAAGTTGTTGCCGCTGCCGTTGGGTTTGGCGGTCAGCACCTGGGCGCTGGGGTAACTGGCGCTGGTGTTCCAGGTGGAGAGGACCTTCGCCGGGGAGGGGACGTTCATCGTGACGGTCCAGTTGCTGGAGCCGGTGACCGCGACATTGAGGTTGTACCGGTCGCTCCATTGCTGGCCCGCCGACAGGGTCGCGCTGCAGCCGCTGCTCCCGCCGCCGGTGCCGCCGCCCGAACCGGTGCCGTCCACCGTGATGTTGGAGTTGCCGCTGCTCTGGTATCCCTCGGTGGCGAGGATCATGTAGTAGTTGAAGCTGCCCAGGGTCATTCCGGCGCGGGCCCAGGCGTCGAAGTGGTTGCCGGTGGTGATGGTGCCGCCCGTCCGCTTCGACTGCCGGACGCTCCAGTACTGGTCGAAGGTCTTGGTGCCCTCGACGGACGGGGCGTTGTAGCGCGTCGTCTTGTAGATGTCGTAGGTGCCGCCGTCGCTGGTGACGGTGCCCATGTGGGTGCCCGTGGGCCGGTAGGTGCCCCAGTTGTCGACGATGTAGTACTCGACGAGCGGGTTCGACGTCCACCCGTAGAGGGCCAGGTAGGCGTTGCCGGACGGGTTGAAGGTGCCCGAGTAGGTGACGCTCCGGCGGCCACCGTTGCTCCAGCCCTTGCCGGCGACGAAGTTCCCGGTGTTGCTCCAGGAGGTGCTGTAGTTGCCGCCGGAGCCCAGGTTCATGGAGACCGTGCCCTGCGAGTCCGTCCAGAACGAGTAGTAGTACCCGTTGTTGGTGCCGGTCTGGTTCGTGGTGACGACCGTGTCGGCGTGCGCGGTGCCGGGCAGGGTGAGCGCGGCCACGGCGACCAGCAGCATGGTGCAGACACCGCTGATGAGCAGCCTGAGTCGCTGTGCGGGTGCGGTTTTCATGTGCGTGCTTCCTCCTCGTCCTCATACGGCCGATGACGGCGCCAGTGTTGGCCGGGGCACGACAACTGTCAATACTTTCGGTTTTCACTTCGAAACATTCGAAGCGCAAAAATGGTGCCCCTGTGATTGTCTTTGCTGCTCAGTAGCTGTATCTGCTCGAATTCATCAATTCACCGGAGCAAGATCGGTAAAGGCAAGATCAAGAGACGTCGGGTCAATTCTTCGAATGTTTCGAAACTTCGCCGATCTTTCCAGACCCTTCCGATGCCCGGAAGCGGAGCGGTCGGAGGCCGGGTGGAGGCTACGCTCGCCCCTGTGTTCGAGGCGATGACGGCATCGCCGTCATCACGGCCTTCAGAACCGTCCGCGCGACTCCGCGGAGCGCCGCGTCAGCGAGTCGAAGACGACCGCGGTGAACAGGACCCCGCCCGTGATCATGAACTGCACCGGGGGCTCGACCCCCAGCAGTGCCATGCCCGAGCCGATCGACTGGATGATGAGCACCCCCAGCAGCGCGGACCAGGTCGAGCCGCGTCCGCCGAACAGGCTGGTGCCGCCGATGACGGCCGCGGCGATGGCGTTGATCAGCAGCACACCGGAGCCGGAGATCTGACTCGCCGAGGTGAGCCGCGACGTGATGAACAGGCCGCCGACCGCGGCCAGGGTCCCCGACACCATGAACACCGAGATCCGCACGCGCGCCACGTCGACGCCGGACCGGCGGGCCGCCTCCGCCCCGCCGCCCAGCGCGAGGACCTGCCGGCCGTAGGGCGTGCGGCGCAGCAGGAGGTCCGAGGCGACGACGACCGCCAGGAAGATCAGCAGCGCCAGCGGCAGCCCCTCGAACCGGCCCAGCACGTAGACGACGGAGAACGAGACCAGCGCGAGCAGGGCCGTACGCGCCCAGATCCCGCCCATCGGCCGGCACGGCATCCCGGCGGCGGCGCGGCGCCCGCGGTCGTGGAGGGAGACGAGGAGGTACGCGGCCGTGCAGAGCGCCGCCAGCCCGTAGACGGCGACGGCGGAGTCGAAGTAGCGGCTGGTCAGGGTGGCGACCAGCCCGTCCTCGCTGAAGGTGATGGAGCTGTCGGGACCCAGCAGGTAGAGCATCACGCCGTTCCAGACCAGCAGGCCGGCGAGGGTCACGACGAACGCGGGTACGCCGATCCTGGCGAAGGAGAACCCGTGGACGGCCCCGGCGGCCGTGCCGCACAGCACCGCGACGAGCACGGCGAGCCACTCCGGCATCCCGAGGTTCACGTTCAGGGACGCGAACACGGCGCCCGCCAGGCCGGCGAGCGAGCCCACCGCCAGGTCGATCTCGCCGATCAGCAGGACGAAGACGATGCCGACGGCGACCATGCCGGTCCCGACGATGTCCACGCTGAGGACGGACAGGTTGCGCGGCGAGAGGAAGTTGTCGTTGAGGGCCTGGAAGACGATCCAGGTCACGGCGAGGGCGAGCAGGACCGGGACGGGGCCGGTCCCCCTTTCCCGCAGCCTGCGGCGCACCGCTTCGGCGGGCGCTCCGAGAGGTCCGGCAGGCGCTCCGAGGCGACCGGCGTACGCCCCGAGGCGTCCGGCGTGGCCCCGGTGGCCGTCGTCCTCCCCCTCGGTGGCGGGCGGGGCATCGGTGGCGCGGGTCCGGTTCCTCCTCCCCCTCAGGGCCATGCTTCCTCCGGGCGGCTCGTGCGGTGCGCCACGGCGTTGTCCGACGCGCCCGTGATCGAGGAGATGATCTGTTCCTGGGAGGTGGTGTTCACGTCGAAGAAGCCGTTGTTGCGGCCGAGGCGCAGGACGGCGACCCGGTCGGCGACGGCCTTGATGTCCCCCATGTTGTGGCTGATGAGGAGCACCCCGAGGCCCTGGTCGCGCAGCTCCTCGATGAGGTCCAGGAGCTGGCTGGTCTGCTCGATGCCCAGGGAGGCGGTGGGCTCGTCGAGCAGGACGAGCCGGGGCTCGCCGAGGAACGAGCGGGTGATCGCGACGACCTGCCGCTGGCCGCCGGACAGCGTGGCGAGCGGCACGCGCACGTCGGGGATGCGGATGGACAGGGTCTTGAGCAGCTCACGGGTGCGGCGCTCCATCTCCACCTCGTCGAGGATGCCGAGCCGGTGGATCTCCCGGCCGAGGAAGAGGTTGGCGACGACATCGAGATTGCCGCACATCGCGAGGTCCTGGTAGACGGTCGCGATCCCCAGCACCTGGGCGTCCTGGGGACGCCTGATCTGGACGGCACCGCCCTGCCACTCGATGAGGCCCTTGTCCGCGGGCCCGACTCCCGAGATCACCTTGACCAGGGTGGACTTGCCGGCGGCGTTGTCGCCCATCAGGGCGACCACCTCCCCGGCCCTGATCTCCAGCTCGACGTCCTCCAGCGCCTGGACGGCGGCGAACCGCTTGGAGACACCGCGCAACGCCAGCAGGGGCTGAGCCGCCACGGGGTCACCTCCTTCCGCTTCGGGGAAGACGCGTCAAGTGAGTCCGGCCTGGTCGCAGGCGGACCTGAGCTCGGGGGTACAGATCTGGTCGATGGTGTACATACCGTCCTTGACCACAGTGTCCTTGATGTTGCCGACGGTCACCGGGACCGAGGGGAGCAGAACCGCCGGGATGTCCTCGGTGGTGGCGTTGTCGACGGTGCCCGAGGCGAGGGAGTCCACCGACTCGCCGCGCCCCAGGGCGACGGCCATCTTCGCGGCGGCGCCGGCCGCGGGCCCGAACGGCTTGTAGACGGTCATGTACTGGTCGCCCCGGACGATGCGCCGCACGCCCGCGAGGTCGGCGTCCTGACCGGTGATCGGGGGCAGCGGTCTGACCTCGGCGGCGTTGAGGGCGGCGACCACGGCTCCGGCGAGGCTGTCGTTGGCAGCCAGGACGCCGTCGATGTCGTCCGCGCCCAGGGCGGCGATGGCGTTCTTCATGTTCACGAAGGCGTTCTCCGGGCGCCAGCCGACGGTGTCGTACGACTTGCCGATCTCGACCTTGCCCTCGAGGACGGAGAGCGCGCCCCGCTTGAACCAGCCGGCGTTGGGGTCGGTCGTGGCGCCGTTCATCATGACGATCCGGTCGCCGCGCGCCTCGCCGTCCATGGCCTTCAGCAGGGCCTCGCCCTGGAGCCTGCCGACCGTCGCGCCGTCGAAGGTGACGTAACCGGAGATCGGGCCCTGGGCGAGCCGGTCGTAGGCGACGACCGGGATGTCGGCCCGGTGGGCGGCCTCGACCGACGGGCGCAGCAGCTGGGGGTCGACGGCGGCGAGGATCAGGACGTCGATCCGTCGCGTGATCATGGACTCGATCTGCTGCCGCTGGACGGCCGGGTCGGACGTGGCGGCGACGGTCGGCGCCGGGCAGTCCGGGCAGAGCCGCTTCAGCTGCTGCACGAGCAGGGGCCGGTCGAACTGTCCGAAACGCGAGGCCCCGCCCCCCGGGAGCAGCACCCCGACGGCGAGACCTCCGTCGCCGTCGTCGTCTCCGTCGCCTCCGCCGCAGGCCCCGCCCAGGGCCAGACCGGCGGCGGCCGCGACCGCCACGGACGCGCGGGTGAGGGACCTGCGCTTCAAGGCCCGAAGGCCGGCACCGAGACCCATCTTCGGTTCCTTAGGACATTTGTCCGCCATTGCCCCGCAATAGGCGCTTAACGCCAAGCGTAGCGATGCCGCTCTACTCGGCGCGTTCGGCGGTCCAGGTGATGCGCGGGGGCTCGACGCGGGCGCAGAGGGGTCCGCCCTGCGCGTCGGTCAGCCCGAGGCGTCCGACCAGCAGTCCGTCCCGCGCGGCGGCGGCGAGCACGTCGGCGGGGACGGCGTCGAGCATGAGCTTGGCGCGGCGGAACATCGTGAAGACGCCCGCCTCGTCGACCGTGCCCCACGACAGGTAGACGAACCGCCGGCCCAGACGGTCCTGGACATAGGGCCCTCTGACCTCGATGCCGGTCGCCGAGGCGCTGGTGGTGCACTCCAGCGTCCAGGTCGCGGACGGCGCGTCGCCGGGCTGCGGTTCGAGCAGTTCGGCCGGACGGTCGCGGCGCTGCACGGCGACGTGCAGGTTGCCGTACGCGGGGACCCTCCCGTCGGCGGAGGCCGGTCCGGTGAGGCCGGGCAGGTCGACGGCGTCGATGCGGATGCGCATGCCGGCCATCATCCCGTGTCCGCCCGCGCCGGGAGCCGCGGCACCCGGTCCGCTCCGGGGCGGAACCTCGGACGTCCGTTCGACATCAAGCAGTGGACGGGCGAGGCGTACGGACGACATGGGGTGCACACGATGGACAGGCGGATCAGAGGGGCGGCGCTGGCCTGCGTCCTTCTCGCGACGAGCGTGGCGACGGGCTGCACGGCCGAGACCCCGGCGGAGTCCCGCCGTCCCGCCGAGCCGTCCCGCTCCGCACCGCCCGCCCAGGCGCCCGGCGGCGAGGCGGGCGCGCGTGCGGGCGTCGAGGCCGCGTACGCCAAGTGGGGCATCGAGCCGCTGGCCGCCCCGCCCGCCCCGCCCGACGCCAAGCCGGTCGGGCTGCCGGCCGCCGGCGGCCGGGTGCCGGTGATCAGTGAGATACCCACCCAGGAGAAGATCGTCTTTCTCACCTTCGACGACGGGGCGGAGAAGGACCCGGAGTTCGTGACGATGATGCGGGAGCTGAAGATCCCCTTCACGATGTTCCTGACGGACTCCGCCATCCGCGCCGACTACGGCTATTTCGGCAAGCTCCAGGCCCTCGGCGACGGCGTCCAGAACCACACGCTGAACCACCCGAACCTCCGCACCCTGGACGCGGCCGCGCAGAAGCAGGAGATCTGCGGCCAGCAGACCAAGCTGAAGGATCGATACGGCACCCTGCCGCGCCTGTTCCGGCCGCCCTACGGCAACTGGAACGAGGACACCCGGGCCGCCGCCGCGTCCTGCGGTGTCGAGGCGATCGTCCTGTGGCGCGAGTCCATGCAGATCAAGAACATGCAGTACCAGCGCGGCGACAAGAAGCTCCACCCGGGCGACATAGTGCTGGCCCACTTCCGCGGGCCGTCCGAGCTCAAGGGCACGACCATGACCGAGATGACCGCCAACCTGCTGCGGCACATCCAGGAACAGGGCTTCACGGTCGGCCGCCTCGAGGACTACCTCTAGGCCGGGTCCGCGAGGTCCCGCCCGGCGCGCGATCCCGCTCAGGCCGTTGCACGGGAGGACGGGGAGCCGTCGGTAACGCGGTCCTCGTCCTCGGCGCGCCCGCGGCCGTCCCCGCCGACGAAGAAGCTCAACGCGGCCGTGAGGGTGCCGATGACGGCGAGCCGCACGACCCACGGGGCGACGCCGCTGTCCCCGACGGTGGAGCTGAGGTAGCGCGTGCCGAGCAGGACGTGGCTCAGGGGCAGGGAGACGGCGCCGGTCAGCAGGTAGACCCACAGCGGGGGTTCGTTGGAGGCGGTGAGGACCGAGGCCGCGACGATCACGACCACGCTGAGTACGACGGTGAGCGAGGTGATGTCCATGGCCTTCAGCATTCCGTCGGCCGGACGGCGAATCGTCGGCGCGGCGGAGGAACGGAGCCTCTACCGCAGGGTAGAGACGACCCGCCGGGGAAGGTTCTGCCGCGTTCGAACCGGCCGGTACGGTGAGGGCGTCGCTGCCGCTGCCGCTGCCGCTGCCGGCCGGACCGGGTCCGGCCCCGGACCAGGAGGTGTGTCCCCGTCGCCCTACGCGTGATGGTCGTCGACGACCAGGCAGTGGTCCGTGCCGGGTTCGCCGCCATCGTCGACGCCGAACCCGACCTGACCGTGGTCGGCGAGGCCGGGGACGGCGCGAGCGCCGTGGAACTCGCCGGCCGCGAGGCACCCGACCTGGTCCTGATGGACATCCGGATGCCCGGCATGGACGGCCTGACCGCCACCCGTCTCATCACCGCGCCGGAGTCGGGACCCCGCGTCCTGGTGCTCACCACCTTCGACCTCGACGCCTATGTGTACGAGGCGCTGCGCGCCGGCGCCTCGGGCTTCCTGCTCAAGGACGCCCAGCCGGAGGAACTCCTGACCGCGCTGCGTGTCGTCGCGTCCGGCGACGGGATCCTCGCCCCGGCCGTCACCCGCCGTCTGATCGACACCTTCGCCCAGGGCGCGCCCCCGCCGCCCGTCGTCACCGGCGCCCTCGGCGGCATCACCCCACGCGAACGGGAAGTGCTGCTGCACATCGCCTCGGGCCTGGCCAACGCGGAGATCGCGGCCGCCCTGGGCGTCACCACCGGAACGGTCAAGACCCACGTCAACGCGCTGCTCACCAAGCTGGGGCTACGGGACCGGGTGCAGGCGACCATCCTGGCCTACGAGAGCGGGCTGATCCGGCCCCGTGGCGCACCGGCCGACTGACCTCCCGCGCCGACCGCCTCCAGATACCGCAGGACGGCCGCGACCCGCCGGTCCACCTGGTCCGTCGGGGCCAGGTCGAGCTTGGCGAAGATGCTGCGGATGTGTTTGTGGACGGCGCCGTCCGTGACGACGAGCCGCTCGGCGACGGCCGAGTTGCCCAACCCCTCGGCCATCAGGGCCAGCACGTCCCGCTCACGGGGGCTGAGCCGCTCCAGCCGGGTGTCCTGGCGCGAGCGGGTGAACAACTGGGCGACGACCTCGGGGTCGATGGCGGTGCCGCCCGCCGCGACCCGCCGCAGCGCGTCCAGGAACTCCTCGACCCGGCCGACCCGCTCCTTGAGCAGATAGCCGAGCCCCTGCACACCGCCGCCGAGCAGTTCGGTGGCGAAGCTCTGCTCGACGTACGCGGACAGCACGAGCACGGCCAGACCGGGCCGCCGGCGCCGGGCCTCGACCGCCGCGACGATCCCCTCGTCGGTGTGGGTCGGCGGCATCCGGACGTCGAGGATGGCGACGTCCGGCTCGTGCACGTCGATGGCGTCCAGCGCCTCGTCGGCGGTGCCGGCGGTGGCCACCACGTCGAGGGACTCGGCGCGCAGCAGCAGGGCGAGCCCCTCGCGCAGCAACGGGTCGTCCTCGGCGATCACGATCCGCATCTCACGCTCCACAACTCATGCTCCACAACTCACATGCTCCACAGCTCACGATGCACGGCTCACGATCCACAGGGCAGGTCCACTTCCAGGACGGTCGGGCCGCCGGGCGGGCTCGCCAGCGAGAGGCGGCCGTCGTGCGCCGCGACCCGGCGGCGGATGCCGGTGAGTCCGGTCCCGCCGTCCGCTGCGGCGCCGCCCCGGCCGTCGTCCTCGACGCGGAGCAGGAGGCGGCCGTCCCGCCCGCGGGCCGTGACGACGGCGTGTCCGGCGCCGCTGTGCTTGGCGATGTTGGTCAGGGCCTCGGCGACCACGAAGTAGGCGCTCGCCTCGACGGAGGCGGCACAGCGTTCGGGCACGTCCACGTCGATCCGGCAGGGCACCGCGCAGTCCGCGGCGAGACCGGAGAGGGCGCCCGCGAGCCCCCGGTCGGCCAGCACCGGCGGCAGGATGCCGCGCGCGACCGTACGCAGTTCGGCCAGCGCCTGTTCGGCCGCGGACTGGGCGCGCTCCAGGAGCTCGTCGGCGCCGGCCGGGTCACGGGCCACCATCCGGCGGGCCGCCCCGACCAGCACGGTGACGGAGACCAGCCGGTTCTGGGCGCCGTCGTGCAGGGAGCGCTCGATGCGGCGCAGTTCGGTGGCGTGGGCGTCGAGGGCGGCGGCGCGGGTGGCGGTGAGTTCGGCGACCCGGAGCGACAGATCCGTTTCCGGACCGGCCGCGAGGAGCCCGCGTCCAGGCCGGGCCTGGAGCCGGGCCATACCGGGGGCCAGCCCCAGGATGATGGCGATCCAGCCCACGCCCAGCAGCGCCACGGCGAGGGCGGCCGGCCAGGAGTGCGCGCTGCCGACCGCCAGGGAGGTGGCGGTCGCGCCCTTGGGCAGGAACGTCCAGTACAGCGGGAAGGTGGTGTCGCGCACGGCGGCGATCGGCAGGTAGACGCCGAGCAGCCCGAGCGGGATCCCCAGCGTGGCGTGCCGGACCAGCCAGCGCAGTTCGCGGCGGGTGGTGGCGTCGACGAGGGCGAGCCGCAGCCGGGTGGGCGGGGGCTGCGGGGCCACGACCTCGGGGCCCCAGCGGCCGAGCCGGTCGCGTTCCCGGCCGGCCACGGCATGCAGGGCGCGCAGCAGGACGGGCACCGTCAGCAGTCCCACCCCGACCACGCTCGTCACGGCGGTGACGGCCAGCCAGAGCAGGACGAGCAGGGCGAGCATTGCCGTGTTCAGCCCGGAGGCGAGCTGGGCGATCGCGGCGCCCGCGGCACCGAGGGTGCGGACGACGATGTCCTTGAGACTCTCGTCCCCGAGGCCCACCGACCGGTCGGCGGCAACCGGGTCGGCAACCGGGTCGGCAACCGGGTCGACCGCCGCGTCCCGCTGGACCGCCATCGCGCCCTCCCTCCTGCTCCGCGTCCCGTTTCCTGTTTCCCGCGTCCCGTTTCCCGCGTCCCGAACGACCTTATGCCGCAGGCTGGTTCGCCGTCATGCGTGTGCCGCGCGTGGGGTGGGCGGCGGGAGAGGTACAGCCTGCTGTACCTCGAACCGGGCGGGCTGCGGGATCGGCCGCGAGGGGTGCCGATCCATAGCGTCGGTGACGACAGCACGAACGGCACAGGACCCGGGAGAAGGCCCCCATGACGAAGACGACGACCACCGATCCGGAGCGGCTGACCCGTGGGGAGATCGCCCGCACGCTGCTCTGGGCCGTGGTGGTGACCAGCGCGGTCACCAACATGGCGGCCTCCTTCGGCGGGGCCGACACCTGGGTGCACCTGGTCTGCGGCGCGATCACCGTCCTGTGCGCGGGCACCCTCGTCGTACGCAACGTGCGGGGCCGTCGATGACCGCCGCCATCGCCCTGACCGGCGTCAGCAAGGCCTACCCGGGCGGCGTACGGGCCCTGGACGACGTGTCGTTGACCGTGGAACGCGGCACCTTCCTCGCCGTGATGGGGCCGTCGGGCTCCGGCAAGAGCACGCTGATGCACTGTGCCGCCGGGCTGGACTCCCCGACCTCGGGCAGCGTCCGCATCGACGGCCACGAGATCGCCGGGCTGAACGAGACCCGGCGCACCGAACTGCGCCGGGAACGCGTCGGCTTCGTGTTCCAGGCGTACAACCTGATCCCCTCGCTCAGCATCGAGGACAACATCACGCTGCCACTGCGGCTGGCGGGACGCCGCCCGGACCACGACTGGCTGCGGACGCTGGTGGAACGGGTCGGACTGGCCGACCGGCTGACCCACCGCCCCGCCGAACTCTCCGGCGGTCAGCAGCAACGTGCGGCCGTGGTGCGGGCGTTGGTGACCAGGCCGGCCGTCGTGTTCGCCGACGAGCCGACCGGCGCGCTCGACCTGCGCAGCGCCCACGAGGTCCTTGACCTGCTGCGCGACCTGGTCGCCGACCTGAGCCAGACGGTGGTGATGGTCACCCACGATCCCGCCGCCGCGGCCCGCGCGCACCACGTCCTGGTGATGGCCGACGGCCGGGTGGTCGAGGCCGTCGAGGCGCCGACCGCCCCCGAACTGGCAGGCCGCCTCGTCGCGTTGGGAGAGGTCTGAGTCATGTTCCGTCTCGCGATACGGATGGTCGGACACCGGATCACCGCGCTGATCGCCGTGGCCTGCGCGGTCCTCGGCGGTGCGGCACTGGTCACCGCCACCGGCGTGCTGGCCGAGTCCGGCCTCCGTTCCCATCTGCCGGCCGGCCGGCTCGACGGCGCCGACGTCGTGGTCACGGCCGACCAGGAGTTCCGTCCGCCCGGTGACCTGCCGCTCGCGCTCCCGGAGCGGCGCAGGATCCCGTCCCGCCTGGTCGGCCAACTGGCCGGGCTGCCCGGTGTCACGGCGGCGGTGGGCGACCTCAGCTTCCCCGCGGCGCTCCTCGACGCCCGCGGCCAGGTCGTACCGGTCCAGAACCCCCAGGCGGCGGGGCACGGCTGGTCCTCGACGAAGCTGGCGAAGCCGCCGGCCGGCGCGCATCCCGACGGCGGCGCGCCGACCGGTTCCGGCGAGGTCGCCGTGGACAGCGCCACCGCCGCCGCGGCGGGGATCGAGGCGGGCGACAGCGTGCGGGTCGTCGTCGACGGCCGGCCCGCCGCCGGCTACCGCGTCTCGGCGGTCGTCGGCACGCCTGATGCGGGCCTCTTCTTCGCCGACGCGACTGCCGCCCGCCTGGCCGGTCACGCGGACCGCGTCGACCTGGTGGGTCTGCGCACCGAGCCCGGCGCCGAGCGGCGCGTCGCCGCCGAGGTCCGGACGAGGCTGCAGGGCACCGGGCTGCTGACCGTCACCGGAGCCGACCGGGGCGACACGGCCGCACCCGGCGCCGGCGCGTCCCGCTCGCTGCTGGTCCTCCTCGCCGGTTCGCTCTCCGGGATCGTCCTGCTGATCACCGGGTTCGTGATGGCGAGCGCGCTGGCCGTGTCGATCGGCGGACAGCGCCGCGACCTGGCGCTGATGCGGGCCGTCGGCGCGACCCCGAAGCAGATCCGCCGCCTGGCCGCCGCCCAGTCCACCGTCGTTGCGGCCGTGGCCCTGGTGCCCGGCGTGGGACTCGGCTATGTGCTGGCCGGGCAGTTCCGGCGACTGCTCGCGGACCGCGCGGTCGTGCCGTCCGAACTCCCCCTGACCTACAGCCCGTTGCCCGCGCTCGCGGCGATCCTCCTGCTGGTCCTGGCGGTCCAGGTGTCGGCCCGCTGCTCGGCCTGGCGCACCTCGCGGATGCCGGCCACCGAAGCGGTCGCGGAATCGCGCAGCGAGCCGCGCGAGCCGTCGCGGACCCGGACACGCGTCGGTGTGCTGGTCATCGTCGCGGCGAGCGTCATGTCGGCGCTGCCGCTCTTCTCCCGCACGGTCATCGGCGCGACGGCCACGTCCATCGCGGGCATCCTCGGGGCGATCGGCCTGGCGCTGGCCGGCCCGGCGCTGGTCCGGGGTGTCGGCGGCGCCGCGGCCCGGGTGACGGGGGCGGGTGCCTCCGCCCCCACCTGGCTGGCGATGGCCAACCTGCGCGCGTACGCCCTGCGCAACGCGGGGATCGTCAGCACCCTGGCCATGGCGGTCGTGTTCGTGCTGACGTACACCCTCACCCAGACCACCGTGCTGGCCGCCACCGCCGACGACACCCGCACCGCCACCCTCGCCCAGCAGCGCCTGACCGCTCCCGGCCTGGGCGGACTGCCCACCGGCACGCTCGCCGCCGTACGGAACACGGCCGGCGTACGGGCCGCGGCCCCGGTCGGCACGACCACCGTGGTGTGGCAGTACCGGGAGTTCGGCGACACGGTGAGCGAGTCGGGTCCCGCGACGGTCCTCACCCCGGACGCCTCCGACGTCCTCGATCTCGACGTACGCGACGGCAGCCTGGGCCGCCTGCGCGGGGCCACCGTCGCCGTCAGCAGCGACGCCGCCCGCACCCGCTCCGCGACGGTGGGCCGCCGGGTGAGCCTGGTGCTGGGCGACGGCGCGCGGGTCGACGCCGAGGTGGTCGCCGTGTACGGCCGCGGCCTCGGCTTCGGCGCGGTGGTGCTCTCCCACGACCTGGCCGCCGGACACATCACGACGACGCTGGACCAGTCCCTGCTGATCCGTACGGACGGCACGGCGACGGCCCGGCAGAGCCTCACGGCCCTCGCGGCGTCCCGCCCCGGTTTGGCGCTCCAGCCCGCGAACCTGCCGGCCGCCGACGGCCTGGAGGACGCCCCGCCCGAGGTGTGGATCAACCTGGCCACCATCGTGGTCCTGCTCGTCTACCTGCTGCTCAGCATCGCCAACAAGCTCGTCGCGGCCACCGCCCAGCGCCGGGTCGAGCTGGGCGCCCTCCGGCTGAACGGCACCACGCCCCGGCAGATCCGGTCGATGATGCGCCGCGAGGCCGCGGTGACCGCCGCCACCGCACTCGTCACCGCCCTGCTGCTCTCCGCGCTCCCCCTCGCCCTGCTGGGCCAGGGCTTCCTCGGCCGCCCCTGGCCCGCGGGCCCCGTCTGGCTCCTGCCGGGCCTCGCCCTCATGGTCACCGTCACGGCCTTCCTCACCATCGAACTCCCCACCCGCCAGGCACTGCGCACCGCGCCGGCCGACGCCGTCCGCGCCCACTGAGCGACGGCACCCGGCGACGGGAGCGTGACAGCGGACAGTCGGCCGTTACTCACTTTCGGGTGACGGCCCGTCTCCCGGTGGGGTGGCGCGCCATGGCGTCCGGGCCGCAGAGGCCAACTCCCGCAAGGGGTCATCAGCTGTCGGAACGTCAACTTCAGTACTTAGTCACCTAAATGGACGTTGCAGCCGAGAGTCACAGAGATATGGACAACAGGTAACACACGCCACGTTTCCTACCCATCTCCCGCACTCCGTGGACAGAGTGTGTCTGCGGCCAGCCGACCGCACCCGCACATCGCACCAACCCCCACGGCGTCCGCAAGGGCCGCTGTGGGAGGGTGCCCGCACATCCCAGGGGAACTCTTTGTCCACTTCCGCTTCTGTCACCGCTCGTCGCCTGACCGCCGCCGCCCTCTCGGCCGGCGCCCTGGTCGGCGCGATGGCACTGCCGGCGTCCGCGTCCGACCACGCTCGTCCCGACCGCCCGGAGGTGCGGATCAGCGCCGTCCAGTACGACGCCCCGGGACGTGACGACCGCTCCCGGAGCTCGCTGAACAGGGAGTGGGTGGAACTCACCAACACCACGCGTCACACGGTCAACCTCGACGGCTGGACCCTCAGGAACGAGGACGGTCGCACCTACACCTTCCACCACTACCGCCTGGAGGGCCGCTCCACGGTCCGCGTCCACACCGGCGAGGGCCGCGACACCCGTCGGGACCTCTTCCAGGACCGTAACAAGGAGGTGTGGGACAACCGCTCCGACACCGCCACCCTGCGCAACGACCGCGGCCGCTTCGTGGACGACGAGTCCTGGGGCCGCGACCGCCACCACGGCGACAACCGCCACCACGGCGACAACCGCCACCACGGCGACAACCGCGGTCACGGCGACAACCGCGGTCACGGCGACGACCGCGGTCACGGCGACGGACGCCACTGACCGACCCGCACCCGGTGAGCCGGTGAACACCTGACTCGGCACACCGGCGCGCGACAGGCGGCGCGCCCAGGCCCTCCAGGGCCTGGG
>NZ_JBHVYO010000040.1:0-80590 GCF_042880655.1 Streptomyces sp. NPDC058295
CCGCTACGAAAAACGCGCCTACATCTACCTCGGCACCGTCACCCTCGCAGCCCTCACCATCTGGCTCCGAACATGATCCGAGAAACAGTCCCTAGGAGTCGTCGGCTGTCCGGGCCGCAGTGCCCGCCCGGAGGGGGCCGCTGAGCCGCGTCACTCCGGACAAGTAATCGACAATCGGAACATTTAGCGCCAAATTTCACCGTAACGGGTGGGTGGGGCAGGAGCGACCCGGGAGCCGGACAGGTGCGCGGTCACCTGATCTCCCGTACGGCGTGCGCCGCCTTGTCGGCGATCGTCTGCGGGTCGGCCGCCGCGTCGACGGTCAGGCCGGGCTCGTTCGGACGCAGGGGTTCGAGAGCGGCGTACTGGGAGTCCACCAGCCGGGCGGGCATGAAATGGTCCACCCGGCCTGCGACCCTCCGGGCGGCGGTATCCCGGTCGAGCGCCAGGTACAAGAACCACGTGCCTGCGCCTGCGCTGCGGAACAGATCCCGGTACTCGTGCTTGAGGGCCGAGCAGGCCATCACCCCGCCCCGGCCGTCGTCGGTCGCCTCGCGGATCCGGTCGGCGATGGACAGCAGCCACGGCCGACGATCCTGGTCGTCGAGCGGCCGGCCTGCGGCCATCTTGGCGCGGTTCGCGGCCGTGTGGACGTCGTCCGCTTCCAGAAAGGGGACCGCGAGCCGCTGTGCGAGCAGCCGCCCCACGGTGGACTTCCCCGAACCCGAGACGCCCATGACCACCACGACCGGGGGTGCCGGATCGGTTGTGGCCATGGTGAACCTCCGAGGCCATCGGGCCCTGGGTGAGCTGCGGTGTCCGCTGCGGGAGTCGAGATGCCTTGGGAGATCGCCGCCGTGTGCTCGCGCCGGCAGCGACACGGACAGCCGGGCCTACTCGGGCGCTTTGAGGGTATTCATCTAGATTTGTATCATGAGTCCGATGGACCGTCCTGCCGATCCGGGCGCCGCGAGGTTCCTGCTTCCGTACCCGCCCTCACGGATCGGCGGCCTGCCCGGGGGACTGCCCGTGGCGGTGTGGGAGGGCACAGGCGATCCGCCCGCCGACGAGAGCCTGGCGGAGGTGGAGTTCTTCGTCATCCCCTACGGCCGCACGGACGTCGCGGTGGCGCTGCTGCCGCGCATGCCGCGGCTGCGGGTCGTCCAGTCCCTGTCCGCCGGTGTCGACGAACTCGTGAAGTACATTCCCGCCGGCGTCGTGCTCTGCAACGCCAAGGGAGTGCACGACGCCAGCACCGCAGAGCTGGCCGTGACACTCGCCCTCGCGTCGCTGCGCGGAATCCCCGGCTTCATCCGTGCCCAGGAGACCGAGGAATGGCTGTCCGGCTTCCACCCGGCGCTGGCCGACCGCACCGTCCTGCTCGTGGGCTACGGCTCCATCGCCGCCGCCGCCGAGGACCGGCTCATCCCCTTCGAGTGCGACATCCTGCGGGTCGCCCGGACTGCCCGCACTGCCGCGCGCGGCCCCGTCCACGCCCTCTCCGATCTGCCCGAACTCCTGCCCCGCGCCGACATCGTGGTGCTCACCGTCCCGCTCACCGACGACACCCGCGGCCTGGTCGACGCGGGCTTTCTCGCTCTCATGCCGGACGGCGCCCTGCTGGTCAACGTGTCCAGGGGCGCGGTGGTGGAGACCGACGCGCTGCTCGCCGAACTCAGGACGGGACGGCTGAGCACGGCCCTCGACGTCACCGACCCCGAGCCGCTGCCGGCCGGGCATCCGCTCTGGCACGCGCCCAACACGCTGATCAGCCCTCACGTCGGAGGCAACAGCTCGGCTTTTCTGCCGCGGGCTCTACGGCTGATCCGCACCCAACTGCTGCGTTACGACGCCGGAGAGCCGCTGGAGCACACCGTGCTGCCTCGTGAGCTCTGAGCCGGTGGGTCAGAGGACGGCGATCGGGTTGACCGGTGAGCCGGTGGCGTCCGGCAGCCTCAGCGGCGCGATCACGCAGAGGAAGGACCAGCGTCCCTCGGCCTCGCAGACCGGTGCCAGATCCTCGAACTGCAGGTAGTCCAGCAGATGAAGGCCCATGGCGTGGACCGCCAGCACATGCACGGGGAAGTCGACACCCTCGGTGGAACTCGGGGCCGTGTCGTTGTTCCCGTCACCACCGAGCACGGCGACCCGCCGGTCCGCCAGGAACTCCAGCGCCGACGGGTGGAGCCCGGCGCGCTCACGTGCCGCGTGCCACGCTCCCAGTTCGGTGCGGCGTCGGCGGTGGCCGACCCGGACGAAGAGGAGATCGCCCTCTCCCACGCGGGCGTGCTGGGCGGTCTCGGCCGCGGCGAGGTCGTCGGCGGTCACGTGATCACCCGGTTCGAGCCAGGGCACCCCGCGCAGCCGCGGAACGTCCAGCAGCACGCCACGTCCCACGATCCCGTCGCCCACCGCATCGAGGGAGAGCGCCGTGGCCCCGCCCATCGTGACGCTGCTGGCGGAAACGCCGCCGTGCAGGGTGCCGTCGTAGATCACGTGGCACAGAGCGTCGAGATGGCTGTCGGCATCGCCGTGCACGTTCATCGCGAAGCTGTCCCTCGCGAAGTGCAGTCCGCTCGAGGCCCCTTCGCCTGGCTGCCCGCTCATCCGGTGCTTCGCGGGCTCCGGATTGTCCGGGCCGGTCAGCGTCTCCACCGGCGCGGCGAGCGTCACCGTCCGGCCGCTCCGCACCTCCTGGGCGGCGGCCACCACCCGGGCAGGCGTGAGCGCGTCCAAAGCGCCCCGCTCGCCCGAGGCCCAGGCGGCGCGCGAGAGCAGGCGCCGGTACAGCACACCGAATTGCTCCTCGGTCAGCCGTGGCGGTCCCGTCGGACGGGCACGGGTTGCCACGGGTCAGCGCCCTTGCTCCGCGTCGAGCGCCCGGTCGAGGGTGGTGGCCGCCATGATGAGCGACAGGTGGGTGAACGCCTGTGGGAAGTTGCCCAGTTGCTCCCCACTCGGACCCACCTCCTCGGCGAAGAGACCGACGTGGTTGGCATAGGTCTGCATCTTCTCGAAGGTGTAGCGGGCCTGGGACAGCCGCCCCGCCCGGGCCAGCGCATCGACGTAGAGGAAGGTGCACAGACTGAAGGTGCCCTCCGAGCCGCGCAGTCCGTCCGGCGACGCCGCCGGGTCGTAGCGGTAGACCAGGCTGTCGGAGACGAGCTTGCGGTCCATCGCGTCGAGGGTGGAAAGCCAGGCCGGGTCCTTCGGGGCGATGAAGCCGACCCTCGGCATGAGCAGGAGGGAAGCATCCAGGACATCGCCTCCGTAGTGCTGGACGAAGGCGCGCTCGTTCTCGCTCCAGCCGCGGTCCATGACCTGCTCGAAGATGGCGTCCCTGGCGCTGCGCCACTTCACCAGATCTGCGGGCCTGCGGAACTGCTCGGCCAGGCTCAGCGCGTGGTCGAATGCGACCCAGGACATCACCCGGCTGTAGGTGAAGTCCTGACGGCCCCCGCGTGTCTCCCAGATGCCCTCGTCCGGCCGGTCCCAGGCGTCGGCGAACCAGTCAAGCATCCTGGCCAGCGCCTTCCATGCCGGGTAGGTCGCCTGCGGCATGATCTCGCGGCCCTGGGACACCGCGTAGATGGCCTCGCCGTAGATGTCCAGCTGGAGCTGGTCGGCGGCGCCGTTGCCGACGCGGACGGGGAAGGAGCCTCGGTAGCCCTCGAAGTGTTCGAGTATCTCTTCCGGCAGGTCGGGGCTGCCGTCGACCCGGTACATCGTCTGGATCGGCTCCTCCTCCTTGCCCTCGCGCTCGTGCAGCCTGTCCATGAGCCAGTGCACGAAGGCCGTGGCCTCCTCGACGAAGCCCAGGTCCAGCATGGCCCGCACCGACAGCGCGCCGTCGCGGACCCAGGTGAACCGGTAGTCCCAGTTGCGCTCACCGCCGACCTGCTCGGGCAGGCCCATGGTGGCCGCCGCGATGAGGGCGCCGGTGGGGGCATAGGTGAGGAGCTTGAGGGTGATGACCGAACGGTGCACCAGCTCGGGCCAGCGGCCCCGATAGCGGGACTGGCGCAACCAGTCCTGCCAGAAGCGGCCGGTGTCATCGACCTGTGCGGTGAGCCCGTCGGCCGTGAGCGGCGCGGGCGCCTCGCCGCCGGACGCGCAGACGGTGAACACGGCGCCTCCCGACTCGCCGGCGCTCAGCGTCACCCTGCCGCGTACGTCCTGGCCGTCCCGCTCCAGCGGGAAAGAGGTCTGCAGGTGCGCGTCCATGCCCGGGGACCGGAACAGGCCTCTGTTCTCGCCGGCCCCGAGCTCCAGCCGGTGCTCGGCCCGGCCGTAGTCGAAGCGCGGTCGGCACTCGAGCGTGAAGTCGACGGTGCCGCGCACGGCCCGTACGACGCGTATCAGGGTGTGGCGGTCGGTCGCGGTGCGGGTGCGGTCCGGAGGCATGAAATCGACCACTTCACCCACCCCGTCCGGCGACATGAACCGGGTCACCAGAATGGCCGTGTCGGGGTAGTAGAGCTGCTTGCATGTCAGGTCCGGGTGTTCGGGAGCCAGCCGCATGTACCCGCCGCCGTCGTGGTCGAGCAGAGCGGCGAAGACGCTGGGCGAGTCGAACCGGGGAGCGGCGAACCAGTCCACGACACCCTGCGAGGAGACGAGCGCGGCGGTCTGCAGGTCGCCCACCAGGCCGTGTTCGGCGATGGGAGGGTAGCGGTCCATAGCTGCTCCGAAGTCTCGGAAAAGGGCTTCCCCTGCGTCCACTATCGGCCAGTCGGGTGATCCTTGCGCGTCGGAAGCCACCGAAGCGCCCGGGGGTGCCGGAGCCCGAGCAGCACACTCGGCTTGCCGACCCCCCGCCCGCCGAGCGTTACTTACTGGAGTCGGCCGGTCGCGGAAGGGGGAGCTCCTGCGCTCGGGCACCGTAGTGCCGCGCCGCCGCCGGCATCGGCGTTTCCTGCGCGCTCTCCAGCTGGAGCGAGGCACGCGGATCCCTGACCCAACTCCTGCCCAACATCGTGCTGCTGATCCTGCTGGGCGTCCTGATGCTCAGATTCCAACGGGCTGTCTGGCGGCGCATCGGCCGTCGCGGGGGGCGTTCGAGCAACGGGTGACGCCGTCGTCCCCGGCCCCGGAGACGACAGCGCGAGCACCCTGGCCTGCACCGCCGCATCCCCTTATGGCCTCAGCGGGCGAACCTGCCCGGCGTACGCGCCGACGAGAACGTGTCGCGCTTGACCCGGTCCATGAGGGGCCACACGCTTCCGACGGGAGAGCCGGCGCCGCAGGTCACCACTACGCCGGCTCTTTGAGAATGCACGCTGGGCGGACCGAGGAGGCCACACGTGCAGGAGAGCCGCACCGGACGGCAGCTGACCCTTTCTCACGGCACGCACCGTGCTGTCGTCGTCGAGCTCGGCGCGGCCCTTCGGTCCTACACGGTCGGCCAACGCACGGTGATCGACGGATTCACCGCACCTGACCGGATCACCGGCGGACGCGGCCAGATCCTCGTGCCGTGGCCCAACCGGATCCGCGACGGCCGCTACTCCTGGGACGGACAGGAGCTGCAGCTGCCGCTCACCGAGCCGGCCGGCGGCAACGCCATCCACGGACTGCTCCGGTGGGTCGCGTGGCAGGTCGTGGAGGCGAGCGACAGCCGCGCTGTCCTGGAGGTTCCGCTGTGGCCGCAGCCGGGCTACCCCTTCCACCTCCACGTCCGCGCCGAGTACGCCCTGGGCGAGCGCGGACTCGACGTCTCCGTCACCGCGCGCAACCTCGACGAGAGCGCCGCACCCTACGGCTTCGGCCAGCATCCCTACGTCACCGCGGGCACCGCCGCCGTCGACCAGGCGGTGCTGACCGTCCCCGCCCGCACGTGGTTGCGCACCGACGAACGCGGCCTGCCGGTGGCCGCCGAACCGGTCGCCGGGACCGAGTACGACTTGCGAACGCCGCGAGCTGTCGGTGCGCTCCGGCTGGACACGCCCTTCGGCGACCTCGACCGGGACGTGGACGGCCGGGCGGTGGTGCGCCTGGCCCACCCGTCGGGTGCGTTCGGTACGGACGTGTGGCTCGGCGAAGGCGCGGACTACGTGCAGCTCTACACCGGCGACACCCTCCCGCCGGGGGAACGCCGCCGTGCGGTCGCCGTCGAGCCCATGACCTGCCCGCCGGACGCCTTCCGCAGCGGCACCGGAATCATCGGCCTCGGCCCCGGCGAGCAGCACACCGTGCGGTGGGGGATCACGCCGTGGGGGGAGTGACGGCCCTGCTCGTCCAGGAAGAAGGAGAGTGCACCGAATAGGCTGACGGGACAGCGTTTATCCGGCGAATACGAGTATTTGGGCTCCCCTCGACGTTCGGGGTGGGCCCGAGGGCCACTGGACCGGCCTGGACACCACGGTCACCTTCGGCCCCACCGGCCAGGGCCTGACCAGCACCGTCCTGCACGATGTGAACGGCCCGGTCGGCCACGCCCAGCAGATCCTCACGGTCCGTCCCATGCCCGGCCCCTGACCGACCAGAGGCCGAGGGTTCCGCGGGCGCCGGATCTCAGACGGCCGGGCGGGGTTCCCGCACCCGCAGCCGGTGCGCCAGCCGGCCGAGCAGTACGGCGTTGAACAGCCCTGCCAGGGACGTACCGGCGGCGAAGAGCAACGGGCTCAGCCAGGGGAGCGAGGAGTACTCCGCGGGTGCCGACAGCGGCAGGGCCACGACGCTGATCGGTGCCGTGGCCATGAGCGGCCAGATCCCGGCGAATCCCGGGTCCGGCAGCACGTACGCGGCGAAGAGGAAGAAGCCCAGCGCCGCCGCGACCACGAGGAGGTACCCGCGCGCGAGCCAGTTGTCCACCGCGGGCGCCAGCAGTGCCCGGGCCCGCCGCGGCCGGGGACGCTCGGCGGGGTCCGGGACGCGGGGGAGGGGCGTACGGCGGCCGGAGGGCGCGACGGCTGCGGACCTCGTGACGAGGGCGCCGAGTACGGCGGCGTTCACGAGGGCGCACAGCAGGAGCCAGCCGACCCAGAAGCCGAGGGCCGCCCCCTCTACCGCCGCGCCGCCCTCGGTGCCGGGGCCGAAGGGGAGGAGCACCGCCAGGAAGGAGAGGGGCGCGGTGAGCAGCAGCGGGTCCGCGGCGAAGCCGCCCTCCGGGAACAGGGGCGTGACCGCGGCGGAGGCGGCGACCAGGGCCAGATAGCCCCGGGCCGGCCAGCTGTCCGTGGCGAGCGCGAGAAGGCGGCGCGGGCGGGGGAGGCCGTGCGAGCGCGAGGCATCGGTCATCGTGGGTCCTTCGGGTTCGGTCCGGGTTCGGTCCGGGTCGTTCAGGGCCGGTCCCGGTCGGTCCGGGTCGGTGATCTCCACGATGGATCAGGGCGCGCGTTCAGGGGTGAGTACGGATACTCAACCGTGCCAGGCGGGTTCGGGCGCCGCGGATGCGGCCGGTGGCCGTCGACGGGCTCGGTGGACGCCGTGCTCACAGTTCGGCGAGGCGGGCGAGGATGCGCCGGGGAAGCTCGGCCGCTGTCAGCCGGTACGGGGTCCAGCGGTCCTTGGAGTCCTGCTTCATGGAAGCCGAGAAACGGTAGCGCCCCCTGCTGTTGGGTTCGGCCACCATCGCCTCGAAGACGGCGCTCGGTATCAGCCAGGCCTTCATGATCGCCCCGAGTTCCACGTCGACGGCGACGAACAGCATGTCCAGGTCGGAGCGCGGCTGGAACGTCTGCGACCGCACGAACGCCATCAACTTGCCCTGCTGCACCTGCGTTCCCGTGGACATCCGGGCCTTCACCTGCACGGCCAGGGTCGTGGAACTGCCGCGCCGGTGGAAGACGAGGTCCACGCCCTCGTCGTCCACGAGCGAGGTGGAGACGTTCAGCTCACCGCCCGTGGCGAGGATGCAGGAGGCCGCGACCAGGTACTCGGCGGCCTTCCCCATCCGCGCGGCGGCCGGGCTCTTCTCCAGGTACTCCTCGTCGTCACTCATGGCGGAAATCTACTGACCGTACGCCCGGTGTCAGGCGTCGGTGGGCCCCGTGCTCTCGCGGACGATCAGGGCCGTGCCGACGAACGTCGGAGCGGGGGGCCGGTAGTCGCTCTCCAACAGGCTGCGCAGGAGGGCGAAGGCGTCGCGGCCCAGCCCCTGGAAGTCCATCCGGACGGTGGTGAGGGACGGGGTGACGAACTCCGCGTGCGGGGCGTCGTCGAACCCGATGACGCTGACGTCTCCCGGTACCGACCGCCCGGCGTGGTGCAGGGCGCGCAGCACGCCCAGCGCCAGGTCGTCGTTGCCGCACAGGATCGCCGTGACCTCCGGGTCGCGGGCGAGTTCCTGTCCCGCGTCGTAGCCGACCCGCGCGTCCCAGCCCTTGCCGCCGTGGGGTTCGGGCGGAGTGATGCCGGCCGCTTCCAGGGCGGTCCGCCAGCCCTGCGCACGCGGCCCTTCCGAGCGCCGGGTGCCCACCGACGCCGGGAGCGCGACGTAGTGGACGGTCCGGTGTCCGAGCTCCAGCAGGTGCGCGGTGGCGGCGCGGGCCGCTTCACGGTCGTCGGCCCAGACGGCCGGGCGGGGTGGGGTCCGGCCGTGTGAAGGTGCTTCGACGACCGCGGCGCACGGCACGTTCTCCGGGACCCGGTCCAGAGCCGAAGCGGCGAGCCGGTCGAAGCCGATGACCATCAGCCCGCCGCCGTCGGCCGCCGAGGAGAGCGTGCGGTCCAGGTCGTCCTCGGGCGTCAGCAGCTTCACGCCCAGCGAGTAACCCGCGGCGCGGGCCGCTTCCTCCAGACCCTGCAGAGTGGCCGCATAGCCGTAGAGGGTGGTGTTCGACGTCAGTACGGTGACCGACCGGGTGACTCCGCTGGCCAGCGCGAACGCGGTGGCGTTGCGTCGGAATCCCAGTGTCTCGATGGCCGCCTCGACCCGCTTGCGGGTCTCCTCGCGGACGTTCGGGTGGCTGTTGATGACCCTCGAGACGGTCTGGTACGAGACGCCGGCGGCCTGGGCCACGTCCCGGATACTGGCCGCCTTACGCGGTTCCGGTCCGGGATCCGAGGGGCTGTCTGGGCTGGGGTGACCGGTCGCGTCCATGGCCCGATCGTGAACGGTCACAACGTCGACCGTCAACCGGATCCGGGGTCGGACCCGGGACCGTGCCGTCATCCCCGCCGTACGGGCTGCCGCCGGCGCGCTCCTGAGCGGCGGGCCGCCCGCGTCATCGTCTTCCCGCGCGGGCCAGCGCGTCCTCGGCTTGCGTGGCGAGGTCGGCGACGAGGTCGGCGGCGGAGGGCAGGTCGTTGATGAGGTCGATGCCCTCGCCGGCCCACAGCGGCAGAGCGGGGATCTCGCCCCGTGCCACGCCGTCCCGATAGGCCTGTCCGGCTTCGGGGTCGGCGGCCAGTTCCGCCTCCCGGCCCCGCCACCGGTCGAGAAAGGGGTGGCCGAGTGTGCGGGCGGTGTACCGCGAGGGCCACCGGGAACCCCGGGCGATGTCGAGCACGCCGCTGCGTTCGGTCTCCTCACCGCGTCCCCGCACGATGGCCGTCGCCGTCGAGGGGGTGACCAGGGCCTCGGCCGTGGCCTGGAAGCGGGTGCCGAGGAGCGCCCCGGCGGCGCCCAGGGCCAGCGCGGCGGCCACCCCGCGGCCATCGGCGATCCCGCCCGCCGCGAGCACCGGCACCGGTGCCGCCAGATCCACCACGACCGGCACGAACGGCAGCGTGGACCGGCCGTGCCGGGCGCCGTGCCCCCCGCTCTCGGTGCCCTGCGCCACGATGACGTCGGCGCCCAGATCCACCGCACGCCGGGCCTCCTCCAGGTCGGTGACCTGGAGGATCAGCACCGCACCCGCCCGGCGGACGCGTTCGGCGTACGGGCTCGGGTCCCCGAACGACAGCATCACCGCCCTGGGGCCGTGCTCCACCGCGTGCTCCACCGCGGCGACGTCGATCCGCCAGGTCAGGAACCCGATCCCCCACGGCCCCGTGGTGCCTTCGGTGACAAGGGGCAGCTCGCGGGCCAGCCAGTCCCGGTCCCCGTCGCCGCTGCCCAGGAGGCCGAGCCCGCCGCCCCGGGAGACGGCCGCCGTCAGCGCGCCACCGGCCGATCCGCCCATCGGCGCCGACGCGATCGGATGCCGTACACCGAACAACTCCGTGAAGGCCGTCGACAACGTCATGCCCGCCATCATCGTCCTCGCCGGGGCGCACGGCCATCCGATCCATGAACCACGGCAACGGGGGCGGGACTTGAGCAGACGGCGCTGTCGGTGCGAGGCACTAGGGTCCACCTGGTCGCGTCACCTCCCTTTGGTGACAACATTGTTGACTGACCATCAGGAGCTGAACGCAATGAGCTTGCAGGCCACCTTCGCCGACTTCTCCGTCGACCCGGCCCGGCTGTCGAACGCCGTGGTCAGGCATGACCGCGCCGAGTTCGGCGGATCCCACCTGACGCTGGACGCGGGCGCGACGGTGACGCTGGACTTCGAGGTGGCGGATCCGGAGGACATCCCCGAGGCGACGCTCACCGTCACGGCCCTCGTCTCCAGGCTCGGCTCCGCCCCGGGCCACGCCCCGATCGACGTACTCGTCCAGGGCGAGGCGCTGGCCGAGAACCTCACCGTGCCCGGCGGCGGGGACCTTCCGCAGGACAACGTGTTCGCGGTGCCGGCCGGCATGCTCAAGCCGGGGGCCAACACCCTGGAGATACGCGCCTCGGCCGAGGCGCGCAGCACGCTCCGGCTCTACCGGATCACCCTGGACTCCGTCGACGAACGGGGCGCCTCGGAGCGCGCGCTGGCGGCGCAGGCCGCCCGGAACTCGGTCTTCGCCTACCGGACGGAACTCCGCGCCGCCCACGACTCCTCGTCGTCCTCCTGGCAGGAGGCCCCGCGGCTGGTGTTCCACCTCGACCGGGACGAGCACTCACTGCCCGCGCAGCTCGGCTGGCGAGGGGAGGACGGGACCGAATCGGCCATCAGCTTCCAGTCGAACATGTCCGACTTCCACGGCTGCCACCGCACCGCCGACGGTACGGCCTACGAGTACCGCGGCCGTCTCACCGGCGGCTGGGTCTTCCCGGAGGGTCTCGAGGAGACGTCGGCGTCCGGGCTGCACCGCTTCCGCACCGAGGAGGGCTACGGCGGTGGCTGGCACAGCTCCCATGAACTGCGGTTGCTGGTCGACGACGGCGTGGCCCCCGTGGAGCGGGTGACCTGGCGTGACCAGCGAGGAAACTCCGGCGTGGCCATGCTCCAGACCGTGCCGGGCGAAGCCGCCACCGACGCCCGGGTGGCCGACGTCGAGGCGAGCGACGAGTTCGAGGAAGTGGGGGAGACGGCGGACAACCTGTTGAACGGCTCCCGGTCCAAGTGGCTGGCGCACGACGACGCCCCCCGGCTCCACTTCACCCTCGCCCACTCCGCGGTCGTCACCTCCTACACGCTGATGTCGGCGAACGACAGCCCCGATCGCGATCCGCGCGACTGGACCCTTGAGGGCTCGCACGACGGCCGTACCTGGACGCGCCTGGACTCCCGCGCCGGGGAAACCTTCAACAGCCGCTTCGAGACGAGGGAGTTCCGCCTCCGCGCCCCCGCCTCGGGTTACCGCCACTACCGCCTCGACATCACCCGCAACTCCGGCGCGATCGAGACCCAGCTCGCCCGGGTCCGCTTCGTCGAAGGCCCCGTCGGCCGGGCGTTCACCGGTTACTACCAGCGTCACAACGAGGGCCCGATCGGCTATCGCGGTACGCCGGTCCCCACGCCCGCACCGGCATCCGCGTCCCTCGCCATCCCGGCGCCGCTGCTGGCCGCGGACCTGGAGGCGGCCGTCCAGTCCCTGACCGACACCGCCCAGACCCTGGCCGCCCTGGCGTCCCGTCTCCGCGACGGCTGAGCGAGGCGGCGCCCGGGCGCGGTCCGGAGGTCAGTCGCGCGTCGCGTAGACGATGAGGTTGTTCACCGGGTGTCCCGCGGCGTCGAAGTCGCCGTCGCAGGTGATCAGCCGCAGGGCGCGGTCCGCTGTCGGGCCGTAGACCTTCTCGGTGGGGAAGGAGTCCTTGCTGACGCTCTCGGTACCCGTGACGGAGAAGTGCGCCGCATCTCCTCGTGCGTCGGTGACGGTGATGTCCGCGCCCTCGGTGATCTTGTTGAGGTCGTGGAAGACGGCCTTGCCGAACCGGGTGTCGTTGTGGCCGATGATGACGGCGGCACCGGGCTCACCGGGCTGACCGGGCAAGGCGCCGCCGGTGTACCAGCCCGCGGTCATGCCCTTGTCGGCCGGCGGGACCTCGACGGTGCCGTCCGTGTTGAGGCCGAGCTCCATCAGGGAACCGCTGATCCCGAGCGAGGGGATGCTCACCTCGGCGGGCGCCGGGGGCTGCCCGGCCCGCGGCGCGCCGCCGGACGCGGGGGCGCCCGTGGTGGCGGAGGAACCCGGGGTGGCGGCCGCGGCGGCCTTCTCGGGGGCGGCCGAGCAGCCGGTGAGCACGGCCAGCGCCACGGGCACGACGAGGGCGACACGGACGAGCCGGGCAGCGGCCGGGGCCGGGGCCGGCAGGGTGGCACGGCGGGGTACCGGACGGTGTACGGGGGACATGGCGGGCTCCAAGCGGGGTGGGTGCATACGCGGTGACACGCGAACACACGCGGAGGTGCGAACGCGCCCGCGGAGGTCAGCGGGGCTGAGCGGAAGCACTGTGGTGATCCGTGGACGCCGACGGGGGTCAGCGGGGGTTCGCGGCGATGCGTGGACGTCGACGGGGGTGAGTGGGGTTCGCGGCGATGTGCGGAGGGGCGTGCGGGGATACGGCGATGCGTGATGGCGCCGCCCGTGCAGGGCGGCGCCATGGTGTGCCGGTCGGGTCGGTGCGGGGTCAGGCGTCGGTGCGGCCGGCGGTGCGGCGGCGTACGACGAAGGTGCCCGCGCCGGCGAGCAGCAGGGCACCGGCGGCCGAACCGACGAGAGCGGTGGTGCCGGTGCCGGAGCCGCTGGTGCCGGCCTCCGCCTCGCCCGCGGCGACGCCGCCGCGCGGCAGCTGCTTGGCGGCCTCGGCCTTCCTGGCCGCGACCGCCGCTTCCTCCTTCGCCTTGGCCGCCTTGTCGGCTTCGGCCTTCTTCTTGACCGCGTCCGCGTCCGAGTCCGTGCCCGTGGCCGGCGCGGAAGCCGCCGGCGACGGGTCGTCGTCGGCGACGGCGGCGGTGGCGGGGGCGAGCAGCGCGCCGCCCGCGAGGGCGGTCAGCACGGCGAGACGCAGGGTGAGACGGCGGGACATGTCGGACTCCAGTTCCAGCCCGGCCTCGGTGGCCGCGGGCATGACCGAAGACTTGCCGTCAGTTGTGAAGAAGCTGTCAGAGCGGCATGGTCGTCGCGTCAGGGCCGTTGCCTCAGGGCCGTCGTTTCAGGGGCGGGCGGCGGGCTCCTCGCCGTTAGTCGGCAGCTCCGCGTCCCCGTCCGTCATGGCAGGCAACCGCAGGGTGAAGACCGAGCCCTGTCCCTCGGTGCTCGTCACGCTCACCGTTCCCCCGTGCGCCTCGGCGAGCTTGAGCACGATCGCCAGCCCGAGGCCGCTGCCGCCGGTGCTGCGGTTGCGGGACTTCTCCGCCCGCCAGAAGCGGTCGAACACATGCGGGAGGTCGCCCGCCGGGATGCCGCTGCCGGTGTCGCACACCTCCACGGCCACCTCGTCCCCGCCCTTCGTGACATACGGGCGCAGCGTCACCCGGCCACCGGGAGGGGTGTGGCGTACCGCGTTGGAGAGCAGGTTGCCGACGGCCTGGCGCAGCCGGACCGGGTCGGCTTCGACCGGCGGCGGGGGAGGGGAGCCGGGCGCCGTGACGACCTCCAGGGTCACGCCCGCGGTCTCGGCCGGCCCCTGGTGAGCCGCGGCGACCTGGCCGAGCAGGTCGTCGACGAACACCGGCTCCGGGTGCAGCCGCAGCGCGCCCGCTTCGGCCGCCCCCAGGTCCTGCAGATCGTTGATGAGGTGCTGGAGCTGCACCGCCTCGTCGAGGAGCGAGGAGACGAACGCCGGGTCCGGCTCGGCCAGCCCGTCGTGCGCGGCCTCCAGCCAGCCACGGATGTTGCTCAGCGGGGTACGCAGCTCGTGGGCGACGTCGCTGACCATCACCTTGCGCTGTTCCTCGAGCCGGGTCCGGTGGGCGGCCATGTCGTTGAAGGCCAGCGCCAGCCGCCCGATCTCGTTGTCCGGGCCGACCGGCACCGGCGCGGAGTCCAGGCCGTCCCGCATCCGCTGGGCGGCGCCGGTGAGGGCGTGCAGCGGGCGTACCAGCCGGGTTCCGGCGATCACCGAGGCGCCGACGGTGAGGGCGAGGACGAGGGCCGTGACCCCGGCGATGCGCGCGGTGTTGGCCGGTGAGAGGTCGAAACCGGGCACGCTGACGGCGCCGGGTCCGTCGATGAACAGCAGGGCGGGCGCGGCGACATAGGCCGTGAGCTGTTCACGGCGGGCGCTGCCGACGCAGGCGGCCACGGCCCGGTCGTACCCGCTGCCGCGGGCCCGTGCCGCGCCGTCGGTGGTGTCCGCCGCGGCCGCCTTCTTCTCGGCCCTGCGCCGTTCGATCGCCTCTTCCTTGGTGGTGCCGGTCTCGGGCACGGGGACGGGCGCCGACGAGCCGACATCCGAGCCCTCCTGTCCGTATCCCCGGTCCCAGGACAGATCCAGGTTCAGTTTCACGCCCGTGCGGCCCTGCCGCTTCAGACAGGCGTCGGCGAGCTGTTCCAGCGCGCGCAGGGCCGTCTCCTCGGTCGCGGTGGTCTCGGCGCCGTCGACGGACAGGCACTTCAGCTCGCTGTCGCGGTCGGTGCCGTCGCTCACGAACCGGACCCAGGGCCGCCCGCTGGGGCTGTCGACGACATCCGCGGCGATCCCCACCCCCGCGAGGCACTCCGCGCTGCGGGCGGTGGCTCTGCGCAGGACCGTCCGTTCCTTCGCGGGCAGCAGGAACGGCCCCACCGCTCGTGGGTCGACGCGGTCCGTGCCGACCGGAACGGCGTCGGGCACCAGCACGGTGTCGACGGACAGCGGGTCGACGACCGCCGAAGCCTGCGTCGGCAGTTCGGCGGCGGGCGAGGTGCCTGCGGCGGAGTCGAGGAGCGGCTGCCGGTCCTCGGTGGTCAGCACGATCCGGCGTCCGGACTCCCGCGCGAGTTTCCGTACGGTGCCGTCGACGCCCGCCCAGTCGGGATGGCCGGCCGCGTAACCCAGCAGGGTGTCGTAGATCCGCGCGTCGGTGCTGAGGTTGCGCCCCTGCTCCTGACGGATCGCGACGGAGGTCGTCTGCACGGCGAGCCAGGCGGTGGCGGCGACCGAACAGGAGGCCACCAGCGCCGACACGGTGAGCAGTCGGCCGAGCAGGCTCTTGCGGAGCGGCAGCCGTGTCCGCGCGGCAGCCGGCCCTCTCGGCCCCGTTCGCCCTGTCGGCCCCGTCCGCTCATCACGACGACGCACGGCGTGCTCCCTTGGCGGGGTCGGTCAGCTTGTAGCCGACGCCGAAGACGGTGAGCAGCCGGACCGGCCGCCGCGGGGCCGGCTCGATCTTCTTGCGCAGATGCATGACGTGCACATCGACGGTGCGGCCGCTGATGTACTTGTCGAAGCCGTGCAGCTCCGCCAGGAGCCGCTGTCTGGTGAACACCCGGTCGGGCTCCGCCGCCATCGCCGCGAGGATGCGGAACTCACCGGGCGTGCACACGACCGGGGCCCCGCCGACCGACACCTCGTGCCGGACCGGATCGACCCTGAGCGTGCCGACCGTCAGCGCGTCGTCGGCCTCGGCCGGGGCGACGGCGGGCGCGGAGCCGGGACCGGGGGCGGGATCGGCGGCGGGGGAGGGGGCCGCGGGGCGTCGGTTGCGGCGCAGCAGCGTGCGGACCCGGGCCACCAGCTCACGGGGGCTGAACGGCTTGGTCATGTAGTCGTCGGCGCCGAGATCCAGCCCGAGCAGGAGATCGTCCTCCGTGCTGCGGGCCGTCAGCATCAGCACCGGTATCTGCCGGTCCTCCGCGCGCAGGATCCGCACCACGTCGAGGCCGTCGGCCCGGGGCATCATCACATCGAGGACGAGCAGGTCGGGCTCCCGGTGCCGGACCTCCTCGAGGGCCGCACGGCCGTCCTCGACGACCGTGACCGCGTGGCCCTCGTGTTCGAGGTAGCGACGCACCAGTTCTGCCTGCTTCGCGTCGTCTTCGGCGACCATGATGTTTGCGCACACGCCGAGGATCGTAGCGAGCGCCCGAACCGGCACCGCGGTAAGTCGACCTGCGGCAGCGGGAGTTCGACGTCCGTGCCGGTCAGCGCAGGGCGGCGGTCCACTCCAGCTGGCGGGTGACCTCCTCGTCGGTCCGGACCGGCGGCGGGCTCCCGGGGGCGCGGGGCGCCGGGGTGTGGACGCCGCGGGAGATGTTGCCGCTGACGGTCGTGTTGTGTTCCACGCGAGGGCGGCGGAGCGCCTCGTAGTGGGTGAGCGCGGACTCGGTGTCCGGGGCGTCCCGCAGGCACTTGGCGAGGATCACCGCGTCCTCCAGGGCCATGGAGGCGCCCTGCCCGGTGGCGGGGGAGGCCGCGTGCGCCGCGTCGCCGATGAGGAGGGTCCGGCCGGAGCGCCAGGGCGTGCCGCCCGGCATCTCGGTCGCGTTGGTGACCAGGACCGGGGCCGTGGTGGCCGCGACGATGTCCGCGGCGGGCGTGGCGTCCTCGCGCAGCAACGGAACGAGCAGGTCACGCCATTGGGTGGGGGTGGCGTGCGCGATCTCGTCGGCGGTCAGCGGGGCGTCGGCGCTGACCCGGGCGAACCAGTACGTCTCCCCGTCCGGTGACGTCGTGTGGCCGAAGGCGGTCGCGCTGCCGCGGATCATCGTGATGCACCCGGCCTCCGCCACCCCGGCCGCGGGCGCGCGCGTGGTGTAGCCGTAGAAGACGCGCTGTCCCGCGTATCGGGGCTGTACGGCGGGGGCGGTGGACCGGCGGACCGTGGAGTTCAGGCCGTCGGCGCCGAGCAGCAGGTCGCCCGTCGCCGAGCTGCCGTCGGTGAAGTGCGCGGTGACGCCCTCGGAGCCGCTCTCCACCGAGGCGAGCCGGGCGCCGTGCACGACACCGATGCCACGGCGGGCGGCCTCCGTCTGGAGGGCCGCGTTGAGTTCGCCGCGGCGCAGGCACCGGTACCGCAGCCGGGGGTCGCCGGCCTCACCGAGCGGAGCGCGGGCCACCTCGCCGCCCTCGGCGTCCAGCAGCCGCAGGGTGGTGAGCGGGAAGCCGATCGCGGTGACCGCGGCGGTCGCGTCGAGCTGGGCCAGGGCCCGCAGGCCGTTGCTCGCGAGGGTGAGGAACGCGCCGATGTCCTCGGCGGAGTCGGGATGCGCCTCGTACACGGCGACCTCCTGCCCCGCCTTGTCCAGCGCCAGAGCCGCCGCCGTGCCGGCGATCCCGCCGCCGATGACCAGTAGGCGCGCCATGCCTCACCCCGCTGTTCCGCTCATGGACGCACGGCCCCGTCGTCGTACGCCACCCACGGGAGAACGCCCGGACGGTCGCCCGGAGTTCCGGCCGCACCCCGCACGACCGGTCCGGGCCGCCCGTTCACCCGTTCAGCGG
Organism: Streptomyces sp. NPDC058295; assembly: GCF_042880655.1. Taxonomy (NCBI): domain Bacteria; kingdom Bacillati; phylum Actinomycetota; class Actinomycetes; order Kitasatosporales; family Streptomycetaceae; genus Streptomyces; species Streptomyces sp. NPDC058295. The sequence continues at coordinate 17,570 of NZ_JBHVYO010000040.1, forward strand.
CGGAAAGCCGTCAGCACGGCCTCCAGCTGGCGCAGCGGCTCGGGCCCGACGATGCGCAGGACGACGGTGTCGGCGCCGGAGTCCTTCAGGGCGTGGATGTCGGCGACGGCCTGCGCGGGGGTGCCCGAGACGGTGAACACCTCGTCCTGCGGGCGGCCCAGCCAGGCGCCGTGCCCCTCGGTGTGCGGATGCAGGATCCGCGCGACCTGTTCGGGGTCGTCGCCCACGCAGGCGAAGGACAGCACGGTCACCGTGTGGTCGGGACCGGCCCCGCCCTTCGCGGTGAGGGCCCGGGTGTTCTCCAGGTCCCGCGGTCCGTGCCCCTCGGCGATCAGGGTGCCGTCCGCGACCCGGCCGGACAGTTCGAGGGAACGGGGACGGACCACGCCCGCCACCACCGGCGGCACCTGGACCGGCGGATGCACCAACTTGACGCTGTCCAGCCGCACTTCGCGGCCCTCCAGCTCGACCCGCTCACCGCGCAGCAGCGCGCGCACGGAGGTGATCGTCTCCTCCAGGAGAGCCAGCGGCGAGCGGGGAGCGACGCCGACCGACTCCATCCACTCCCGCACCCCGTGCCCGATCCCGGCGACGAGCCGCCCGGGGAACACCCGGGCCAGCGTGGCCAGTTCCATCGCCAGCAGGGCCGGACTGCGCAGCGGCGCCGGTGCGATCCCGATGCCCACCCGCAGCCGCTCGGTCGCCCCCAGCGCCACGGCCGCCGCCGACACCCCGCCGTTCCAGCCGAGGTCCTCGACCACCCACAGGTCGTCCACCCCGAGCGCCTCGGCCCGCCGCGCGAACCCGGGCAACTCCTCGGGAGCCCAGTCGCGGTCGTACATGACACCGACCCGTACGTTCGTCACGTTCGTCATGCTCCGGAACCTATGGCGTCCGCGGCTGTGGATCAACGGCGTCCGGGCCGGACGGCCGCCCCGGGGAGCCTGGCCCAGCCCCCTCGTCCGGGGGCATTGTCAGTGGTGGCAGGCAGGATGTGCGGCATGACAACACCCGGTGCAGTGATTGTGGACGCCGTCGCCTACGCGCAGGCGATCGAGGACGCGGTGAAGGCGTCGGCCGCCTACTACGCGGGTGGCACTTCGGTGCTGGACGACGACGCCTACGACCGGCTGGTGCGCGCCATCGCGGCGTGGGAGGACGAGAACCCGGAGCAGGTGCTGCCCGACTCGCCGACCGGCAAGGTGGCCGGCGGGGCGGTCGAGGGCGATGTCCCGCACACGAGGGCGATGCTGAGCCTGGACAACGTGTTCTCCGCCGAGGAGTTCACCGCGTGGACCGCCTCGCTCACCCGGCGCGTCGGCCACGATGTCACCTCCTTCAGTGTCGAGCCGAAGCTGGACGGTCTGGCGATCGCGGCCCGTTACACCCGCGGGCGTCTGACGCGGCTGATCACCCGGGGCGACGGGACGGCCGGGGAGGACGTCTCGCACGCGATCGGCACCGTCGAGGGCCTGCCCGCCGAGCTGGCGGAGCCGGTCACGGTCGAGGTGCGCGGCGAGGTCCTGATGACGACCGCCCAGTTCGAGCACGCCAACGAGGTGCGCACCGCGCACGGCGGCGCGCCGTTCGCCAACCCGCGCAACGCCGCGGCGGGCACCCTGCGCGCCAGGGAACGCGCGTACACCGTCCCGATGACCTTCTTCGGCTACGGACTGCTGCCCCTGGACGACACCGAACCGGCGCTGGCCGCGCTGCTGGAGGAGAGCGCGCACAGCGACCTCATGACCCGGGCCGGCGCCTACGGCGTGAACACCACCGCGACCACGGCCGTGCCCGGGGTCACCGCGAGCACCGTCGAGGAGGTCCTGGCCCGGGTGGCCGAGATCGCCGGGCTGCGCGCCTCGCTGCCGTTCGGGATCGACGGGATCGTCGTCAAGGCCGACCTCGCCGCCGACCAGCGGGCCGCCGGCTCGGGCTCACGCGCCCCGCGCTGGGCGACCGCCTACAAACTCCCCGCCGTGGAGAAGATCACCCGCCTGCTGGCGGTGGAGTGGAACGTGGGCCGCACCGGCATCATCGCCCCGCGTGCCGTCCTGGAGCCGGTCGAGATCGACGGTTCCACCATCACCTACGCCACCCTCCACAACCCGGCCGACATCACCCGCCGCGACCTGCGGCTGGGCGATCACGTCATGGTCCACCGGGCGGGAGACGTCATTCCGCGCATCGAAGCCCCGGTCGCCCACCTGCGCACCGGCGACGAACAGCCCATCGTCTTCCCCGAGGTGTGCCCGCGCTGCGGATCGGACATCGACACCGGCGAGCAGCGCTGGCGCTGCGTCAACGGCCGCGACTGTCACCTCGTCGCCTCCCTCTCCTACGCCGCCGGACGCGACCAGCTCGACATCGAGGGCCTCGGCCACACCCGGGTCGTCCAGCTCGTCGAAGCCGGACTGGTCACCGACCTCGCCGGTCTGTTCGCCCTCACCCGCGACCAGCTCCTCGGCCTGGAACGGATGGGGGAGACCAGCACCGACAACCTCCTCGCCGCGCTCGCCACCGCCAAGAACCAGCCGCTGTCCCGTGTGCTGTGCGCCCTCGGGGTGCGCGGCACCGGCCGCTCCATGTCCCGCCGCATCGCACGCCACTTCGCCACCATGGAGCTGCTGCGCGCCGCCGACGCCGAGGCGATCCAGCAGGTCGAGGGCATCGGCACCGAGAAGGCCCCGTCCATCGTCGCCGAGCTCGCCGAACTCGCCCCGCTCATCGACAGACTCGTCGCCGCCGGGGTGAACATGACCGAGCCCGGCGCGACCCCGCCCGCCCCGCCGACGGCCGACGCGACCGACGGCGACGGCGAGAGCGCGCGGGCCGTCGCCGCCGCCGGGCCGCTGGCCGGGATGACCGTGGTCGTCACCGGCGCGATGACCGGGGCGCTGGAGAAGCTCAGCCGCAACCAGATGAACGAACTCATCGAGCGGGCCGGGGGCCGCTCCTCGTCCAGCGTCTCCAAGAAGACCAGCCTGGTCGTCGCCGGTGAGGGCGCCGGCTCCAAGCGGACCAAGGCCGAGACCCTCGGCCTGCGGCTCGCCGCGCCCGACGAGTTCGCCGCTCTCGTCGCCGGCTACGTCGACGCGGGCCCCGGCGGGGAGCCGACGGTGTAGGCGGGGGAGCCGACGGTGTAGGCAGGCGGGCCGTCACCGGGCCGGCCTTCAGGTCGGCCGGCCCGGTGACGGTGATCGGTCGGACCGGACACGGTGGGGGCCGCTGCCTGGACCGATCAGGAAAGGCGGCTCACGCCCGGCCGCCGGTGCGCCTCAGCCCTTGACGGGCTTGCCGCGGCCCCATGCCCAGGCGAGGCGGTCGGCGCCCGACTGGTTGGTGGTGGCCAGCCACGGGCGGGCGGTGGTGCCGGTGAGGGTCTGCAGCGAGTACGTGTCGTCGGTGCGCAGACCCGGCCAGTACACGGAGCCCATCTTCAGCTCGCGGAAGGTGTCGGTGACGGCCTGGACGTAGTTGACGAAGTTGTTGTCCGGCGTCTTCACGTTGTAGTTCAGGCCGGTCGTCATGGGGGCGCCGAACTCGTCCGCGACGGTCCGGTTCGCGCAGTCGCCGATGCGCACCTTCAGGTCGGCCACCCACTGGTCGTAGGTCGCGTAGTCCTTCCAGAACCCGTAGTGGTGCAGGGAGAGGTACGTGCCCTTCAGCCGCGGGTCGGCGCAGACCGTGGTGACGTGGTCGTTGTAGCCGGCGCCGCTGACGAACACCCGGTTGCGCGGGACCTTCGAGTACGTCGACAGCCACTTGGCCGCGATGTCGGCCCACTCCGTGTCGGTGTAGCCGTGCGGCTCGTTCATCGGCTCGAAGTAGACGTTCTTGTCGTTCTTGTACGCCTTGACGACGGTGTCCCACATCGGCCAGTAGGTGGCCGTGTCGTCGATGAAGCCGTCCTTCTGGGCGCCCGTGCCCTCCCAGTAGGACACGATGACCTTGAAGCCCTGGTCGGAGGCCGCGTCGATGACCCCGCGGTAGGACTTCCCGTAGGCGCCGTTGACCGTGTACGGGTTGATGGGCAGCCGCACGGTGTTGGCGCCGAGGTTCGCGCGGAACGCCGCGATGATCCGGGTCGCCTTCGCGTAGGTCTGCCGGTAGGTGTCCGTGGTCGACAGACCGGACAGCTGGAGGAGGTCGTCGGCGAAGTTGTCGCGCGGGTCGGCCCAGTTCACGCCCTTGAACTGGGTCGTGTCGGTGGTCGGCGCGGTGCCGGAGGAGGCGACGGCCGGGCTGCCGGCCAGGGTCGTGCCGGTGACGGCGGCGACGGCGACCGCGACGAGGGCGGCGCGCAGGCGGGGGGTGCGGGAGGCTCTGGTGGGGGTCTTGCGCATGACGTGCCCTTTCAGGAGAGGCGGCTCGGCGCTGGGGGACGCGCGGGCTGGGCGGCGGCCGCCACGCGATGTTTGCGTAAACATCAATGCCTTGGGGTGGCTGATGTTTACGTAAACATGGCGGCGCCGGAATCGTGGCACCCGACGATGTGATCGTCAAGGTTTCGGGCGCGTAACGTCCGGGGCTCCGGTGGCGGGTGGGTCGCGGTGGGGCGGGGTGGGAGGGTGCGGCCGCTCGGCCGTCGGTGCGGCGGCATGCCCGGCGGCCCGTCGGTCCCGCCCCGTGCAGGGGGCCCGGCAATCCGCCGGTCCGGTGAGCGAGTCCGGTGATCCGGTCCCGCAGTTCGGTTCCGCAGTTCGGTTCGGCTGTTCGGTTCCGCAGCTATGTAGTTCCGCGTTCCGTGGATGCGTAGTTTCGTGGTTCGGCCGGGCCGGTTCCGGACAGTGCGAAACGCGTCATGAATTCACGTGCTTTTCCGGTGTGGCGGCGGCCGCCCACAGCTGATTTCCGGTGGGCTTTCGGGCGGGAAAGCCGTTGTGGCCCACCTGGCGGAAAAGGAACGTCCGGACGGTTCCGTTTGTGAAGTCTGTTGGCTTCGGCGCGGGCTTCGTGGAAGCATTCGGAAAGATCAATTGCTCGTACCGAGAAGGGAAACAGTTGTGCCTTTCAAGCCGTCCCGTCCGGCCGTCGTCGCGGCGTCCACGCTGTCCGTCCTGCTGCTGACAACGGTCGGCGTGCATGCGGAAGAGCCAGCTCAGGCGGGTGCGGCGGCGCCCGACCTCTCGGTCTCCAGAGTGCTGCGGCACCTGGACGCGCTCCAGCGGATCTCCGACGCGAACAGCGGAAACCGCGCCCATGGCACGGCCGGCTATCAGGCTTCCGTCGATTATGTGAAGAAGAAGCTGGACGCCGCCGGATTCACCACCTCGCTCCAGGAATTCGAGTTCGGTGGAAAGAAGAGCTGGAATCTGCTCGCCGACTGGCCCCGGGGTGGTCAGACCGGAAAAGTCCTCATGGTCGGGGCGCACCTCGACTCGGTGGAGACAAGCCCCGGAATCAACGACAACGGCTCCAGCGTCGCCGCGATCCTGGAGACCGCGCTGACGGTTTCCGCGAAGAACCTCACCCCTTCCCAGCACCTCCGGTTCGGCTTCTGGGGAACGGAGGAGGAGACCTACATCGGGTCCACGCACTACGTGAACACCCTGCCGGCGGCCGAACTGTCGAAGATCACCGCCTATCTGAACTTCGACATGATCGGCTCACCGAACCCGGGCTACTTCGTCTATGACCAGAGTCCGGAGGTCGCCCGGCACTTCGACCGGTACTTCGCCGCCAAGGGCATTCCCACCGAGCCCGCGACCGCCCTCAACGGCCGCAGCGACCACGAGCCGTTTCTGGCCAAGGGCGTCCCGGTGGGCGGAATCTTCACCGGATCCGCCGAGATCAAGACCCCGGAGCAGGCCGCGAAGTGGGGCGGCACCGCCGGTGAGGCCATGGACAAGTGCTACCACCAGGCCTGCGACACCCCCGCCAACATCGACAGGCGGGCCCTGGACGTCAACAGCGACGCCGTCGCCGCGATGGTGTGGAAGCTGGGCGTGCGCGGCTAGGACCTCTGCGCGGTCAGGCCACCGTTGCTCGTGGTGGCCTGACCGCACATCGGGTGCCGCCCCTCCCGCTCAGGTCCGTCGGCGGTCCCGGGGGCGGGCGGCCAGCCGGGCCAGCCGCTCCCGGTCGACCTTGCCCGTGGGGCCGACCGGGAGGGCGGGCAGGACGAGCACATGCTCCGGAAGCATGTAGCTGGGCAGGTTCTGCGCGAGGTGGCGGCGCACGAACCCGCCGCCCGGCGAGGGCTCCGAGCCCCCCACGGCCACGGCCGCCACGATCTGCGGGCCGTCGTCGCCGCGCAGCGTGGTGACCGCGCAGTCCACCACCCCCGGCACCTGACGCAGGGCGGCCAGCACCTCGCCCAGTTCGATCCGGTAGCCGCGGACCTTGACCTGGTCGTCCCGCCGGCCCCGGAACTCCAGGTTGCCGTCGGCCATCCAGCGCGCCCGGTCGCCCGTGGCGTACATGGACTCGTCCGCCAGGCCGCTCACCGTGTCGGCCGTGAACTTCGCGGCCGTCAGCTCCGGATCGCCGACATACCCGTCGGCCACCACCACGCCCGCGATGTGGAGATCGCCCTCGACGCCGATCGGACACGGTTTGCGGTCGCCGTCCAGGACGTAGTAGCGGGCGTTCCGGATCGGCTTGCCGTACGGGACGCTCGTCCAGGCCGGGTCGATCTCCCCGACGTCGAAGTGGTTGGACCAGATCGTCGCCTCGGTCGCGCCGCCCAGCGCCACGACGTGGGCCCGCGGGAAGCGCGCCCGGACGCGGCCGGGCAGGGCCAGCGGTACCCAGTCGCCGCTGAGGAAGACCAGCCGCAGGCTCGGCACCGGACCACCGTCCGCCGTCGCGTCCGTCGCGCCTGTCGCGCTCGCCCCGCCCGTCCCGTCCGGCTCGTCGGCGAAGGACATCACCATGCCGAGCGCGGCGGGCGCCGAGTCCCAGAAGGTGATCGGCTCGCGCAGCATGATGTCCAGCAGGCGCTCGCCGTCGGACAGTTCGGCCGCGGAGACCACGCGCAGGCTGGCGCCCGCCGCGAGGACGCCGAGCAGGTCGTAGACCGACAGGTCGAAGGTGAGCGCGGTGACCCAGAGCAGACAGTCGTCCGGACCCACCGCGTAGGTCTCGTTCACCCACTGGATGACGTTGACGGCACTGCGGTGGCGCACCGACACGCCCTTCGGTACGCCGGTGGAGCCCGAGGTGAAGATGACGTACGCGGTGTCGTCGGCGCCGGGGCCGGCCGGCAGCGGCAGGGCGCGGGCCTCCTCGACGTCGCTCCAGGCGCTGATCACCGGCGTGTACGGGACGGCCGTGTCGTGCGGCGCCAGGCGCACGACGACGTCGTACCGGTCCCGCAGGACCGGCGGCCAGCCGTCCCCACCGCGCCGGTGGATCTCCGCCCGTACCGGCAGACCGAGTTGGGCGGAGAGTCGCCCGAACCACTCGGCGGGCACCCGCAGATGACCGGAGTCGGGGCCCTCACCCGGTTCCGCGAGGTCCGCGAGGACCACCGCCCCGCCCGGCGCCAGGGCGCCCACGGCGTCCCGCAGCACGGACCGCAGGTACTCGAACCCGGGGAAGAACTGGGCGACGCTCGCGAGCAGGACGACGTCCGCGCTCGCCGGGGCCACCACCCGGCCGAGGTCGGCGGCCGCGGCCCGCACGAACCGCGCTCCCTCGCCGGCCTCCCGCCCCGCCCGCTCCAGCGCGACGGCCGACACGTCGACGCCCGTGTAACCGGCCACCCGGTCCCGCAGCGCACCCGCGATCAGACCGGCACCGCAGCCCACCTCGACGACCCGGGGCCGCCGCGCCGTCGGAGCCGCCGACAGCACCAGGTCGCGCACGTGCGAGACATAGGTGTCGATCTGCGCGGCGGAGATCCCGTCGCCGGGGTTCTGGTTGAAGCCCGAGGCCCGGGCCAGGTCCTCGTCCTCGGCGACGGTGTCCCACAGCAGCCCGACCGTCTCCGTGTCCAGCGGGTCCGGGGCCGCGGCCCCGAGATCCGTGCAGACGAGCCGCACGCCGGAGCCCGCCAGTTGCCCGGCCTCCTCCGCGCGGCGGGCCAGCGCGTGGCCGGTGACGAGCCAGTCGATGCCCGACTGACGTAGCGGCGCCGCGATCCGGGTGGCCGGCCAGCGCGCGTCCAGCGGCACGTAGGCGGCGCCGGTGCGCAGCACACCGACGACCGCCAGCACGCTGTCCCACGAGTTCTCGTGCAGGATGCCGACGAACGCGCCACGCCCCACCCCGTGACCGGCGAGGAACCGGGCGAGCAGACCGGAGTCGGCCCACAGCCGCGCGTACGTCCTGACCTCCCCCTCGCCGAGGCGGACGGCGGGAGCGTCGGGGGACTCCCGGACGCGCCGCTCGATCAGGTCGATCATGCTCACCCGGTCCTCGAACGGCCCTGCCGTGTCGTTCCATTCGGCCGGCGGCAGCTCCCAGGGTTCCGCCTTCTGCTCTGCCATCTGCTCTGCCCTCCTTCAGCGGTTCACGGTTCGCGGATGCGCGGGCCGGGGTCAGATCACTCGGCCGTACTTGGGGTTGTCGCGGTGGATGACCCGCTCCCGGATGCGCAGTTCGCCGTCCTCGCGCACCATCTGGTCCTCGACGCTGGAGGAGGAGAAGAAGTGGACCTCGTCCTGCGTGTTCGTCTGGGTCACCAGCGAGTAGTAGGTGACGCGCAGGCCGGCGCCCTCGGTCTGCTCGATCAGGAAGTGGTCGAACCAGTGCCGGGTGACGAGCCCCTCGTACATCGGGAGCATGCTCTTCATCTTGGTGCGCATCGCCTCGCGGCCCTCCACCTTCTCGCCGCGGTGCGGATGGGCGACCGAGCCGTCCTCGGTGAAGGTCGCGGTGAAACGCTCGATGTCCAGGTCGTCCAGGACGCGCATCTGGCGGGCGTAGAAGTTCTTGACCTCGATGTAGAGGTCGGCGGTGACGGACATGCGTGCTCCTCGGTAAGGGAAACGGAAACTGATGGGTGGCCGGCGGCCCGGCGTCAGTGGGCCGGGGCCTCCTCGAGGACGAGGAAGGCGTTGGTGCCACCCACGCCGGCCGACATCAGGCCGGCCGTGCGTGGGCGGCCGTTCGTGGGCCAGGGGCGGCCTTCGGGGAGGATGCCGAAGCGTTCGCCGCGCCCGGTGAACTCCTCGATGGGGACCTCGGTGTTCGGGGTCGCGGGCAGGAAGCCGCGGTCGATCGCAAGGCAGGTCTTGATCAGGGCCGCCATGCCGGCGGCGGTGTCGCAGTGACCGACGGAGGCCTTCACCGAGCCGACCGCCACCGGCGGCCCGTCGGTGCCGAGGGCCTCGATCAGGGCGGTCGCCTCGATCTGGTCGTTCAGCGGGATGCCGACGCCGTGCGTCTCGACGTAGTCGACGTCGGCCCCGGTCAGTCCCGCCGCCTCCAGCGCCCGGCGCACCGCGCGGACCTTGCCGTCGACACCGGGGATGACGAAACCGGGCTTGGCCCGCCCGTCGTTGGTGACGGCGCCGCCGCGGATGACGGCGTAGACCGGATCGCCGTCGCGCAGGGCGTCGTCCAGTCTGCGCAGCAGGACGGCCCCGGAGCCGTCGCCGGGCACCACGCCGTTGTGACGGCGGTCGAAGGGGCGCACGATGCCCTCGGTGGAGTAGATGCTGCGCGGGGTCCGCAGGTAGGAGCCGTCGGCGTCCTCCTGGATCGCCACCGCCCCGGCCAGCGCGTAGTCGCAGGCGTGCGACCGCAGGCTCTGGCAGGCGAGCTGGACGGCCACCGTGGAGGTGGCGCACGCCGAGTCCAGCATCAGCGACTCGCCCCACAGGTCCTGCAGATAGGAGAAGTAGGGCCCGGCGAACGTCGGGTCGACCTGCACCACGTCGTCGAAGGCGGCGCGCGGCACATGCTTGGTACGGGCGCAGCCGGCGTAGACGGCGGTCCGGTCGGCGATCGCCGACAGCCTGACCCCGGCGTCCTCCGCCGCCTGCCACAGCGACTCCTGGAGGATGCCGTGCTGCGGGTCCAGCCCCTCGACGCCGACGAGCGTGTGGTCGTAGGTGTCCCGGTGCGGGGCGGTCCCCCACGAGTGGACCCGCAGCCGGTCCTCGCCCAGGTCCTCCACGACCGGGACCCGCTCCCGCCGGAAACAGTCCCGGCCCGCGACGAGGTTGTCCCAGAACGCCCCCACGTCGGGCGCCCGGGCGAACCGGCCGCCGACGCCGATGACGGCCACCGGGGCCGAGTGCTTGGCGAGTTCCGACATGCCTGTCCTCCCGTCAGCCGAAAGTGAGCGCGATCTTGACGACGTCGTCCTGCCGGTTGTGCGCGAGGTCGAAGGCGTCGGCGATGTTCTTGATGTCGAAGGTGTGGGTGATGTGGTCGTCGACCCGGATCGAGCCGTCCCCGATCAGCTCCAGCGCGGTCCGGAAGGAGGGAAGCCCGGGTTCCAGCTGGGCCCCGCCGACCGCGGTGATCAACTGGGCCTGGCGGACGAAGAGATGGGCGTACGGGATGCGCATGTCGTAGTCCTCGGGCATGCCGAAGAAGCCCAGCCGGCCGTGCTGCCCGACCATCCGCATCGCGTGCTCGCGCGCCCCGTCGGTGCCCGCCGCCTCCACGACCAGGTCGGCGCCCTTGCCGCCGGTCGCCTCCATGACGACCTCCTCGGCGCTCTGCCCGGGCACGTGCACGGTCGCGTCCGCGCCGAGGGAACGGGCCACCGCCAGCCGCCCCGGCTCCAGGTCGACCGCGACGACCTTCTCGAACCCGCGGTGCTTGAGCAGCTGCTGGAACAACAGCCCCGCCGAGCCGACGCCGACGACGGCGGCCGTCGACCCCTCCGGCACGGGCTCCGGCCAGAACCGCTTCAGCGCGAAGACGACGGTCCCGAGCTGCTGCGCCATCAGCTGGACGGTCGGCGCCCCGGTGCCCTTCACCGGCAGCAGGAACCGGTCGGCGATCGTCTGGTAGCGGGCGAACGACGCCATGTAGGCATGGTTGGGCACGGTGAGCACCAGGTCGCCCGGCGAGAAGCGGGCCGACCGGCTCTCGACGACCTCCCCGACGCCCTCGTGCCCCGGGTAGCCCGCCGGGCAGGGGTAGGGGTGGTCGCGCATGTCCCGGAAGAAGGGGGACTCGGCGCGCACCCGGTGCACATCGCTGCCGCAGATGGCGGCCACGGTGTTGCGGACGAGGACCTCGCCCTCGGCCGGCTCCCGGAAGGCGACCTCCGCCACCTCCAGGCGCCCGGGTTCGACGAGAACGGCGGCTTCGCCACGTACGTGCGGCATGCGGACCTTCCTTCAGGAATGTACGGAGAGCGGGGACGCGGAAGACGCCCATGACAGGGGGTGGCCGGGCAGACGCAGACGACGGGCCGGGCCGGCCGGGGTCAGCCGCACCTCGGCGCCCTGGCACCACAGGGCCGCGAGGGCCGTCAGCAGCGCCCGCTCGTCGGGGTCCTGGGCCGCGAGGTCGAGGACGGCCACCTCGCCGAGCCGGTCACAGGCCGTCCGGAGCAGCTTGGCCGGCTCGGCCTCGGCCGACAGGTGCTGCTCCTGCGGGGCGGGCCCGTCGGGGAACAGCGGACCCAGCGCGGTGGACCACAGCAGGGCGGGACGGCGGGGCAAGGGGAGGCGTGCGCCGGTCCCGTCGGCGACCAGCCGCACGCCTTCCTCGGCCGTGAGCGCGCCGCTGACCACCGCGGCCGCGAACCGTCCCGTTCCCACGCCGTACACCGCCGCCGGGGTCACGCCCCGTTCGGCGAACCGGCCGGCCAGGCGCAGTTGGCGGGTGAGCGGCTCGGCGGCCCGGTCGGTGTCGTCCGGCGGGCCGTCCGCGAAGGCGAACACCACGGCCGGGGGCGAACCGGGGGCGGCGGGCGTCGCGGTGTGCGGGGCACGCAGGGCACGCACCGCCTCGGCCGGGTCGGACGCCACGACGGCACAGCGGTGACCGAAGTGCCGGCGGCCCACCTCCAGCGTGTGGGCCACGTCCGCCAGCGCCAGGTCCGGGTTCGCCTCCAGATGGGCGGCCAGCCGCTCACGGGCGACGAGCAGGGCCTCGGCGGTGGCGGCGGAGAGGGCGACGATCCGCGGACCGGGAGTCGGCAGCGGCGCCGTGCCGGCCGGCCTCGGCGGCGCGCCTTCGAGGGGCCGTCGGGGCACGACGGCGGCCGGGGCCGCCGTCCCGCCCATGGGCTGGTCGGCCGTGGCGATCAGGCGGGCCTGCTCGCGGACCGTGACATGGCGCAGCAGGTCGATGATCGGGATGTCGGCGCCGGTCGCCAGCCGCAGTTGCTCCCGCAGTTTCACCAGCAGCAGCGAATGGCCGCCGGCGTCGAAGAAGTTGCGGTCGGGCCCGAAGCCGTCGTGCTCCAGCACCGCCCGCCAGGCGGCCCGCACACCTTCCGTCACGGAGGTCGGGGAGGCTGCGGAGGCCGCAGGGGGCACGGAGGTGAGGGAAGGGCCGGCAGCAGCGGAAGCCATCGAAGGCGGTTCCGGTGCGAGGGCCGGAGCGGGGTCGGGCCGAGCGGACCCGGTCGCCTGCTCCGGGTCCGGCAGCCGACGCCGGTCGATCTTGCCGGTCGGGGTGAGCGGCAGCTCCCCGACCAGCAGCAGGTGGCTGGGCACGGCGAAGGCGGGCAGCCGCAGCCTGGCGTGCCGGCCGAGCTCGTCGGCGTCCGTGCCGGGCGCGGCCACCGCGTAGGCGACGATCTCCTTCTCGCCGCGCCGGTTGACGCGCGTCGTGACGAAGACCGACTCGACGGCCGGGTGCGCGTCCAACACCGCTTCCACCTCGCCGAGTTCGACGCGCTGGCTGCGGATCTTGACCTGGTTGTCGTTGCGGCCGATGAACTCCAGCAGGCCGTCGGGGCGCCAGCGCACCCGGTCACCGGTCCGGTAGAGGCGGGTCGGGCCGTCGGTGACGAACCGGTCCGCCGTCATCCCGGGCGCGTTCAGATAGCCGTCGGCCAACCCCGCCCCGCCGAGCAGGAGCTCGCCCGGAACCCCGCGCGGCACCGGACGGGTGCCGCCTTCCTGCACGACCCGTACCTCGGTGCCGGGCACCGGTCGGCCGATGGGGACCGTCCTGGCGTTCGGCGCGAGGTCGGTGATCGGGAACCAGGTCGAGGTGAAGGAGTTCTCGGTGGGGCCGTAGCTGTGCAGCAGGACGCCCGGCCGGGACCAGCGCAGCGCACGGCGCATGTGCCGTACGGAGATCAGCTCGCCGCCGAAGTACACCCGCCGCAGTGACTGGAGCAGGTCCGGGGCGTCCTCGATGATCCGGTTGAGCAGCGGTGTCGTCACGAGCAGCGTGGTCACCCCGCGCTCGCGGACCACCGTCCGCATCTCACGGGGGCTGAGCACCAGGTGCTTGTCGAGGACGACCAGTTGCGCGCCGTGCGTGAGGGCGCCCCAGATCTCGTAGCTGGCGCCGTCGAAGTTGAGCGGGCACAGCTGCGCGACGACGTCCGTCTCGTCCAGCGGGAGGAAGTCGGGCCGTACGAAGAGCCGGGCCAGGCCGCGGTGCGGCAGCACGACCCCCTTGGGCCGGCCGGTGGTGCCGGAGGTGTAGAGCACACAGAGGGTCGCGGAGTCGTCGTACGCGAGCTCGGGGGCGGACCGGCCGCGGGCCCGCGCGAGCGCCTCGCCGACCGGAACGGCGGTGCCCTCCGCCACGTCGAGGGTCTGTCCGCAGTCCGGGTCCACGACGAGGACCGCGGGACGGGCGTCGTCCACGATCAACTGGAGCTGGGCCTGCGGATAGGCGGGGTCGAGGGGGAGGTAGGCGGCGCCGGCCAGGGCGGACGCCAGCCAGAACACCGGGGTCTCGACGCCGGGGGCGAGCAGCAGCGCCACGGTGTCGCCGGGCCCGACACCCCGGTCGCGCAGCCAGCCGGCCACCTCGCCCGCGCGGCCGGCGAGTTCGCCGTAGTAGAGGGTGCGCTCGCCGTGGCGCACGGCGACGGCGTCCGGGCGGTCGACGGCGTGCCGCAGGACCAGCTCGGGGATGCTCGGCGCCGGTGACGCGACGGGCGCGCCGTGCGCGGCGACCTCGGACAGGCCCGGGTCGCAGGCGGCGAGCAGATCGCCGCAGGTGCTCTCCGGGGCGGCCACGGCGCGGGCCAGCAGCTCGCGCAGTTCCCCGGCGAACAGCTCGGCGGTGGCGGGGAGGTAGCGGGCGGTGTCGTAGTAGACGCACAGCCGGGTACCGGCCGAGCCCTCCAGCACGTTGACCGAGAACTCGTACTTCGTCGTCTCGTCCGGGTGGTCGAAGCGGCGGACGGTCACCTCTCCGGCCTGCCACTCGTCCTCGTAGGCGGGGGTGTACATGAACACCGTCCGCTCGACGCCCGGCCCGTTCGCCTGCGCGCTGCGGATCGCCCGCAGCCGCCGCACCGGGAGGTGGGCGTGCTCCATCGCGTCGAGCATCTGCTCGCGCAGCCGGGCCGCCACGTCCAGGAAGCGGTCGTCGAGGGACATCCGGTCACGCATCGGCAGCGCCCGGCTGAACAGGTCGACACGCTCGGCGTCGGCATACCGGCGGCCGGCGAAGACCATGCCGAAGGTGCCCTCGGACTCCCCGGCCCACGCGTGCAGCAGCACCGACCAGGCGGCGAGCAGCACGACGGCGGGGGAGCCACGTTCGGCGGCGGCCAGCGCCTGGACGCCCGCGTGCACCTCGGCGGGCAGGAGCACCTCCACCCGGCCGGAGGGACCGGGGAAACCGTCCTCCGGCACCAGGTCGTGCGGGGGCGCGAGGGAGGCGGGGGCGTCACGCAGGACGGAGGTCCAGTACTTTTCGGCGTCGGCGTCGGAGTCGGAGTCAATATCGGCATCGATATCGGCGTCGGCGTCGCGATCGCCCTGTGCGTCGGCCTCGGCACCGGCGGCAGCAACGGCAACGGCACCAGCATCAGCACCGGCACCGGCACCGGCACCCGTACCGGTCTCGGCATCGATGGCGGCATCGATGTCGGACGACGGGCGCGGAGCCGGGACCGGGCCGCTCGTCGTCCGGGCGCGGTACGCCGTCACCAGGTCCTCGGCGAGGATCCGGCTGGACCAGCCGTCGGAGACGATGTGGTGCATCGTGACGGCGAGCAACGCGCCGCCCTCCCCGGCCAGCAGCGTCGCGCGCAGCAGCGGCGCGGTGGCCAGGTCGAAGGGCGCGCGGCCGGCGACGACCGCGCGGGCCAGAGCCTGCGCACGGTCGTAGCGGCCGGGAAGCCGGTCGGTGACGAACGCCATCGGCGGGTCGGTCTCGGCGGTGCGCCACAGCTCGCCGCCCTCGGTGACGAAGGCGCAGCGCAGGGCCGGGTGGGCGATCAGCACATCGCCGAGCGCGGCACGCAGCGCCGGTATGTCGACGGTCGGCGTGAACTCCAGGTCGACGGTGACGTTGTAGCGGTCGGACTCCGGTTCGCGCTGGCAGGCGAGCCAGACGTCCAGCTGCTCGGAGGAGGCGGGTTTCCTCACTGCGGGACCGCCAGGTGCTCGCCGGTGGCACCCGTACGCAGGGTGCGCACCAGGTTGGCCACCGTGCGCACCGAGTGGAAGTGGAGCGGGGTGAACTCGGCGTCCGTGATGGCCACGCCGAAGCGCTGCTCGCACTGGGCGCGCAGCTCGACGAAGCCGAGGGAGTCCAGGCCCAGCACGTCCTGGAGGCCGTCGTCGTCCCCGATGCGTTCGGTGGGCACGTCCAGGAAGAGGTCCTCGACGAGGATCTCCTTGAGGGTCGCTTCCAGGGTTTCGTCCAGTGTCTCGCCCGAACCGACGGTCATGACGTTTCTCCCTTGCGGTAGGTGGATCGGTGCGGTGCGGGAAGCCCCGCCTGCCGCTCCCGTTCGGCGGCCCTGCGCGCCAGTTCGGTCAGCGCGGGTACGGCCACGTGGTGGTCCCGGGCGCGGCGCAGCACCGGCTCGGTGAGCGCGGCGAGTTCGGTCGGCCGGACCCCGGCGGCGACGTCCCGGTGCAGGGAGGTGTCGGTCCGGCCGGGCAGGGTGTCCAGGGTGTGCAGCAGGTTCCGGGCGTCGACGGCGACGGTGTCCGCGGCGGCGACGGCACAGGCCTCCCGGGCCGAGTCGCGCAGCAGGGCGGACAGCTCGGGCCGTCGGCGGACGATGCCGAGGGGGCCGTCGGCCACGGTGGTGGCCAGCGCCAACGGCAGCAGGAGGACCAGCTTGCGCCACAGGACGCTCGCCGGATCCCGCTCCGGGGTGCAGCCGAGACCCGCGTCGGCGAGGACCTCGGCGAGCCCGCCGAGCCGCCGGCCACCGGTGCCGGCGCCCCTTTCGGGACCGTCCCCGGTGTGGCCTCGGTCTTCGGGATCGTCCCCGGTGTGGCCTCGGTCTTCGGGATCGTCCCCGGTGTGGCCTCGGTCTTCGGGATCCTCCCCGGTGTGGCCCCGGCCTTCGGGATCCTCCCCGGCGCGGTCGCGGTCTTCGGGGCCGCCCTCGGCGCGGCCGCCGTCGGTGGTCGCGAGGCTGATCTCCGCGTACAGGGAGTTCCAGGTGACCCGGCCGGGCGCGGTGCGTTCCGCCTCGATGAGGATCGCGCCGACGAGCTGGCGGGGCCCGAACCTGGTCCGCAGCGATCGCGGATGGTCGAGTCCGTTGAGCAGGGGGACGACAGAGTCCGGGGTCAGCCGTGGGGCGACCCGGGCCAGGGCGGCGTCCAGCGCGGGCGCCTTCACCGTCACCCACAGGACGTCGACCGGCTCGTCGAGCCGCTCCACCGCGCGTGCCTCGACGGCGAGGTCGCCGTGCAGTTTGCTGTGGACGTCGATCACGCCGCGGTAGCGGGCTCGTGAGGACTCCCGCATCACCAGCACGACCTCGTGGCCCGCGCGGGCCAGCGCCGCTCCGAGGGCGAGCCCGACTCCCCCGGCGCCCAGAATGGCATGCCTCAACACGCTTCCTTGCTGCGTCTCGTGACGAATGCCGCTGCCCGTACAGCGGTGCGCGCACAGGTGCACACACAGATGTGCGCCGTGCGGCGGGCAGCGGTAGACAACACCGTGTGAATGATGGAGAAAGGCCGGCTACGGCCTTTGAGAGATCAGGCGGCCACGGGTCAGGTGGTCACCGATCCAAGGATCATCGGAGTTCGAAAAGGACTCTGACGGAATATGGAACCGGTTGGTCGACCGGTTCTGTCTCCCCCGTTGCGGCGTACATCATTCCCCCTGTCACGCCGGTTGATGTCGGCCTCGAACGCAACCCTTGAAATACTGCGTTCACAATCGACAGGTCGACGGTAGAGGTGCCGAGTTTCGGCCGTCAACCCGCTTTTCGGCCAACCGGATGGCCGATGCAAGGGAATCACCGTGCGGGTTTACACCCAGCGTCGAAGTGTTGGCCAAAGGTGATCCCGGTGCAGGCTGGCCGACATTCGACCCTTGACTGGCTCGATGGCCGCTGCCTACTCTCCGATATCGGCAATCTGCCGCCAGGGTGAGCAATCACCTCAGGGACCGAACCGGTTTGACCGACCGGTGGAGCGTCCGTTTCTACGGGGGAAAACAATTGAAGCTCGACCTGGCCACGCCCATGTGCGTGGCCGTTCCACGGCTGCTCCGCATCCGGGGCGATCGACCGTGATCCGTCATGACACGGGGGAATTCTTTTGAACGACGACGGCGTGAAAACGCGTCCGGATCCGCATGCCGGGCAATCTTCCGGACCGCATTCCGCACCGCCTTCGGGGCGGCATTCCGGACCGCTTTCCGGGCCGGTTTCCGAACCGTCCGTGACACCGCCTACGCGGGTCATGGAAGCCCAGGTCAGAGCCGCGTGGGCCGAGGTGCTCGGGCATGACGACTTCGATGACGACACCCCCTTCATCGAGGCGGGCGGCCATTCCCTGAAAGCCACTCAGGTACTCATGCGGCTGCGCCGGCAGCTCGGTGTCCGGCTGCCCAACCGGCTGTTCTTCGACCACCCCACCGTGCGGGAACTGGCGGTGGCGGTGGAACGTGTCGCCGCCACTTCGCCCCGCGTGTAACCGGTTGCCGCCGATTCGGGCATCGGCATCGGCATCGGCTCAAGGCCGACTCGAAGCCGGCTCCAGGCCGACTCGAGCGGGTTCGACTTCGGCTCGACCGGAGCTCGGCATTCGACCGAAACAAGGAAGGCACTTCTCGTGACTGCTCCCCTTTCCCGTGACGGCCTCCAAGAGTTAGGTGAAAGCGTTTTCCGTCCCGCCGAATGGCAGGGCGCCGCGAACACCCCGCTCGATGCCGACACCGCGTTCAACGGATTCATCTCCACCCATGTCGTTTTCGCCCTGGAGCAACTGGGGCTGTTCGCCTGGTTCGACGCGGCCGACCGGCTCGACGTGCCCGACTACTGTTGGCGCCGACAGCTGGACGAAAGGGTTTTCCGCCAGTTGTTGTCGGCGGCGGAGGCCTTCGGGTATCTCGACGTCCGCGACGACCGGGTGACACCCACACCGGCCTGGGGCGACCTCCGCCGGAAAATAGGGTTCTTCACCTGGGGCGTGGGCGGATACCACGACGTTTTCGCCAACGCCGCGTCCATCGCGCGAGGGGAACGCGCTTTCGGCAAGGACGTGTTGCGCGACGAGGCCATGGTCGCGCTCGGCTCGGCCCAGGCCGACATGGCGCTGATGCGGAACCTGCTCGACGAGCAGATCGCCGCACTCGACTTCTCCGTCATCGCCGACCTCGGCAGCGGGATCAGCGAACGCGTGTGCCGCCTCGTCAAGTCCCGCCCCGGCGCCCGCGGTCTGGGCCTGGACATCAGCGCCTCGGCCACCGCGCTGGCGGCAGGCACCGTCGAGCGGCACGAGCTGGCCGACCGCGTCCAGCCGATCTGCGCCGACGTCCTCGACATCCTCTTCCGGGGCCGCCGCGTCGAGGGCGCCGACCAGGTGGACGTCGCGATGAGCTTCATGTTCCTGCACGACCTGCTCGTCGACCCCACCACCCGGTCGGACGTCATCCCGGCCCTGCGCAAGGCGTTCCCCCGCGCGCACACCTTCCTGCTCGCCGACACCACCGTCCGGCCGCGCGGCGAGCAGGACACGCTGCCCGTCTTCTCCAGCGGTTTCGAGCTCGCCCACGCGCTGATGGGTGTCCCGGTCTACACGCGCGAGGAGTACGAGGACCTCTTCCACGAGGGCGGGCTCCACCTGCGCCGCACGGTTCCCTTCGGCGCCCCCCACACCTACCTGTTCGTCCTGGAGGCCCAGTGATGAGCGAGCGATGTCCCGCCGGCCCCGAGATCGTGGAGGATCTGCCCATCCCCCTCGCCGTGGCCGGGCATCACCAGCCCGCGCCCTTCTACCTCACCGCGGACATGTTCGGCGGCCTGCCCGTGCAGCTCGCCGGAGGTGAACTCAGCGCCCTGGTCGGCAAGCCGGTCGCCGCGCCGCACACCCACCCGGTCGACGAGCTCTACCTGCTGGTCTCCCCGAACAAGGGCGGTGCCCGCATCGAGGTCCAACTCGACGGCGCACGCCATGAACTGCTCTCCCCGGCCGTCATGCGGATCCCGGCCGGCAGCGAACACTGCTTCCTGACCCTCGAGGCGGAGGTCGGCAGCTACTGCTTCGGCGTCCTCCTGGGGGACAGCCTGTGACCCCGGCCGCGGGACAGGCCGCCCCGGCCGCCGGCAAGGCGTTCAACACGAGTGTCCCCGGCGCCGACGACCTGATCCGGCTGCACCTCAGCGAGAGCCCCCACGGCGCCGGCAAGGCGGCCGTGCGGGCGGCCGAGCGCGAACTGGGACGGGTCAACGTCTACCCGGACCCCGAGCGGCAGGAACTGGTGCGGGCGCTCGCCGCGCACTGGAGTGTCGGCCCGGACCACATCGCCGTCGCCAACGGGAGTGACGAGCTCGTCCTGGCCACCGCCCTCACCCTCGGCGACCGGAGCCTTCCCGGGCTCGTCACCGACGGCACGTTCCCCGGCTACCGGGCCTGTCTGGAGCTCATCGGGCGCGGCTGCACCGCCGTACCGCTGAGTGGCACCGCCGTCGACGCCGCCGCCTTCGCCGCACGGCTGCCCGGACACGGGATCGGCTATCTGTGCAACCCGCACAACCCCAGCGGCGCGGCTCTCACCCGACCCGAACTGGCCGCGCTGGTCGACGCCTCCGGCCGCAGCGGGGTCCCGCTGGTCTTCGACGAGGCGTACATGGAGTTCGCCGACCCGGACACCCCGCAGACCCGCGAGCTGCTGGACGGGGGCGCGCCCGTCGTCGCGCTGCGCACCTTCTCCAAGGCCTACGGCCTGGCCGCGCTGCGCGTCGGCTACGCCGTAGGCCGGCCCGAGCTGATCGCCGGGCTGCGGGGGGCCCTGCGCGCCCTGCCCTTCAGCGTGAACCGGCTCGCCCAGGCGGCCGCGACCGCCGCCCTCGGCGACCGGGACTTCGTCGACGGGGTACGCCGGTCCAACGCCGAACGACGGCGCTGGTTCGTCGGCGAGCTGGACCGGCGCGGGCGCGCCCATCTCCCCTCCGTGACCAACTTCGTCGCCGTCGCGGCCCGGGACTGTGCCCGCGCGCAGGATCGTCTCGCCGCCGATTTCGGCATTCTCGTTCGCAATGCCGGGCTGTTCGGATTTCCCGGATACCTGCGCACGTCACTCGGCGAACAAAAGCACCTCGTGCGGTTCCTCGACGCCCTGGACGAGATCGAACGGACTCCCTGAATTTCCACCGGAACGCCCGGCGAAACGACCGACCGAACGAGAACGACTGGAGGCTTTTGGTGTTCCGCCAAGACCCGTTGAACACAATCCTCGCCCTGGGCTCCGGGTTCACCCCCACCGCCGTGCGGGTGACCGCGACACTCCGCCTGCCCGACCTGGTCGAGCAGGGGCACCGGACCGCGGCCGCCCTGGCCGCCGAGACCGGCACCGACGAGCAGTCCCTCGGCCGCGTCCTGCACTACGTCAGCCTCCTCGGCCTCTTCGAGGAGACGACCGACAGCGCGTCGCGGCAGCGGACGTACGAGCTCACCGACGTGGGCCGGGTGCTGCTCGGCGACCACCCGAGCAATCTGCGCCGCTGGCTGGACTACGAGGACCCCAGCCGGCCCATGGAGGCCCGCTTCGAACCGGCCGTCGGCCGGCTCATGGACGCCGTACGCACCGGTCTGCCGGTGTACGAGCAGGCGCACGGGCGGCCCTTCTGGAAGGACCTGGAGGCGCACCCCGACATCGAGAAGTCCTTCAACGCGGGCATCGCCCGGATCGCGGACCGGCTCGTGCCGGAACTGGCCCGCATCTACGACTGGGCGTCGGTGGGGCACGTCGTGGACGTCGGCGGCGGCAATGGCTCCCTGCTGCTGAAGCTGCTCACCGAGCACCCGGCGCTGCGCGGCACGCTGCTGGAGCTGCCGAGCGTCATCGACGAGGCCGGCGGGGTCACCGCTGCGGTGTCCGACCGCTGCGAGCTGGTCGCGGGCAGCTTCTTCGAGCCGGTACCGGCCGGCGGCGACGTCTACCTGATCGCCAACACCCTGCACAACTGGAGCGACCGGGACGCCGCCCGCATCCTCGGCCGCTGCTCGGCGGCGCTCGCCCCCGGCGGGCGGGTCGTGGTCGTCGAGCGGCTGCTGGACAGCGGCAAGGACCCCGTCATGGCGAGCTACGCCGACCTGCTGATGCTGGTCCTGCTCGGCGGCCGTGAACGCAGCATGGACGACCTGCGCGACCTCGGCGCCGGCGTCGGACTCACCCTCACCGACTCCACGAAGTTCGAGCTGCCCGGCCACTGGCTGGTCGAGTACACCAAAGAGGAGACCCGGTGAAGCGCTCGCTGAACCCGGACGAGCCCAACGCGCTGCTCTCCTACGACTTCGACCGGGGCAGCAACTACGAGAACGTCCTGCGTCTCACCGACGCTCTCGGCGCCCTCGTCCCGGAGAGCGAGACGGAACATCCCGACCAGCGGTTCTTCCAGGTCACCCACCTCATCACCGAGTACGCCTGGGTGCAGGTCCACTACGAGCTGCGCCGGGCGATCGGACACCTGGACCAGGACCGGTACCACCAGGCGGTCCGCATGTTCGACCGGGCCACCGGGCTCAGCGAGGTCACCGTCCAGGCGGTCCGGCTGCTCACCGACCACCTGCCGCAGCACAGCCTGCTGATGATGCGCAACGCGCTCCCCGAGGACGCCACCGGCCTGGACTCGCCCGGCTATCGCAACCTGCGGCGGGTGGCCCGTCCGGTCTGGAAGGCCTACGAGCAGGCGGTGGAGCGCGCCGGGCTGTCCCTGCAGGACGTGATCGCCCAGCAGGACGACGGCTACGACGGACCCCGCTCGTCCGGGTCGCAGTCGCTGGCCCTGGTGCGGGAGGCGATGCTGCGGCTGGACGGCAGTGTCCTCGGCTGGAAGCAGCACCACCTGATCATGGTCTGGTCGCAGCTGGGCGGCCAGCCCGGCCTGCGCAAGGGCAACGAGGAGGGCGACGACGAGCTCGAGCTGCCGCAGAGCCTGGGCGGCCGGTCCCTGGCGACGCTGGAGGCCCGCTCACAGCTGGCGCTCTTTCCGGAACTGTGGCGGGCGGCGGAGGACGCGTACTGGCTGCTCGGCACCCGGCACGACACCGACGCCCCGGTGCGCGGCGGAGCCGCAGGGGGGAACGGCTGTCCGGTGCAGCACTGACCAGAACGGGCCGGCACTGACCAGAACGGGCCGGCACGGGCCGGTAAGGGCCAGCACTGACCAGCACGGACACCGCTTCTCCGGCATCCCCCTCCTGGCACCGCCCCTCGCGAGCGGGCCGCCGACCGGTCTCGGTCAGCGGCCCGCTCGCTGCTGCGCGGCCAGGCCGAGAAGCCGGGCCGCGACCTCCTCGAAGCGTTCGTGGAGGAAGAAGTGGCCGCCGGCGAAGGCCTCGCCGATGTGCGTGCGCCGGGTGTAGTGCCGCCAGCCGGCCATCACCTCGGGCGGAGTGTCCGCGTCGCCGCCGCCCCACCAGGCGACGAGGTCGCTCGGGACGGGCCGCGGCTCGGGGTCGGGGCGGTGTCCGCCGAGCAGTGCCAGGTCGCCGCGGATGACCGGCACGAACTGGTGCCGCATCGGTGACCGGCGCACCTCCATCGGGATCCGGCCGTTCTCCGCGAGCGCGTCGAGCAGGGCGTCGTCGTCCAGGGCGAGCAGGGGCCCGTAGGAGGAGGCGCCGAGGAGGTGGGGCGGCCGGGCGGCGGCGACCACGACGAACTCGGGCGCGGGCCGGCCCAGGGCGTGCAGGGCGAGAGCCGTCTCGTGGGCTAGCAGGCCGCCCATGCTGTGCCCGAGCAGCGCGTACCGGCCGGGCGGGTCCAGCCGGAGGGCGAGGTCGGCGGCGGCCGCCCGCAGGCTCGCCGCCCGCGGCTCACGGGAGCGCAGGCCCTTGCCCGCGATCTCCAGCGGCCGGGCCCGCAGCCCGGCCGGCAGCTCGCGCCGCCAGCGCACGAAGCTGCGCGCGGAGCCGCCGGCGTGCGGCACGCAGTACAGGGTGAGCGGTTCCGGGCCCGTCACTTGTGGTGCTCGCCCGCGCGCAGCGACTGGATCCGGACCGTCAGCGGCAGTTCGTTGCGGGTCAGCAGGGACCGCAGATGCCGCCGCATCTCCGCCTCGGAGGGCGGTACGGCGTCGTCGACGAAGACGTCGAGCTCGAGGACGGCGGAGTCGTCGTCCACGACGGCGATCCTGGTCGCGGCACGGACCACCCCGGGCAGCGACTCGGCGGCCCGGCGCACGGTCGCCGTCGACACCTTCTCGCCGCGCACCATCGCGAAGTCCGACGAGCGGCCGTGCACGTACACGTACCCGTCGTCGTCGACGTGTCCGATGTCGCCGGTGGCCAGCAGGCCGGGCTCGATGAGATCGCCGCGCTTGGACGGCGCGGGCTCGCCGACCCGCCTGCGGTAGACGGTGTCGGAGCGCACGAGCAGTTCCCGCTCCCCGGTGTCGGTGGGCCGGGTGAGCACCTCGACGCCGTCCAGCGGCAGCCCCACCGAGCCGTGCCGGTGCGGGGGCTCCCGATGGGCGGCGAGGGTGGACACCCGCGGTCCGGCCTCGGTCAGCCCGTAGGTGATGTACAGGCCCAGCTCGGGGTTGAGTTTCAGCAGGCGGGAGACGTACGACGGGTCGAGGGCCTGGCCGCCCACGGTCAGCGTGCGCAGCGGCGCGGGCAGTTCGCCGCCCGCGGTGACGACGGACTTGATCAGGCTCGGGGTGAGCGAGGAGAGGGTGACGCCCCGGCCGGCGACCGTGGCCAGGTAGTCGGCCACCGAGAACGGCGGTCCCGCCATGACCAGCCGCGAGCCGTGCACGAGGCCGCCGAGGACCTGGGCGACCAGTGCGTAGGAGTAGTAGACGGGCAGGCTGACCAGGGTGGTGTCGGCGGCGCGCTGGCCGAGGGAACGGCCGTGGCGGCGGGCGTTGCGCAGCAGGGCGTCGATGCCGTGCAGGCATCCGGTGGCCATGCCGGAGGTGCCGGAGCTCATCAGGATCACGTGGCCCGGCCCGTGGTGCCGATACGGCCGGCCGGTGAAGAGGCCGACGTCGGCGCCGCCGATGCGGGTGACGTCGGTGACGCCGTACGCGTCGGCCCGCACGGCCGCCCTGACCAGGGCGCAGGCGCCCAGTTCGCGGGCCACCTCGCGGACCCGGGACACCGGGGTGGACGGGGAGAGCAGCACGGGGGTGTGTCCGGCCAGCGCGACGGCGAAGAAGAACCGGAGCGCCCGGATGCCGTTGGGCAGCACGATGACGACGACGGCGCCGGGCGGGGCCGGCAGGGCCGCGAACCGGTCGATCAGGGCGGGCAGCCCGGCCTGGCCGCCCGGATCCTCGGTACGGGACAGCTCCTCGACCCGGCCCAGGAAGTCGCCGACGACGGCGGGCTCGAGGAGCGGATCGGCCAGGTTCGGTGACGTCGTGCTCGGCGGTGGCGTGCTCGGCGACGTCGTGCTCGGGGTGGCCATGTTCCGCGGGGTGGTGTTCTGCGAGGTCATGTTCTCCGGGGCCTCCGCGTGGGCGTCGGCCCACTGACGACCAGGCAGTGCGCCCGGTGCTTGCCTTCGTCGTCGACTTCGTGGGTGACGACCAGGACGTGCGCGGCGCTCGGCGGGTCGCCGAGCAGCCAGTCGCCGCACAGTGCTCTGGTGAGCGGCACGGCCGGGGTGAGCGGCATGGGCAGCATCGACACCGGCCCGTGGAAGCCGAACGCCGAGCAGACGACACCGACGAGCGAGCCCGCCCCGGCGCCCGCGAACCGCATGGGGGAGACCCGGCCGCGCGGGACGGACTCGGCGAGCGCGCGCAGGGTGTGGCGCGTGGCCCGCTCGCTCACCCCGATGACACCGACCTCCTCGGGCCGGCCCGGCGCGGCGGCGCCGCAGTTCTCCAGCGCCGCCGCCACGGTCTCGGCCATCAGCCAGGCCACGGGGTCGGCGTACACCCCGGGGACGCGGCGCCCGACCGTGCCCGGGTCGTCGGTCTCCACCAGGGCGGAGCCGGTGATCACGGCTCCCGCGGGGCACCACTGCGCCGGGTTCACGCGGCGCCCCCGACCGCGGTCCGCGGCCCGTCGGCCGCCAGCAGCAGGCAGGTGTTGAAGCCGCCGAAGCCGAGGGTGAGGCTGATGCCGAGGGAGCCGGTGAACTCCCGGGGGCCGTCCGCCGCCAGCGGCAGGGACAGTTCCGGCATGACCGTGCGGGTGTGCGGGAGCGGGGGCACACTGCCGTGCCGCAGCGCGAGGAGCAGGGCGATGGCCTCCAGGGCGCCGGTGGCGCCGAGGGTGTGGCCGAAGGCCGGCTTGGTGGCGAAGACCACCGCCTCCGACTCCGGGCCGAAGACGGTGCCGTAACACGCCGCCTCCGCCGTGTCGTTGGCGCGGGTGCCGGTGCCGTGGGCGTTGATCACCGCGATGTCCCGGGCGTCGGCCCCGGCCCTGGCCAGGGCGCGCCGGACGGCGAGGACCGCGCCGCCCCCGGTCTCGTCGGGGGCGGTCGGCCCCGTGCCGTCGTTGGAGGCGCCCCAGCCGCGCAGCTCGCCCAGGATCCGGGCGCCGCGCGCCGTGGCCGAGGCCCGGGTCTCCAGCAGCAGGAAGCCGGCGCCCTCGCCGAAGAGGGTGCCGTCCCGGTCGGTGTCGAAGGGGCGGACGGTGCCGGACGCGGAGAGGGTGCCGAGCGCCCGGTGTCCGAGGAGCTTGCCCTCGGTGAGCAGGTCGATGCCGCCGCACAGACAGCGCTCCGCCTCGCCGCCGGTGAGCAGGGCCGCGCCGGCCAGCACGGCGTCGGCGCCGGAGGAGCAGGCGGTGCTCACCGACGCGGACCGGGCCACCCCCAGCCGTTCGGCGACGGTGGACGTCAGGGTGTGCGGCGAGGTCTCGGCGGCGTCGTCCAGGTGTGGGCCGAGGCTGCTGCCGAGCACCAGCGTGTCGATGTCCCCGGCCGGGCAGCCCGCGTCACGGAGGGCGGCGGTGGCGGTGGACACGGCGAGCGAGATCTGCCGCTCGGACGGAGCGCCGGCCGGCCCGCTGTCCGGACCTCCGTCCGGACCTCCGTCCGTCAGGAGGGCGGCCGGCGGACGGCCGTCACCCGCCGACTCCCGGATGCCCACGCGCCCGCTCGTCAGCTGCTGCCACACCTCGTCGAGACCGTCACCCAGTGCTGTGGTCCAGCCCATTCCGGTGATGCACACGGCCCGATCGCGGTCGGCTCTGCGGAAACCCCCCAATTAAATCCCCCCGGTGTTCCGATAAACGCGCTGGGCGAAGCTCTGCGGGACCCGCGTAACCCCGATTTGCCGATCGAAATTCTATTTGCATACAGCAATCGTATTTTAACGAAGGAGTTCTGGGGTGGCAAGGGACGCAGGTCGCGCACACCGGCGCCCGCCACGTCACGGTCGTCCCGTCCTCCCCCGTGGCCCCGGCGCTCCCGTCGTCGTGCACCGCGAGTTCTCGGCCAGGTGCAGGCGGCCGAACGGCTCGCCGTCCACGTCGATGGCAGCCCCCATGCGCCCGGCCCCCGCGCGACCTACGGGACCCGGGCAGGACCGGCGGTGCGGACGCGGGTGCGGTCCTCGCGGCCCGGGTCGGTCGTGGTGAGGGTCGCGTACCGGGCGCCGGTCAGCTCGGCGGCGTCCACGACGCGCTGGAGGATGGCGCGCAGTTCGAGCTCGGAGCTGACGCCGAGGACGGCGCGCGGGAAGGGCGGCGGGCCGGTCACGGTGGCCGGTCCCGGGCTCAGGCGCCCAGCGGGTCCAGGGTCAGCGGCTCGATCTTGCCCTCCAGCATGGCGCCCAGGCCCTGGGCGGCGCAGATGTCGGGCCGTTCCGCGATGTGTACCGGCATCCCCGTGGCCTGCCGCAGCATCTGGTCGAAGCCCGGCAGCAGGGCGGAACCGCCGACCATCATGATCCCGCGGTCGGCGAGGTCGGCGACCAGGTCGGGCGGGCACTCGCGCAGCACCCTGCCGATGCCGTCGAGCACGGCGGTCAGCGGGGTCTCGATGGCGTCCCGTACGGCCGCGGTGTCGACCTGCACGGAGCGGGCGAGGCCGGTGGCGACGTCCCGCCCGTGGATCTCGGTGGACGCCGGGCCCTGCGGGGTGAGGCCGTTGCCGGAGAGGGCGACCTGCAGAGGCCGGACGGACTGGCTGGGCAGCATCAACTCGTGCTCGTGGCGCAGGTGCTGGACGATCGCGTGGTCCACGGCCTCACCGCCCACCGGGATCCGCTCGGCGGTCACGATCGAGCCGAGGGAGAGGACGGCGACCTGGGTGGCGGCCGCCCCGCACACCATGATCATGGTGGCCTCGGGGCGTTCGACGGGCAGCCCGCAGCCGACGGCGGCGGCGATCAGGGTGTCGACCAGCTCCACGCGGCGGGCGCCGAGGCCCACCAGGGTCTCGATCGCGGCGCGCTGGGCGAGCGGGTCGGCGTCGTGCGGGGTGCAGGCGGCGGCGCGCAGGAACGGCTTGCGGCGCAGCTGGCGGCGGATCTTGTCGCCGAGCAGATGGCGCAGCATGCGCTGCGCCATCTCGATGTCGACGACCGTGCCGCCGGAGACCGGGCGTACGACGCGGATGTAGTGCGGCGTGCGCCCGGTCATCTTCTCGGCGAACTCGCCGACCGCGATCAGCGCACCGGTGCGGGTGTTCACCGCGGCGGCGGACGGCTGGTCGACGACGAGCCCGGCACCCTTCACATAGACCCGCGTCCGCGCCGCACCCAGGTCGACGGCGAAGTGGCAGCGGCGCAGCTGCTCCAGACTGGCGGTCATCGCAGGTCCTCCCGAGAGCACAGACCGTGGGGGCTCGCCGGGCCGGCGGGCCTCTCGTGTGTGGGCCGCCGGGCGGTCGGCCTCCTTCGCATAGTGCGGGGGCGGGGAGGGGGCCGCCTTTTCTGGTGGGCCGGGCGAGGCGCGCCCGAATGGGGGTTTTGTCTCACCTGCCCAAAGTAAGTATGAAATACAGTCAGGCCGGGGAGGCGCGCGGCCGGATCAGCCGAAGATGCCCTGCCCGGGGACGAGGATCCCCTGCGGGTCGTACGTCCGCTTCGCCGACTCCAGTCCCGGCCAGGCCGGGCCGAAGTGGGTGCGCCAGTCGGCGGGCGTGAAGGGGATGCTGCCGACGGGGTAGTGGGTGCCGCCGGCCGCGGCGGTGGTCTCGTAGGCGGCGCGGTTGGTCGCCAGGAGGCGGTCGACGGCGGCGGTGTCGTCCGGCGGAGCGGCGCTCAGCACATCGAAGAGGTACGACACGGCGTCGTCGGAGCTGCGCAGCAGCGGGGTGGTGAGGCGGTCGCCGCGCAGGGGGTAGAAGAGGATGACGGCCCCGGGGCCCGCGTCGGCCGGGGTGAGCCCGTCCAGGATCCGCGCGCCGACGGCCGCGGCGGAGGTGCCGGGCAGCATGAGGTTGAGCCAGGGGTGGGCGTACGTCCAGATGCCGGCCGCCTTCATGGCGGCGATGAGCGGGGCCAGCCGGTCGAGGAAGTCGAAGTAGGACTGGTCGGTGGACTGGGCGCTCGCGGGGTCGTGGCGCAGACCGCGCAGCAGTGCCGTGTCGTCGGGTGCGGGGCCCACCGGCGGGCCGTACGCCACCGCCTCCAGGACGTAGACCCCGAACGTTCCGGCGGCGTCCGCGTGGACCTGTCCCTCGACGTAGTCGAAACGGCCGTCCTGGACCAGCAGGCGCTGGTCGTCGAGGAAGACCGTCAGGTCGTCGTAGGTCAGCTGGTAGCGCCGTACGGTCTCGGGCGCGGGGACCAGGCGCAGGGTGGCCTCGACGATGACGGCGCACTGGCCGAGGCCGGCCAGCACGGCGTGGAAGAGGTCGGCGCGCCGGGACGGGGAACAGCGCACCAGCTCGCCCGCCCCGGTGACGACCCGCAGTTCGGTCACGTTGTCGACCTGGGCGCCGTACCGGTGGGCCTGGCCGCCCAGACCGCCCACCGACAGGGTGCCGCCGACGGAGAGTTCGAGGTAGTCGGTGAAGACGGGCGGGGTGAGGCCGTGTGCGAGCGTGGCCCGGGCCACCGCGCTCCACTTGGCGCCCGCGCCGACGGTGACGGTGGTGCTGTCGGGCCCCAGCGGGCCGATGTCCGCCAGTGGCGCGGTCTCGATGACCAGACCGCCTTCCACCTGCGCCTGGCCGAACGGGGCGTGTCCCTGGCCGCGCGGGGCGACCGGCAGGCAGTGGTCGTTGCAGAAGCGGACCATGGCGACGACGTCACGGACC
Source organism: Streptomyces sp. NPDC058295 (assembly GCF_042880655.1). Lineage (NCBI taxonomy): Bacteria > Bacillati > Actinomycetota > Actinomycetes > Kitasatosporales > Streptomycetaceae > Streptomyces > Streptomyces sp. NPDC058295. Next base: position 47,225 of record NZ_JBHVYO010000040.1, read on the forward strand.
GAGCCCGGGCGCAGGACCGCCGAGGGGCGCCGGTGCACGATGTGCCCGTAGTCGTCGGCCGCCGCGGTGAGTGCGAGGTCGTCCGTGACGAGCGTGCCGTCCAGCCGGGGAACCCTGGCCAGTTCCGTGACGGCCTCGGAGTCCGCGTCGGCCGTGGTCGCGGCCCAGCTGCGGGCGCCGGGGTCGAAGCCGATCACCGCGGCGCCGGTGACCGTGAGTCCGCGCAGGACGGTACGTCTTGACGGTGTGCCGAACATATGAATTTTCCCCCTCGGAATCCCCGTGAGATCTCCAAATCCACGTCAGGGTAGGCCAGTTGGCCCCGCGCGGTGCCGATTTTCGCCGGTACCGCCGCCCGTGGCGGTGCATCGCCCGGTTCGGCCGGTCTACAGCGCGCGGGCCGCTTCCAGCACCGGGGTGAGGGAGGGGACCACCGCCTCACAGCCCGCCCCGAGCAGCGCCTGCTCGACGGTGGGATTGCGCGCGAGGCCGAGAAAACGCAGTCCCGCCGCCCGGGCGGCGGCCAGCTCGGCGGGCGTGGAGCCGATCAGGACGCCGGTGGCGGCGGACGCGTCGAGCGGCCGCAGGGCGTCCAGCAGCCGGTCCGGGCTGGGCGTGAGCCGGCCGAGGTCGTCGTCCCGGCCGTGGACGCCGGCCGGCAGCGGAAGCCGGTAGGACTCCAGATAGCGGTGGACAGCCGCTTCGCAGACGTCCGTGGCCACCCCGACCCGGCGCCCGGTGTCGTGCAGGGTACGGACGAGGACGACGGAGTGGTGCGTCGTCGGCGCGTCCGGCACGGCGCTCAGCTCCAGCCGGTCGAGACGGTCCCGCAGCAGCGGGCCCAGCCGGTCCTGGGCGAAGGCCCGCAGCACGTCCAGCGGGTGCACGAACAGCTCCCGGCCCGCGCCGCCCGGGGCGACCGGCGGGCGGCCCGCCAGGGCGTCCTCGGGGTGCCGGTGCTCGGCGACGATCCTGAGCAGGTCGAGGGCGGCCGCGCGCGCGGTCGTCGCCGTGAACAGCCGGGCCAGCGGGCCGTCGAAGCCGAACAGTACGGTCTCGGCGTCGGCCAGCAGGTCCTGGAGCGGGCGCCCGGAACGGCCGGCCGGCCGGTGCACCGCGGGGGGCGGCGCGTAGTCCGGCGCGAGCGTGACCGCGCAGGTCACCGCCAGACCCGGCACCGGCCACCTGCCGAGCTGGGAGTTGACCGCCCGCTGCGCGCCGGCCGCCCGGCGGACGGAGTGGTGGCGGGTGATGCGCGAGCCCGCCGCCAGCAGATGCGCCAGCAGCCGCTCGCGCACGCCCGCGGTCTCCGCCCGCACGAACGCCACCGGGTCGTCGACCCGCCAGGTGAGCTCGACGGCGGCGACGAAGGCGCCCTTCCCCGAGCTCGGCAGGGAGACCCGGTCGACGACGTGCCGCGGCGTCAGATCGACCTCGTAGTACGTCGCCGGACGCGGCGGGCGGCCCCCGTAGGGCAGGACGGGGTCGAGGAGGGTGAGCGGGCTGTCGGGACGGGTGTGCACGATCGCGGTGCGGCCCGGCGCGGGGATGCCCAGCTGGCGGAGGTCACGGGTGAGGAAGGGCCCGCGCACCGGCTCCCGGAGCTCGTTGCGGTCGTCCGCCGCGTCCCCCGCGCTCTCCTCCGGCGGCAGCGGGCAGTACCAGGCGAGCGGCGGGGCGTCCGGGGCGTCGCCGAACAGGGGCCGGAAGCGGTGCGGCCCGGAGGCGGCGGAGCTGTCGGCGAAGGCCGCGTAGAGGGCCGGGGGGACGGTGAGGAGGACGGGGGCGGCGCCCTGCGCGGGCGCGGGGGTCTCGGGACCGCCCTGGAACGTCACCCGCAGATTCGGCGGTTCGGCCAGCTCGGCGAGCGGACCGGGGAGCCCGCGCAGGGCGGCGGCGAGCACCGGGAGCAGATACGCCTCGGGCTGGATCCGCACGACATACCCGTCCGGGCGGACATGGACCTCGTACTGCTGAGGCGTGAGATCGCCACGGGCCAGCACTTCATGGACGGCGTATTCGAGGGTGATACGAGCTTCGGGGCGCGCGGTGAGGTCGGCGCCGGCCTCGAAGAGAAGTGCGTGCCGCGTGCCGGTTCCGGCGCCGGTCATCGGCGACTCGGTCACCGGCGGTTCGCTTACCTGCGTGCCGGCACCCGGCGGTTCGGCTACCGGCGGCTCCGGCGCGCCGGTCTTCAGGTGCCCGGTCTCCGGTCGTTCGGCTGCCGCATGCCCGGTCTCCGGTCGTTCGGCTGACGCTTGCTCGGTCTCGGGTTGTTCGGCTGCCGCTTGCTCGGCTTCCGGTCGTTCGGCTGACGCTTGCTCGGCTTCCGGTTGCGCGGCCGCTGCCCGTTCGGTCTCCAGGTGTTCCGCTGACGCCCGCTCGGCCTCCCGGTGGTCGGGTGCGGTGCGGTCGGTCTCGCGGGCGTCGGGTGTCAACCCTGCCGGATGCGGCCGGAGTTCGTCGGGCATGGGGGTCGGCAAGGCGTCGGTCGGGGTTTCGGGCCGGGGCGCGGGGGCCTCGATGCTTCCGCCCAGCCTGCGTACCGTTTCCGCGCTCACCGTCGCGAACGCGCCGGCCATGCCGCCGGTCCCGCCTGTCTCCGCGCGGAACTCGCCCGTCGCCAGGCCCGCGCGTTCGTCGATCAACCCGCCGATCCGGTCCAGGAGTTCGCGGGTGCGGCCGCGTGTCGTGCGCGGCAGGGTGCGCAGCAGCAGCTCGCGTACGCCGGGGCGGAAGTCGTACGAGCCGGGCGGACCCGGGACGGTGGTCAGCATGCCGCTGAGGATCACCTCGGCCAGGTGCTGGGGGCGCGGGTCGCGGTTCACGGCACGTTGGACGAGGCGCATCACCGGAACCGAGGGGACGGCCAGGGCCAGATGGCCGGCCAGCCGGAACGCCTCCCGGGAGGCGGTGGCGCGGAAGCGCAGCACCAGGTCCTGGGCGGGCAGGGTGGCCGGGTCGGCGGCCTCCGGCCCAGCGGTCCCGGGCGGGACGGGCGCCGGTGGCAGCCAGGCCACCGCACCCGGGGTGCGCGCGCCGCCCGGACTCGCCACCAGCGCCGCCCAGTTGGCCAGCCAGGGCGCGCCCGGCTCCAGCACGGGGATCGGGAGGGCCGCGCCCGGCCGGGACGCGGTCTCCGGGTCGTACGGGGTGAACGTGAGCGCGGAGAGCGGGGCCGCCCGGGTCGCGGAGAAGAGCAGGCCCGGCTCGGCCGGGAGAGCCGTCGTGGGCCACAGATGCTCCGGGAGCGGCTGGACGACGGCCAGCGGCATCCGGGTCGCCCAGTGCCGCAGGGTCCGGTACCAGCGCTCGCCCGCCGGTCCCGGGCGCCACTGCGGGCCCATGCAGTCGCTCACGATCAGGGTGACCGTCCGGCCGTCCGCGGGGTGGGTAACCTGCCGGGCCTCGCCGTCGGGCGTGGCCGGGTGCGGGGTGACCGTGCGGAAGACGCCCGACTGGGCGAGGGCGGTGTGCAGTTCACGGATCAGGGGCCGCCAGACCGGCATCGTCGGACCGGTGTCGTGCACGAGGTGGAGACGCAGCCAGCGGTCACGCGCGGGACGCAGCACGGGCAGCCAGACGTCCGGGTGGGCGCCCAGCCGGGCGATGCGGTCGGCCGTCGCCCGCTCGTCGAGGAGACGGGCCCGCGCCGAGGGCACCGTGCGCTTCAGCGGGCGCAGGGCCCGCTGGAGGGCGAGGGGATGCGGGAGCATCGCGGGCGCGGGCGCGAGGACGGGCCGGCTCCCGGCGCTGCCGCCGCCGGAGCCGTCACCGGAATCGCCGGCGGGCACGGGAGTGGGGAGGTGGAGCGAAACACGGTCGGTGGGGTCGCCGGGCGCGGACTTCGGCGACGTACTCCCCGCCGTACGGTCGGCGTCCGCGTGGTCGGGCCCGCGGTCGGTCACCGCGTCGGGCGTACCGCCGGAGTCCCGCTCGGCCCGACCGTCCGCCGAGTCCGCCGCGTCCGGCACGGCCGACTCCGGCCGCTCCGATGCCTCCTCCGGGTCGCTCGACAGCCCTGCGAGCCACAGCAGTTCGGCCAGCTCGCGGGGGGTGGGCGCGGTGTCCGCGGCGGCCGTCAGCAGGGCGGTCAGCCGGTCCAGGGAGGACATGTCACCCCCCGGTGTCTCCTCAGAAGCCATCGCCGTCCGCCGTGGCGCTGAGGTACGGCATCAGTCGCTCCGCCAGTGCGTCGCGGGACTCGGCGTCCAGACCGGCGACTCCGGTGAGGTAGAGCGCGTTCAGCAGCTGGTCGGTGGCGAGTTCGCCGTCGGCGGCGCGGGTCAGGAAGCGGTCGATGAGGTGTTCCGCCTCGCCCTGCGGGGTGTCGAGATGGGCCCGGACGATCTCGGTGAGCTGCTCGCGGCCGGGGCGGCGCAGCTTGAGCCGGACACAGCGGCGCAGGAAGGCCGGCGGGAACTCGCGCTCGCCGTTGCTGGTCAGGACGACGAACGGGAAGGCGCGGCAGCGGACCCGGCCCCGGGCGACGGCGACCGGGTCGTCCGAGCCGTCGGCCAGCACCCCGGCGGTGAGGTCCTCGGCGGAGTGCCGGGCCGCGCGCATGAGTTCGGGGATCTCGTACTGCCCCTCCTCCAGGACGTTCAGCAGGTCGTTGGGCAGGTCGAGGTCGCTCTTGTCGATCTCGTCGACGAGGAGCGCGCGGGGGCGTTCGTAGGGCAGCAGGGCGGTGCCGAGGGGGCCGAGACGCAGATGGTCCTCGACCCCGCCCCCGGTCTCCCCGTCCCGTTCGCGCCACGCCGCCTGCCGGGCGGCGTACAGCCGGGACAGCGGGTCGTACTGGTAGAGGCCGTCGGCCAGCGTGGAGCGGCTGGTGATGTTCCAGCGCAGCACCGGGCCGAGACCCAGCTCGCGCGCCACCGCGTACGCCAGGGAGGACTTGCCGGTGCCGGGCGGACCGGTGACCAGCAGCGGGCGGCGCAGCACCAGGGCCGCGTTGACGAGTTCGACGCTCTCCGGGGTGGCGACGTACGAGCGGGCGCGGTGGACGCGGTCGGGGGAGACGGCCGCCTCGTCGTCGGCGTCCCGCGGCGGCGGCACGACGGGTTCGCCGTCGAACGCCCGCCAGGGCGGCGGCTCGGGCAGCCGGTCGATGCCGTCGTGCGGCTCGCTGTTCCCGGTGTAGACGGACCAGTGCGGCATGGTTCTCCGAAACTCTGGTGGGGCTCGTGTGACTCGTGCGGCTCGTGGCTCGGTTGTGGGGATGGAGGCGGGGCGGACGCGGGCTCAGGTCACGGGGGTGTGGGGGAGGCCGGCCGCGTCGCCGTGCGGGTCGGTGAAGAGGCGCGGGTCGTCCCACAACAGCTGGATGTCGTGCGCCCAGTGGCCGTCCTCCGCGTCGGCCTCCTCGCGCAGCGCCAGTACCCGGCGCGGGAGTTCGGCGGGCGACACTCCGGACACACAGGTGTCGAGCTCGTCCAGGAACGTCTTGCCCGCGCAGCCGTCCCCGCCGGCGCAGGACGCGCCGGGACCGCCGGCGCAGCCCTCGCGGGACCAGATGACCATCGGCGCGGGCGCGTTGAGCGAGGTGTCGAAGTGCGGGCGGGTGTGGGAGGCGGCCGGGGCGGTCGCGAAGCCGGCGAGACAGGCGTCGTCCTGGCGCAGCCGCACCCGGAGCCGGCGGGGTTCCTCGGGGCTGCCGCACTCGACCCGGTGCACCCGCGCGCCGGGCGCCGCGTCGAGCCGGTTCCACACCCGGGTCAGCTGGTGCCGGACACCCGCCCGGCGGCGCGCCTGGTCGGTGACGACGAGCGGGTACACACAGCCGAGCGGGGTGTCGTCGTCGGGCGTGCTCGCCCAGCGGTCGACGGGCAGGTCGATCCAGTCGCGGGGTAGCGCGAACGCGAGCAACTCGTCGCAGCCGGGCGTCAGATACCGGAACGCGGCCTCGATCCGGTCCTGCACGAAGGCGCGCAGGCCGGCCTGCGGGACGGTGCCGGAGCCGACCGGATGCCGGCGCCCCCCGCTGTACGCGGACACCTCGACCCGTACGTGTCCGTCGCCCGCGCCGCTGTGCTGGAGGTCGACGAGGATGGGCGACCAGTCGGGTGCCGCGGCCGTCTCGACGGGCGCCTGGAACAGGGCCTCCACATGCGCGGTGAAGCGGGCGACAGTGGCCGCCGCGTCGCCGCCGTCGACCTCGCACAGCACGAACAGGGCCGCCGACCACAGCGAGTCGAACCCCTCCTCGGGCGCGTCCGGGTCCCACGGTCCCCGCGCGGACTCGTAGAGCCGCACGCGCCGCCCCGGATCGCCGTCCAGGCCCGCGCGCACGGCGCGTTCGACCAGTCCGCGCAGCCGGGCGCGGTCGGCGGTGGGGTGGTCGGAGGTGGGGACCAGGCCCTCCAGGTCGGGCCAGTAGCGGGCCATGACCTCGGTGGGCATCATCCGCCCGTTGTGCACACCCCGGTCACCGGCGGCCGCGGTGACCATGCCGACGACCTCACCGGTGTCCGCCAGGGTGACCGCGGCACCGCTGAACCCGGGGGCGAGCGGCTGGCCGCCGGGCTGCCAGGCCTCCAGCTGGATCCACTCGCGGTTGAGCAACTGCGTCGCGGTGATGCGGTATTCGGCGAGGGTGCCCTCGTCGAAGCCGACCGGGAAGCCGTAGACGACGAGCTTGCGGGGCCGGTCGGGCCGCCGGCCGTGGGCGGCGTCCACGGGGGCCAGCGCGGCCGGGGCCACCGGGACCTCGTGCGCCAGCTCCAGGACCGCCAGGTCGCCGAGGTCGGTGGTGCCGCCGCCCCAGCCGCCGTCGGCGATCAGCCGGGCCGGTACGGCGGGGGCGCCGGGGCGTTCGGTGAAGGTCACCGTCAGGGTGCCTGGGTCGGCCTGCCGCACGACATGGGCGCAGGTCAGCACCCGGCGCGGGGTGATGAGGAAGCCCGCGCCCGCCACCTGGCCCGCGCTCTCGATCCGGGCGTGCCATTCGGCGCTGTTCATGCGGCGGGGGAGGAGGGCGACCAGGTCAGCCGGACGACGAGGTGGCCCTCCGCCGTGCCCTTGGCGATGATCGCGCCGGTCTCCGCCGACAGCTTCACCCCGAACTCGATCTCCACCCCGTCGGGCCGCAACGTCCCGTCGCGGAACACCCGCAGCGCGGACTCGGCGGCCGCGCGCACGCCCTCCAGGGCGCCCTCGAAGGTGCGGGCCGCCTGGACCGTCCCGTCGCGGGCCACCAGCCGGGAACCGGGCCGTCCCTCCGTGACCGCCTCGACGGCGACCACGGCACCGTCGTCGGTCCTGAACTCCACCAGTCCGTCCACGGTGCCCCCGTAACCCCTCACTCATGTAGTCCTGCGGCTCTGCGCGCATCCATTGTCACGGACGGTACTGGAGATTGTCCTGTGTTCAGCGCGCCTCCGTGATCCGGATCACCCCCAGCTCCACCAAGTCCTGTGGCCGGATCCGGAGTTGATCGGCCGTCGCCTCGACCTCCCGCGGGGACCGCTTGAGGATCGCCGCCGCCGACTCCGGTGCGATGACGGAGAAGTAGCTGTCCGGGGTGGCCCAGGTGCGGCCGGGCGCGGCCAGGGCCAGCGCGCCGCCGGAACCGCCCTCGCCGATGACGAGCGTGGTGATCGGCGTACGGGCGGTGGCGACCACGCCGAACAGCTCCGCGATCGCCGCCCCGGCCCCCTGCCGTTCGGCCTCGGCGTCGTTGGCCGCGCCCGGGGTGTCCACCAGCGTCAGCACCGGGATGCCGAGCCGGTCCGCGAGGCGGATCAACCGGGCGGCCGTGCGGTACCCGGCGGGCCGGGTGGCCGCCCCGGTCTGGGCCGCGTAGCCGACCGTACGGCCCCGGTGGACGCCGAAGCCGCACAGCATCCCGTCCGGGTCGACCCCGCCGCACCGGTCCCCGGAGATCGCGAGCCGATGGCTGAAGTAGGCGTCCAAGTAGGCCCCGGCGCGCGGCCGTTCCGCCGCCCGAGCCCGCCGGACCGCCTCCCACCCGGTACGAGGCAGCTCCGCGACACCGAGAGCGACGGGAACGGGAGCGGGCTCCCGAAGCGACCCCGGGGGAGGCCCGGTCACGGAACCGCCCACCCCGGGGCCGGGGCCGGTCTCGTCGGCGGCCGGCCCGCCGGGGGTGCCTTGATGCTCGGCCGGCCGTGCTGCGGCCTCGCGACGTGGCTCCGACGGGGGTTCGGCCGGGCGGTTGCCCGTGCCGGGTGCGGCGCTTGTTTCGGCGGCGGCCGGCCCGCCGGGGGTGCCGTGGGTCCCGGGCGGTACTGCCGCGGCCTCGGGATGTGGCTTCGCTCGGGGGCCCGTCCCGGGGGCCGTCGTCTCCCGTGCCGGGCATGGCTCGCCGGGGGTGCCGGGGGTCCCGGCCGGATGGTGCGCTGACGGTGTTCCGTCGGTCAGGAGACGCAGCCATCGGCCCAGTACCTCCCGTAGCTCCGCCGGGGGCACCACCGCGTCCGCCGCTCCGGCCGCGACCTGCGCCTGGGCCGTGTAGGCGGCCGGGTCGGCGTCGGGCGGCCGGACCCGTGAGCCCGCGAAGCCGACCTGGGCGTCCGGCAGCGCGAGCACCACGTCGGCGCCCGCGCCCAGGGTGGCCCAGCCGCCGCCGGTGGTCGGGTCCCGCAGGACCGCGATCTGCGGCAGCCCGGCCTCCCGGGTGAGCGCCGACTGCCGCGCCACCCGCTGGAGTTGGGTGAGCGCGAGCATGCCCTCCTGCATCCGGCTGCCGCCCGTGGCGACCAACGGCACGACCGGCAGCCGGTGTTCACGGGCGTACGTGTACGCCGCCTCCAGCCGGTCACCGGTGCGCTCGCCCAGCGATCCGCCCAGGAAGCCGAACTCGAAGGCGATCAGCACGGCCCGGGTGCCCCCGACGCTCGCCGTGCCGCAGACGACGGACTCCGACTCACCGGTACGCCGGGCGGCGCGCTCGCGCGAGGCGTCGTAGCCGGGCCAGCCGAGGGGCCCGTCGGGAGCGGAGGCCCGCTCCCCGCCGGGCGGGTCGGGGAACCGGGTGAAGTCGTCGGCGACCAGGGCGACGACCTCGCGCGCGCTCGCCCGCCGCGTCGTCATGACGGCAGCGCCCGCTTCATGATCTTCCCCATGTCGTTGCGGGGCAGCGCGTCGAGATAGCGCACCACGCGGGGCCGCTTGTGCGGGGCCAGCCGACGGGCCACGTGGTCGGCCAACTCGCTCTCGGTCGGCAGGGCTTCGGGATCCGTCGGCACGACCCACGCGACGATCCGCTCCCCGAGGTCCGCGTCCGGCTCCCCGGTGACGGCGGCCTCGCGCACCCCCGGATGCTCCAGCAGCGCGTTCTCGATCTCACCGGCCCCGATCTTGTACCCGCCGCTCTTGATGAGGTCGGTCGCCTTGCGCCCGACGATCCGGACATAGCCGTCGGGGTCGCGCACGGCCACATCACCCGTGCGGAACCAGCCGTCGGAGGTGAAGGCGGCGGCCGTCGCGTCGGGCCGGTTGAGGTACTCGGTGAACAGGTTCGGCCCGCGCACCTGGATCTCCCCGACGCTCTCCCCGTCGTACGCCTCGACGGCCGACCCGTCCTCGTCCACCAGCCGCAGCTCCACGCCGGGCAGGGGCACCCCGACGGTCCCCGCCCGCGCCTCCCCGTCCGCCCGGACACTGGTGTTCATCAGTGTCTCCGTCATCCCGTACCGCTCGATCACCCGCCGCCCGGTCGCCGCCGCGATCCGCTCGTGGTCGTGCACGGGCAGCGCGGCCGAACCGGACACCAGCAGCCGCGCTCCGGCGAGCGCCTTGGCCAGTGCGGGGTCGCCGGGCAGCGCCTCGGCGATGCGGTGGTACATCGTCGGCACCCCGAAGAGCATGCTCGCCCCGGTGCTCAGCTCCCGCGTCACGCCCTCCGTGCCGAACCTCCCGAGATGCCGTACCGACCCGCCGCGCCGCAGCGGCCCGAGGATCCCCAGCACCAGCCCGTGCACATGGAACAGCGGCAACCCGTGCACGAGGACGTCGTCCCCGGTCCACTGCCAGGCGTCGGCGAGCGCGTCCAGGGTCGTGGCGATCGCGCGACGCGGGATCACCGCGCCCTTGGGCGGCCCGGTGGTGCCGGAGGTGTAGACGACGAGGGCGGGATCCTCGTCACCCACCGGCGCCACGGGCGCGCCCGCACCCTGCACGTCCGCGTCGGCGCGGGCGTCCACCTCGACATCGATCCGTACCAGCTCCCGCAGCGCGTCGGGCAGTTCGTCGCCGGGGGCCGCCAGAACCGCCCGCGGCGCGCTGTCGCCCAGGATGTGTCCAAGCTCCTTGTCGCCCGACTTCGGGTTCAGCGGCACGGCGGCCACCCCGGCGAGCAGCGCGCCCACCACCGCGACGGCGGTCTCCAGCGCCGGGGTCGCCCACACGGCGACCCTCCCCTCCTCCCGCACCCGCGCACCGACGGCACCGGCCGCCGCGGCGAGCTGCGCGTACGTCAGGGAACGCTCGCCGAACCGCAGGGCGGGGCGCCCGGACGGGTCGTCCGTCAGGGCCGGGAAGAGAGAGGACACGGAACGGGCTCCTTGACTGGCTGCGGGACACGACAGATCCGTTCATACCCCACGCGCCCGGCCCTCACCTGTCAGGCCGCCGCCTCCACCACGTCCGCGACGACACAACTGACGTTGTCCGGCCCGCCGGCGCCGTTCGCGGCGCTCACCAGCGCGTGCACGGCGGCGTCCGGGGCCGGGGTCGTGCCGAGGAGCGCGCGGATGTCGTCGTCGGGGACGACGGTCGAGAGACCGTCGGAGCACAGGAGGTAGCGGTCGCCGGGGCGGGCGTCGTGCAGACGGAGGTCGGGGGTGCCGTGGCTGCCGCCGGACAGGGCCTTCAGGAGCAGGGCGGGCTGGGGATGGCTCAGGGCCTCCTCGGGGGTCAGCCGGCCCTCGTCGAGCAGAGACTGGACGACCGTGTGGTCGTGCGTGATGCGGCACAGGCCGCCGTCACGCAGCAGGTAGGCGCGGGAGTCCCCGATGTGGACGAGGGCCAGGCGCGATCCCGTCCACAGCAGCGCGGTCAGTGTGGTGCCGGTCTCGGCGGTGCCGCCGGACACGTCCCGCACGGCGTCGCTCGCGCCCCGCACCGCGTCCTCCAGCAGGTTGAGCACCCCGCCCGCCGGTGCCTCCTCGGTGTCGAGGAACCTCAGCGCCTCGACGGCGGCGCTGCTCGCGGGCCCGCCGCCCGTCCCGAACCCGTCGGCGACGGCGAGCAGCCGGGCGCCCGCGTAGGCGGTGTCCTGGTTGGCGGGCCGGACCAGGCCCCGGTCGGAGTGGGCGGAGTAACGCAGTTCGAGCATGGCGGTGTCCCTTCGTGCGGTGTCCGAGAGGTGGTCCACGAGGAACGCGGCGAGATCCCGTCGCGCGGCCGTCTCCGCCTCGATCCGCGCCCAGTACGCGCGGATCTCCCGGGCGGCGGCCGCCGGATCGTCGAGGGCGCGGATCTCACGGATCCGGGCCAGCGGCATGCCGAGACGTCGCAGCCACGCCACGAGCCGGGCCTGCTCCAGCTGCTCCACCGCGTAGTGGCGGTAGCCGGTGTCCGGGTCGACCCGGGCGGGCCGCAGCAGGTCCAGCTCGTCGTACAGACGCAGTGCCTTCGGTGACAGCCGACTGGCCCGCGCGAAGGCGCCGATCGTCAGCGTCCGTATGCCCATGCCGGTCTCCCCGTCGCCGCCGCTTTCGTGTTCCCGCCACCGATGCTGGGGCTTCCCCGAGGGGGAAGGTCAAACGGGTTGTCCCGGTCGCGGGGACGGCCGTTAACCTGCGGAGGTACTACACAGACGTACGAATACCGACGTGCGGCTGTACGGATGTACGAGAACGGAGTCCCGCCGTGCCCCGAGTCGCCCTCGTCACCTACGACCCCCGGCCGGAGCCGAGCAAGGACCGCGACCTTCCCGGGCTGCGGTCGGCGCTGGCGGCGGCCGGTGCCGAGGCGGACGTCGTGTGCTGGGACGACGCCGACGCCGACTGGGCCTCCTACGACCTCGCGGTCATCCGCTCGACCTGGGACTACAGCTGGCGTGCCACCGAGTTCACCGCCTGGGCGGAACGGTGCGCCAAGCTGACGCGGCTGGCCAATCCGGCCTCCGTCGTGCGCTGGAACACCGACAAGCGGTACATCGGGGAGCTCGCGGCGGCCGGCGTGCCCACGGTCCCCACCCGCTATCTCGCCCCGGGTGACGCCGACGCCCCCGCGGGGCTGCCGGTCGACCACGAGTACGTCGTCAAGCCCACCTCCGGCGCCGGCGCCCGATACGCCGCCCGCTACACGCCCGACCAGCACGAGGCGGCCGTACGGCACCTCGCGCGGATGCACGCCGAAGGGCTGACGGCGATGGTGCAGCCGTACATGCGCAGCATCGACACCGGCGGGGAGCGCGCCCTTCAGTTCTTCGGCGGGCGCCTGCTGCACGCCAGCCGCAAGCGGGCCGTACTGGCCCCGGGCACGGCCTTCGACGCGGACAAGGTCGCCCACCCCGGCCTGGAGCCCTGGATCCCGACCCCGGCCGAGCTCGCCGTCGCCGAACGCGCCCTGGCCGCCGTACCGGACGCGCCGGAGCTGCTCTACGCCCGGGTCGACCTCGTGGACGGCGACGACGGGGAACCGCGCGTGATGGAGCTGGAACTGGTCGAGCCGAACCTGTTCCTGTTCCTGCACCCGGAGTCGGTGCCGACCGTCGTGGCGGCGATCCTGGCGGCGGCCGCCACCCCCTGACCGCCCCCGCGTCACCACGGGCCCGCCGCTACTCCCGGATCCCCGTCCGTTGCAGCAGTCCCCAGGTGAACTCGGCGACGACCTCGCGTCGTACGCCCCAGTCGTCCGGAGCCGTGAAGGCCAGCCCCCAGCGGGTGGGGGCGGTGCCCTCCAGCGGGCGGGCCGGGGCGAAGGCGAGCGCGACCTCGTCGACCGTGCAGGACCAGGGGGTGAGGTCGTCGAGGCTCGTCAGGCGGGGCGGCGGGGCTCCCGGGGCGCGGACCAGCCACTCGTTCCAGACGCCGCCGTTCGGCGCGAGGAGCACCTCGAAGCGCAGGTCGGGCCAGAGGGGCAGCGGCCAGAGCCAGGCCTCGCAGTCGAGGTCCCCGACGCGGCGGGGCGCCCGGGTCTCCGGTTCGCCGAGGACCGAGCGGTAACGGGCCAGCGAGCCCCGGGCGTGCGGGGAGTGGAGCATCGCCTGCCAACGCTTGTTGGCCTCCCGCATCTGTGCGAGGGAGACGCCCAGCGCATGGCGGGCGTTCTCCACCAGGTCAGGGTTGTGATCGGCCATGCGGCGCAGCAGGACCTGTTGGAAATCGAACGCCGTGAACGATCCGGTGAGGCGTTTCTGGGTCGGCATGCCCTCCATCCTGGCCCACCCGGCACCCCGCTCTGGGCCACTGTGCGTTTCCCGACCATTGCCCGGCGCAACGCCGTATGACAGCCTGTGTTCGTCATGCCGATCGCCTGTTGAAATCTCGAACACAGGCACTGAGACGACTAACTAAGGGAGGGGGCCGGTTGTGGGACGCCTGGTACCTGCCGTGACCCGAGCTCTCGACATTCTCGAGCTCTTCCTCGACGGGGACGGTTCGCTCTCCGCCCCCGATATCGTGCGCAAGCTGCAGCTTCCGCGCACCACCGTGCACGAATTGGTGACCACACTCTCGGCACGGTCGTACATCGTGGCCGTACCGGGACAGCCCGGACGCTACCGCCTCGGCGTACGTCCGTACCAGCTCGGCAGCCGCTACGCCGAGCAGCTCGACCTCGCCGCCGAGGGTCAGCAGGTCGCGCGCTCCGTCGCTGAGACGTGTGACGAGACGGTCCACGTGGCGATCCTGGAGGGCACGGACGTCATCTACATCGCCAAGGTCGACTCCACGCACGCGGTCCGGATGGTGTCGGCCGCCGGCCGTCGTCTTCCGGCCCACTGCACGTCCGTCGGCAAGATGCTGCTGGCCTCGCTCTCCGAGCCGGAGCTCAGCGCGCGCATCCCCGACGACGCCGACCTCATCCGGATGACCCCGAACAGCATCACCGAGCCCGGTGCCCTGCGCGAGGCCCTGGCGGAGATCCGGGAGCGGGGTGTCGCGGTGGAGAGCCGCGAGTCCAACCCGGACGTCAGCTGTGTGGCGGCCCCGGTGCGCGACCGCACGGGCCAGGTCGTCGCCGCCCTGTCCATCTCCGTGCCGATGATCCGCTGGAGCGACGACCGCCGGGTGGAACTGGAGCAGCTCGCTGCGAAGGGCGCCGCCGAGCTGTCCGAGCTGCTGGGCTACCGGAGCGTGGCATGACGACGTCGTACGAGGTGGCCGTGCGGGCCGAGGCCGTCCTCGGCGAGGGGCCGACCTGGGACCCGGTCACCGGCCGGCTGCTCTGGCTGGACATACTCGGCTCCCGCCTGCACGGCTACGACCCCTCGACCGGCCGCCGCACCGTCCGGGCGACCGAGCAGCACGTGGGCGCGGCCAAGCCGCGCGCCGGGGGCGGCCTGGTCCTCAACCTCCGGGACGGCGTGGGCCTGCTCGACCCGGACGGCGGCTTTCGCTGGCTGCACCACGATCCGGTCCCCGGCCGCCGCGCCAACGACGCCGCCGTCGCGCCCGACGGCTCGCTCTGGGCCGGCACCATGCGCTACGACGAGGCCCCGGGCGGCGGCAGCCTGTTCCGGGTCACCGGCGACGGCTCGCCCGAGCCGGTCCTCGACGACGTGGCGGTCAGCAACGGCACCGGCTGGAGCCCGGACGGGACGCTGATGTACTACATCGACTCGCCGACGCGCCGGGTCGACGTCTTCGCGTACTCGGCGGACGGGCGGCTGAGCGACCGCCGCACCCTCGTCGAGATCGAGGACGGCGCCGGCTTCCCCGACGGCCTCACGGTCGACGCCGACGGCTGCGTGTGGGTGGCGCTGTGGGACGGGGGAGCGGTGCGCCGCTACACCCCGGCGGGCGAACTGGACCGGGTGCTCACCCTCCCGACCCCCAGGGTCACGGCCTGCGCGTTCGGCGGGGCCGACCTGACCGACCTGTACATCACCACCGCCCGGGTGGGCCTGGAGTCCCCGCACCCGGTCGCCGGCTCGCTGCTGGTGATACCGGGGGCCGGGAAGGGACTGCCGCAACCGGCGTTCGCGGGCTGAATACGGGCCCGGCGGACGGACGAAGGCGGGCGGTCGGCCCGGCACGAGGCGGCGCGGCGCCGCCCGCCCGCCCCGTACCGCCCGTCCGCCCCGCGCCCCGGACTACTCCAGCCCCGCCCGTTTCCGCTCGTCGCCGGTCAACGGCGGTCCGGTCAGCGCCGGTTTCCATGGACCCATCGCGGCCGCCAGCAGCACCGACGGAGCCAGCAGTACCTCGGGCCCCCGCTCCAGCGACGTCACGTCCGTCACCCGGCGGGCGATCCGGCCGTTGCCGGTGGCCGTGAGCATCAGGCGGCCGACATACGCGGCGACGAGCCGGTCCCGGAGGGTGGGCCCGTCCTCGGTCGCGCCCGGGCAGAACACGTCCTGGCCGACGGCGAGGTCCCACGCGGTGCTCACGGGCCGGGCCACCGCCTTCTGCACCCGCCGGGACAGCCCGGCGGAGCCCCATCCCCGCCGGCGCACCACGTCCCGCAGGATCACCGCGCTCTGGGCGGCGACGGCCAGACCGTGGCCGTAGAGCGGGTTGTAGGCGGCGAGGGCGTCGCCGACCACGGTCAGGTTCTCCGGCCAGGCCGGCATCCGCTCGTAGAAGTGGCGACGGTTGACGGTGGCCCGGGTGTACGCCACGTCGGACACCGGTTCGGCCCGCTCCAGGAGCTCGCCGATGACCGGGTGGCGCAGTTCCTCGCGGGCGAAGCGTACGAAGTCGTCGTTCTCGGCGGAGGGTTCGCCGCCCCGGGTGCCGTTGAGGGTGGCGATCCAGTGTCCGTCCTCGATGGGCAGCAGGAACCCCGCCCGCCCCGGCCCCCCGGCACGCGGGTCGGGCTGCACGTTGACGATCGGATACCCGGAGCGGGCCTGTTCCGGCGCGCGATAGAGACGACTGGCGTACGCCAGCCCGGAGTCCACCTCGCGCCGCTCCACCTCGGGCAGCCCGAGCTCGGTCAGCCACCGCCCGACCCGTGACCCGCGCCCGGTCGCGTCGACCACCAGCCCGCCGGAAACCACCCACTCCGCGCCCGCGTCTCCGTCCGGGGTCGGGGTCGGCCCCGCGCCCGTGGTCGTGCCGGGGGCCGGTGCCGGGTCCGGGCCTGCGGTCGAACTCGTCGCCGGACGGGCGCCCCCGACCGCTCCCGCTCCTGCGCCCGCTCCTGCGCCCGCTCCCGCGCCCGCTCCCAGCGCTGCGGCAGCGGCCGGCGTCGGGCCGCCCCGCGCTCTCACCCGTACCCCCGTGACCGCCTCCGCGTCGCCCGTCAGACCCAGCACCTCGACGCCGGAGAGCAGTTCGATCCGGTCGTCCGCGAGGACCTGGGTCCGGAGCGTCGCGTCCAGGAGGTCGCGGCCGGCCAGGATCACGTGGTGCGACTCGGGCCACCGCCGGAACCAGCCCCGTGCGCCCATGACGACCATGTCCGTGGTGACCGGCGCCCGGCGCGCCCCGGCGGCCAGGAGGGCCTCGGTGACGCCCGGCAGGAGTTCCTCCACCGCCCGCACCCCGCCCGACCACAGCATGTGGGCGTGGCGGGCCTGGGGCAGGCCCTTGCGCGGGGCGGGGCCGTCGGGCAGTACGTCCCGCTCGACGACCACGACCCGGTCGGCGAGGCCGGCCAGGGCGCGTGCCGCGAGCATGCCCGCATGGGATCCCCCCAGGACTACGGCGGTTCTGGCGGGGTTGGAGGGTTCACTCATGCGTGGACATGCTCTCTGCCGGGGCGGCCGCGTGAGCGCGGACCGCCTGGATGTCGACGGGGTGGCGAAGGACGCGGGACACGGCCTGGATCTCCCGCAGGAGGTAGGTGGTGTCCGGACGGGAGGACCCGGACGGGTCGGACGAGGTGGTGGGGGAGGCGGCGGTGGCGGCGGTGGAGTTGGCGGTCAGGGGCTCCGGGGGCTCCGGGTGCCGCAGCGCCCGGGTCCGGGCCTCGACCGCGTCCAGGAGTGTCACGGCGGCGGCGAGGGCCTGCGCCCGGCCGCGCTCGAAACCGAGGGCGACACCCGCGTCGTAGGACCGCGCGCGCAGGTCGTCGTCGAGGTACCGGGCGAGCTGGAGCAGCGCGTCGCGGATGAACGTCTCGCGCCGGATCAGCCGCAGTTCCGGCGTGGCGCGCAGGTCGAAGGGCTCGCGGGCGCCGGTGACGCTCCGCATCAGCCGGGACAGGGGCCGCAGACTCCGGTGCCGGCGGCGGATCCGCCACCGCTCCTGGAGGTACTGCCCGGCGTGCGGGACGATGAAGCCGATCGCGACCAGGGTGGCGGCGATACAGGCGGCCGACGGGGCGATGTTGGTGTTCAGCCAGTCCAGGTCGTGCCCGGTCCAGCGGGCCCCGACGGCCGTCAGCTTGGCCGCGCTGAACAGCAGGTTCGTCACATAGCCGGCCCCCAGGAACCGGAGTCCCCAGCGCAGCCAGGCGTCGAGGCCCTCGGTGCGGCTCCAGTTCCAGACCAGCCGGGCGGTGACCGAGCAGGCCACCGTGTGCGCGAGCAGGTAGAGCAGGATCTCCTCGCGCATGAAGGGCGTGTTGGCGTAGTACGTGTCCAGGTCCCGGATCTGTTCCACGGGGACGTCGGCGAGCGCGAAGAGCACCCACAGCGCGACGACCACCCCCGCGTAGACGGAGACCACCCAGCGGGTCGCCCTCCGGGTCTGGGCCGAGCGCTCGGTACGGCCGTTGCGCCAGGCGATGATCAGCAGCAGCCAGGACGCGGAGAGCGCGGTGAGCAGCGAGTACACCCAGGGCGCCGCGATGTTCGGCACGCCGGTGACCCGGTTGGTCCAGGCGATGGTCTTGGGGGCCGCGAACACGAACACGGCGCAGGCGAAGACCAGCAGACCGCCGACGGCGCGCAGCAGCGGGTCCCGCCAGAGCTTGAGGATGCTGGGCAGCTTGATGGCGAGGGCCGCGCCCAGGACCACGGTGGGCAGCCAGAAGGAGACGTACAGCCCGTGGCTCACCGCGCGGTGCCCCTGCGCCCGCGATAGCCGAGGGTCCGCTGGACCGCGGCCGTCTCCCCGCCCGGCCCGGCGGCGGCAGGTCCCGAGTCGGACAGATAGCGCCGGAAACGGGCCGCGAGACGGTGGCCGAAATCGTCGGCCTCGGCCTCGTCGTCCTCCCGGGAGCCGTTGCGGGCGGCGACGGTCAGGGCGAGGGAGTCCCAGCCGGACCGGCCGGCCAGCACGCCCGCAGCCACCGTGCCGACGCCGTGGTGGTGCCGGTGGCCGGCGTGCAGATGCCACAACTCATGTCCGAGTATGACCAGTTGCTGCACGTCTTCGGCCCGTTCCTCGACGATGACCAGGTCGAAGTCCTGGAACTCCACCCACAGCCCGGTCACCTCGATCTCGTCGGGGAACCGCTCGAACCGCACCTCGACGGGCCGCCCGCCGCGCCGCGCGGACATCTCCTCGCACAGCGCCCGGCACACCTCCCGCACACCGGCCGGCCGGCCGGGGCGGGCCCGTACCGCGGCGGAGAGATCGCCGGTCAGCTCGCGCATGGCCGGTCCGGTTCTCGCGCGCCGCAGCGCCGAGCCGATCCGGGCCGCCCTCCCGCGCGCGCCCGCGATGTCCATCCGCTCCCCCTTCTCAACCGCCGTACGGCAGCCCGTTCGAGCCTACGCGGCCGGTTGTGCCCACGTCACGGGAAGTCTTCACGGGGCCGTCGGGGCCCGCCGATAGAAAGCGCTGTCATAGATCCCGTCAAAACCATTGACGTGCAGGCGCATCGATTTTACGGTCCCGTTCGAAGTTACGAGCGGAATTCGAAATGTCGAACCAACCGAACGACAGGGGGAAGGTATGGGACAACCTGGCCTGAATCGCAGGCAACTTCTCGCCGCCGCCGGCGGGTTGGCGGTGGCGGGCAGTTTCGGCTTCGCCGCCCTCGGTACGGGGGCCGACGCGCTCGCCGCCGGGGCCCGCACCCGGGTCCGCTACTGGAACCTCTTCCAGGGCGGCGACGGCGCCAACCAGGTGGCGATGGTGGACGCCTTCCGCGACGGGCACCCGGATGTCGCCGTGAAGGACTCCACCCTCGCCTGGGGCGGCCCCTACTACACCAAGCTCGCCATGGCCGCCGCCGGCAACCGCGCCCCTGACCTCGGGGTCATGCACCAGGGCCGCATCCCCGGCTTCGCGCCCGGCCGGCTCCTGGACCCCTGGGACGTGGACCTCCTCGCCAAGCACGGCGTACGCGAGGCCGACTTCAACCCCGTGCTGTGGCAACGCGGCATCGTCGACGGCAAGTTGTACGCGCTGCCGCTGGACATCCACGTCCAGCTGAACTTCTACCGCAAGGACGTCTGCGAGAAGGCGGGACTCCTCGACACCGCCGGCCGCCTCCCCGCCGCCGGCTCCACCGACGAGTGGTTCGACCTCCTGAAGGAGGCCAAGGGGCAGCTGAAGAAGGGGCAGCAGACGCTCGGCCTGCACGCCAACGACCAGAACTTCTGCTGGTGGTTCTTCGTCGCCTTCTACCAGCAGCTCGGCGGCACCTACTTCGACGACGACCACACGAGCGTCACCTTCGACACCGACAAGGCCACCCAGGTCCTGGAGTTCTTCCGCAAGCACGTCACCGACGGCTACGTCACCGTCGGCGAGGCCGACGGCGAGGCGTTCCTCGCCGGTTCACCGTTCACCTGGGAGGGCAACTGGTCGGTGCCGTACTTCAACGGCGAGAAGGTCGAGTACGGCGCTCAGCCGCTGCCCCCGGTCTTCGGCACCCCGGCCACCCACGCCGAGTCGCACTCCTTCGTCCTGCCCCACCAGGCCGACCGCGGCGGGGACGCGAACGAGGGCGCCTACCGGCTCGCCGCCTACATGGTCACCCACGCCACCACCTGGGCCAACGGCGGCCATGTCCCGGCCTATCTGCCCACCTTCAAGGACCCCGCCTATCTGGAACTCGCCCCGCAGAGCGAGTACTCACGCCCCGCCATGGACCACCAGGCCAACGAACCCCACATCTGGTTCGCCGGCTCCACCGGCGTCCTCGCCCAGCGCGTCGGCCCGATCGTGGCCGCCTCCAACCTCGGCTCGGCCACCCCGGACGCGGCGGCCCGCCGGATGAAGTCCGCGCTGGCGCAGCTGCTGGCGATGAGGAACCCGATGGACGGCCGCACGGCAGCCCAGGAGCTGAAGGGAGCCGGCGCATGAGCACGCTCGCGCACGCCGGGACACTGCCGCCGCGCACCGCGGTCGCCGCCGAGTCCGCCCGCGCCCGCTGGGGCCGCCGCTTCCAGCACGGCGGCTGGTTCGTGGCCCCGTTCTTCGTCCTCTACGGACTGTTCGTCGTGCTGCCGGTCGTCCGCGGGCTCTATCTGAGCTTCACCGACGCCAACATCTCCGGCGACCACACCGCCTTCGTCGGCCTCGACAACTACCGCGAGGCCCTGAAGGACGACCTGGTCTGGGACTCCCTCTGGCACAGCGTGCAGTTCACGCTCTACGTGGTCCCGGTGATCGTCGTCGTGGCCCTGCTGATGGCACTGATCGCCCACCACACCGTGCACTTCAAGTGGCTGTGGCGGCTGTGCTTCTTCGCGCCCTTCCTGCTGCCCTCCGCGGTCATCGGCAACCTGTGGTGGTGGCTGTTCCAGCCCACCAACGGCATGGTCAACCACGTCCTCGGCCTGGAAACCCCGTGGCTCACCCAGAAGTCCACGGCGATGCTCGCGGTCGTCGTCGCGACCCTGTGGTGGACGGTCGGCTTCTCCTTCCTCCTCTACCTGGCCGCCCTCCAGAACATCCCCCACCACCTCTACGAGGCCGCCGAGCTGGACGGGGCGAACGCGTTCCAGCGGATGCTGCACATCACCGTGCCCAACCTGCGCAACATCACCGGCCTGGTCTTCGCCCTGCAGATCCTCGCCTCGCTCCAGGTCTTCGACCAGGCCGTGGTGATGTACCAGTTCGGACCGGGACCGGAGGAATCCACCCGCACCTTCGTGCAGTACACCCTCGAACAGGGCTTCACCAGCTACCGCGTGGGCTACGCCTCCGCGATCTCCTTCATCCTCTTCATCATCGTCGCGGCCGTCGCCCTCGGGCGGATGTGGCTGCTGCGCAACCGCGAGGAGGTCGCGACCCGATGACGACGCCGACCACGCCCACCGCGCCGACCGCGCCCCCCGTGCTGCCGACGCCCCCGACTCCCGCGCTGCGCAAGCCGCGCGGCACCTGGACCCCGGCCCAGATCGCCCTCACGCTGGTGGCGGCGGCCCTCTCCCTGGTCTGGCTGGCCCCGCTCGCCTGGGCGCTGTCGACGTCCCTCAAGACCCCCACCGAGTCGGTGACGTCCCCGCACTGGATCCCGCAGGACTTCACCGCGGAGTCCTGGAAGGCGGTGATCGAGGCCGGCAACATCCCCAACTGGTTCGTGAACTCGGTCGTCGTGTCCGTCTGCGTCACCTTCATCGTCCTCGCGGTCGCCTCCCTCGCGGGATACGGCTTCGCGCGCACGGAGTTCCGCGGCAAGTCGGCGCTGATGGCGCTGACGATGGCGGGCCTGATGTTCTCCCCGGCGATCCTCGGCGTCCCGCTCTTCACCACGGTCCAGTCGCTCGGCATGGTGGACACCTACTGGGGCATGATCCTTCCGCAGTGCGCGCCGGCGGCGATGGTCTACATCCTCTACAAGTTCTTCCAGTCGCTGCCGAAGGAGCTGGAGGAGGCGGCCTTCATCGACGGCGCGGGCCGCTGGCGGATCTTTTTCACGATCGTCCTGCCCCTGTCGAAGCCCTCCCTCTCGGCGGTCGGCATCTTCACCTTCATCGCTTCCTGGAACAACTTCCTGTGGCCCTACATGGTGACCAACAACCCCGACCTGATGACCATGCCGAACGGCATCGCCACCGTGCAGAACGCCTTCGGCATCGTCTGGCCCCAGCTCATGGCCGGCGGACTGCTGGCCGGCCTCCCGCTGATCGTCGTGTTCGTCTTCTTCCAGAGCCAGATCGTGCGGGGCGTGGCCCACACCGGTCTGGCGGGCCAGTGATCCGGAGACGGACCCCCGACCCCCGACGGACAGGTACCCCCTCCTCGAAAGGCGTTCATGCGCACCGCACGTCTCACCCTCGACCCCGCCTTCACCATCGGCGAAGTCAACCCCCGCCTCTTCGGTAGCTTCGTGGAGCACCTGGGCCGGTGTGTCTACACCGGTATCTACGAGCCCGGCCACCCGTCCGCCGACGAGGCGGGGCTGCGGACCGACGTCCTGGAACTGGTCCGCGAACTCGGCGTCACCGCCGTCCGCTACCCCGGCGGCAACTTCGTGTCGGGGTACAAGTGGGAGGACTCGGTCGGCCCCGCCGAGGAGCGCCCGCGCCGTCTGGACCTCGCCTGGCGCTCGACGGAGACGAACCGCTTCGGGCTCTCCGAGTACATCGCCTTCCTGAGGAAGATCGGCCCGCAGGCCGAGCCGATGATGGCGATCAACCTCGGCACGCGGGGCGTGGCGGAGGCCCTCGAACTCCAGGAGTACGCCAACCACCCGGCCGGAACGGCGCTTTCGGACCTGCGGGCCGACCACGGTGACAAGGACCCCTTCGGCATCAAGGTCTGGTGCCTGGGCAACGAGATGGACGGCCCCTGGCAGACCGGCCACAAGACCGCCGAGGAGTACGGCCGTCTCGCCGCCGAGACCGCTCGCGCCATGCGCCAGATGGACCCGTCCGTGGAACTGGTCGCCTGCGGCTCCTCCAGCCAGTCCATGCCGACCTTCGCCGAGTGGGAGGCGACGGTCCTCGCGGAGACGTACGACCTGGTCGACCACATCTCCCTGCACGCCTACTACGAGCCGCAGGACGGCGACATCGACTCCTTCCTGGCCTCGGCCGTGGACATGGAGTCGTTCATCGAGAACGTCGTCGCCACCTGCGACCACGTGGGCGCGAAGCTCAAGTCGAAGAAGAAGATCAACCTCTCCTTCGACGAGTGGAACGTCTGGTACATCTCGGGGTGGCACGAGATCGAGGACTCCGCCACGCGGGACTGGGCCGAGGCCCCCCGTCTGCTGGAGGACAACTACAGCGTCATGGACGCGGTCGTCTTCGGCTCGCTCCTCATCGCGCTGCTGCGGCACGCCGACCGGGTGACGGTGGCCTGTCTCGCCCAGCTCGTCAACGTCATCGCGCCGATCCTCACCGAGCCGGGCGGCCCGGCCTGGCGGCAGACGACGTTCTTCCCGTTCGCGCAGGCGTCGAAGCACGGCCGGGGCACGGTCCTCGACGTGCGGGTGGACTCACCGACGTACGTGACGGCCAAGTACGGCGAGGCGGACCTCCTGCACGCCACCGCCGTCCGCGCCGACGACGGCACGGTCACCGTGTTCGCGGTCAACCGCAGCCGCACCGAGGCGCTGCCCCTCCACATCGGGCTGACCGGCCTCGACCTGACCTCGGTCGTCGAACACAGCGTGCTCGCGGACGCCGACCCGGATGCCCGCAACACCCTCGCCGACCCCGAGCGGGTCGCCCCGCACCCGGCCGAGGGCACGGCGCTGACGGACGGCGCGCTGACGGCGACGCTGGAGCCGCTGTCGTGGAACGTGATCCGGCTCGCGTGATCCGGCTCGCGTGATCTGGCCGGCCTGACCGGAAGCGGCCGGGTGGGCCGGGTGCGGCCGGGCGTACGAGGGTGATCGGCGCCCGGCCGCCCGGGCGCGCCCGCCTGCCGTCCGGCCGGTTGCGCCCGTCCGGCCGGCGGTTTTTCCGGTCACCCCTTCGTCGGCCGCGCCCCGGCCGCATGAGCCGTCCGTCCGGGCGCGGGGGCAGACGCCGGGGGCACAGTGGGCGGGAGCCCCCTGGGTGCTGTCGTGGGTGGTCCTGCGGGCACGGGAGGAACGGTCCGGCGCCGGGCGCCGGGTCGCGCCAGACCCGTGACGGTCGGCGGCTGACGGCACAATGGGCCCATGAGGATCTCGGCACGGGCGGACTACGCGGTGCGGGCGGTACTGGAGCTCGCCGTACGGCAGGGCGGCGACCCGGTGAAGGCCGAGTCGATCGCCGCCGTGCAGGACATTCCGCACAAGTTCCTCGAGGGGATCCTCGGCGACCTGCGCCGCGGGGGGATCGTCGACAGCCGGCGCGGCGGGGGCGGCGGCTACCGGCTGGCTCGTGACCCGGCGGCGATCACGGTCGCGGACGTGATCAGGGCGGTGGACGGCCCGATCGTGTCCGTACGCGGCGAACGCCCGACCGGCCTGACGTACATGGGCTCGGCGCA
Source organism: Streptomyces sp. NPDC058295 (assembly GCF_042880655.1). Lineage (NCBI taxonomy): Bacteria > Bacillati > Actinomycetota > Actinomycetes > Kitasatosporales > Streptomycetaceae > Streptomyces > Streptomyces sp. NPDC058295. Next base: position 71,578 of record NZ_JBHVYO010000040.1, read on the forward strand.
GCCCCTGCTCCCGCTCTGGATCGCGCTGCGGGCGAACGTGCGGCGGATCCTGGAGGGTGTCACGATCGCCGACATCGCCGCGGACTCCCTGCCGGACCCGGTCCAGGCGCTCGCCGAGGAACCGGCGGCCTGGGAGAACCCGTGAGTCACGGCCACCGACGGCATCGCCCGAACCCGGGCGGCCGACAGGGGCCCCGCCCGGCGCACTTCGTACGGATCTCCTATTTTCGAGCTTCCAAGAACCCGGAGCGGGCGCGATTCACCGCGTGACACGATCCTGGCCTGCCGGAGCGAAAGGGCGAAAAGCCGCGACTCCGGCTGCACGAAAGGGGAGGGTCACATGGGCAGGTCGATCGTGCGCAGAGCGCGGCTGTGGGCCGCGGGGACGATGATGGCGGCCGGTGTCGTCGGTCTCGCCGCGGCTCCCGCGAGCGCGTGGACCGGTGGGAACGTCTGGGTCAACCTGGGCAGTTGGAACTGTCCGGCGGGTGGTTCGGTCGTGGGCGTGTACTGGGCGGTGGACGCGTACTCGAGCGGGCCGGCCGGCGGCGACTGGGGCGACAACGTCATCTATCCGCGGGTCCGGGTGGGGGCCGGTGCCCACAACACGCTCAGCTACCAGACCATCTGCAAGAAGTGGGGCTGGTACACCTACCGCGGAGTCGTCGGCCAGCGGTCCCTCACGCCCTACAAGTCGGGTCTGAGCTACACCTACTAGGACACGGCCACACGGCCGGGACCGGCGTGACGACCGTGGCCCGCACCTCGTACGAGGTGCGGGCCACGGTTCGGGGTCGAAGAAGAGCTGACCGGTGTGGATGACCTCGCCGCGGTGTACGAGTCGTCGGTGAGCGTCACCTCGGCGTGTACCCGCATAGTCAACTACCGCTGTTTCCATGCGAGTTAGGGCGTCCCGCCGACGGACGCCGGTCAGCGGCGGGCGGCGCGAGGGCTGGGCGGCGCGATGCGCACCCGCTGTTCGGCCGACGCGCTCTCGAGGTCGTCGAGCTGGGCGACGATCGTGGCGCGCAGGTCGTCGTAGTCCTCGAAGCGGTGGTCGTGGAACAACGTGTGGCCCGTCCACATCAGGTTGGCGCACACCCGCGCCGGTACCCGGCCGGTGTGGGCGCCCATGCCGACCAGCGCCACCGACCCGATGCTGCCGGGCGACTCCCCGTTCTGCCGGTGGATCGCCTGGAACGCGGCGGCGCAGGCCAGGGCCACGTTCAGGGTCTCGCTCACGTTCTGCGAGGACTGTTCCATCGTCGGCGTCGAGATCAGGAACCTCGGGTCGACCGCCCCGGACGGAACGCACACCGCGCTGCCCACCGGGAGCCTTCCCCCGAACCGGTCGCGGATCGCCCGCTGCACGCGCAGCTGGATCCCGGCTCCGAGGTGCCGCTTGATGGCAGCGTCCACCCCGCCGTCCATCCGGCCGCGCGAGTTGGTCGGGCTCACCCATGCGTCGACCTTCTCGTCGAGGATCGAGCCCTTGCGGATCTCGATGCCGGGGGTGTCGGCGAACGCCGCCCGCCAGGCCTCCACCACGCTCGCGTTGATGTCGGTCAACACGACCCTGAGCGGTGCCTGTTCGCGGTCCACGGTCATGGTGCTCTCCCCTGTGTGAGACGGCCCTTCCACTGGTCACGACGCTACCGCCCACCACTGACAACGCAGTTGGGGCAAGGGTTGTCATACCCCGCTGCTAGCGTCCCGGCCATGATCGACGCCAACACTCCCGCCCAGCCCGATGCGAGCGACCCGCTGGCTCTCGCCGAACTGTTCAAGGGCGGCGGTGAGCCGTGGCTTCCGCTGCTGAAGCCGGTCATCGAGGCGCAGCCGGACGCGGCCGCGTTCATCGGCCAGGGGCGCGGCGCGGAGGTCGTGCCGGTCCGTGAACTGACCTTCCAGGCGCTCAAGCCCAACCCGCCGCACAAGTGGAAGGTCGTCGTCTTCGGCCAGAATCCGTACCCGCGGCCGGAGAGCGCCACGGGCATCGCCATGTTCGACAACACCTTCCACGACTGGAAGGACAGCCAGTTCGGCAGGGTCGTCAGTATCCGCTGCATCATCAAGGCGGCGGCGATGTGGAAGTACGGCATCCCCAAGAAGACACCGATCGCCGACATCCGCGCGCTGCTGAAGAAGCAGGACACCGTCCAGCCGCCGGAGTGGTTCCAGGCGATGCTCACCCAGGGTGTGCTGCTGCTGAACGCGGCCCTCACGGCCGGCAGCGACGGGCCGCGGGGAGCCGACCCGCACACCGCGTTCTGGCGGCCGGTCGCCGAGCGGATCGTCGAGGAGATACTCAGGGCGAAGCAGAACGCCGAGGACGACGAGGACCGGGCCGTCGTCTTCGCGTGGTGGGGTGCCCACGCCCGCAGTCTGAAGAAGGTCGTCCTCCGGCTTCAGAAGAAGTACCCGGACGTCGAGGTCCGCCACCTCGACCACTGCAACCCCGCGGCGCAGGGCGACATCTTCTGCGACGACGAGCACTTCGGCACGGTGAACGCGGCCCTCGCGTCGCTGGGCGTCGACGAGATCGACTGGCTGCCGAGCAGGGGCTGGGACAAGGACACGGCGGAGGCCGGCGGGACGGACGCCGGCACCGCCGAACGGATGGGCGCGTTCATCGCCTCCACGATGGAACTGCACCAGCTGTATCTGGAGCGGCTCTCCAGCGTCAGGGACGAGGGGCTCGTCCTCCCCGCGATCGACGGGGTGTTCGGTACTCCGCTCGTGGACTTCCGCGATGCGGTCTCCCCGGTCGCGGCGCTGCTGTCCGGTCTCGACCGGCACGTCCAGCGGTCGCACGAGTTCGGCAAGCGGCGGGCGGACGAAGCGGCCGCCGCTCTGTCCGCCGACGCGATCGCCGCGCTCCACCTCTACACCTGCGAGTCCGCGTTCTACCGGGAGATCAACGCCGTCCTGCGATCCCCGGACCGCACCAAGGTCGTCCCCTATCTCCCCTACCTGCGGCTGCTGTTCTCGGCGGTGTCGCAACTCCCGGCCCGTACGGAGTCGTTGTGGCGCGGTGTCGCGCTGGACCTGCGTGCGCAGTACCCGCTCGGACGGACCGTGACCTGGTGGGGTGTGTCCTCGTGCACGTCCGAGTTCAACGTGGCGCGGGCGTTCCTCGGCAGCCGCGGCAGGCGGACGCTCTTCGAGGTGCAGCCCGTCCGGGCCGTGGGCATCCGCAGCTTCTCCGCGTTCACCGGCGAGGAGGAGTTCATCCTGCTGCCGGGCACCCAGCTGAAGGTGGTGGACGTGACGACCGAGCGCGGCGGCCTGTGCACCGTGAAGCTGGCCGAATCTGCGGAACAACCCCTCGTGTCCTGACCCGGACCGACCGGGTGTGAACGGGCCGCGGTGAATGGCCGGAGTTCGGCCTGGGCGTGCCCCACCGCTCTCCCTACGATGCGATCGCCCCGGTTCTTCACAGCAACTCCATTGATTCTTCACAGAGTTACTGTGCCGAGCCGGGCGCGCATCCACCCCCCACCGATCCGAACGAAGGACAGAGACCATGGCAAGTGGGCTGCTCCTGGGCGGTGCGGTCGCCGCACTCATCACCGCGGCGATACCCGCGCACAACTCGTCCCCCGTGTTCGACAACCCGCCCCCGGACAAGATCGTCATCGACGTCGCCACGGTGAACGGCTCCGGCTGTCCCGCGGGTACGGCGGCCGTCGCCGTCTCCGAGGACAACACCGCCTTCACCGTCACCTACAGCGACTACCTCGCCCAGGTCGGCGGAGGCTCCAACCCCACGGCGTTCCGCAAGAACTGCCAGCTCAACCTGATCGTCCACGTCCCTTCGGGCTTCACGTACGCCATCGCCAAGGCGGACTACCGCGGCTACGCCTCGCTCCAGTCCGGCGCGAGCGCGGTACAGCGGGCCTCGTACTACTTCCAGGGCTCGTCGCAGACGGTCTTCAAGAACCACAACTTCAGCGGCTCCCTCAACGACAGCTGGCAGGCGACCGACACCACCGACTGGGCCCAACTGGTGTGGGCGCCCTGCGGAGTTCAGCGCAACTTCAACATCAACACCGAGCTCCGGGTGAACGCGGGCACGTCGTCGCCGAGCAAGGTCAGCTTCATGACCATGGACTCGACCGACGGCGACCTCAGTACGATCTACCACATGGCCTGGCAGGAGTGCCCGGGCAAGTGAGCCCGTCCCGACCCTCGGGTCACCTCGCCGCGTGGGCCACGAACCCGGCCCACGCGGTGCCGCCCCCGGTGGGCGCGGAAGCTCGCCCTCCTGGCGGACAGAGGGGGCGTGGGGGATGGGTCGCAGTCGCGGGGCGGTGGTCGTCGGCGGAGGCATCGGCGGGCCGGCCGCCGCGATCGGACTGCGCAGGATCGGCTGGGATGTGACGGTCCTCGAACGCGCCCCCGTCTTCGCCGACGTGGGCGCGGGGATCTCCATGCCGCCTGGGCGCCACCGCACATCCGATGACGCCCAGGCGGACGAGAGGCGGGTCAGATGGCGCGGGTCAGCGTTCGACCCCGAGGGTCAGCGTTCCCGCGTAGCCGGACGAGGGCGAGCTGCCCAGGGCCGTCAGGGTCAGCAGGCCGGACGCGGCGCCTCCACCGTCGTAGATGGAGTCCCGGGCGAGGGTGGTCCGGGTGACCCCGTTGGCCGAGTACGGGGAGAGTCTGCTGACCCGCGTCGTGATCGTCTCGCTGAAGTAGAGCTGGCCGGTGTGGAGTTCCTGGCCGCCGGTGAAGGAGCCGTCGGGGGTCAGGGTGACGTTCGTGTGCACCTTGATGTGGATGTGGATGCAGCGGCCCACGTACCAGCCGGGGTAGATCGTGGTGATGTTCGCGACGCCGCCGGCGTTCGTCAGCACGCCCCCGCGCAGGAACGTGCCGTCGTCCGGTTCGGTGTGGCCGTTGGCGCCCACGAAGCCGGAGTACTCGCCGAGGTGGTCGGCGTGCCAGATCTCCACGAGGGCGTTGGAGAGCGGTGCGCAGGTGTCGTCGTCGACGACGGTGAGGGTCAGCTTGAGCGGGATGCCCGGCTTGCCCTCGGTGATGTCGGTGCGGACGTACTGTCCGTCGAGGTAGTAGGGACCTTCGGTCATCTCCCGGGTGAGGGTGCAGACGGCCGCGGCGGCGATGGGGACGGTGTCGGCCGTTTCGGCGGTGGGGGCCTCGTTCGTGGCAGCGGCGCCCACGGCCAGGGCCGCGGCGGTGGCGCCGGTGGCCGCGAGCACGGCGCGGCGCGCGATGGGGGTGCGTGCGTTTGAGGTGTCTGTCATGAACACGACACCATAGGGGAGTTTCCCGTGAGTATCTGACGGGTCAGTGAATTTATTATGCGTCAAGTGACTTGCAGGACAAGGGAGTCGGACATGCCGACCGGACGCCACCAGTGTTCCGGTGGCGCCCGGTCGAACAGGAGAGGGTCATGTGGTGCGGGTCATGCGGTGCGGGTCGGACCGTGCGGCGCCGAGGTCAGCGCTCGACCCCGAGCGTCAGCGTGCCCGCGTACCCGGCGGACGTCGAGCTGCCCAGGGCCGTCAGGGTCAGCAGGCCCGAGGCGGCGCCTCCCTCGTCGTAGATGGAGTCCTGGGCGAGGGTGGTCCGGGTGACCGTGTTGGTCGAGTACGGGGAGATCCTCGCGACGGCCGTCGTGATCGTCTCGTTGAAGAAGAGCTGACCGGTGTGGATCTCCTGGCCGCCGGTGAAGGAGCCGTCCGAGGTCAGGGTGACGTTCGTGTGCACCTTGACGTGGATGTGGACGCAGCGGCCCCGGTACCAGCCCGGATAGATCGAGGTGATCGCGGCGACGCCGCTGGAGTTGGTGAGCACTCCGCCGCGCAGGAAGGTGCCGTCGTCCGGCTCGTTGTGGCCGTTGTTACCGACGAAGCCGGAGTACTCGCCGAGGGCGTCGCAGTGCCAGATCTCCACGAGGGCGTTGGAGAGGGGCACGCAGGTGTCGTCGTCGACGACGGTGAGGGTCAGCTTCAGCGGGATGCCCGCCTTGCCCTCGGTGACGTCGGCGCGGACGTACTGTCCGTCGAGGTAGTAGGGGCCTTCGGTCATCTCCTTCGTGAGAGTGCAGACGGCCGCGGCGGCGACGGGGGCGGTGTCGGCCGCGTCGGCGGTGGGGGTCTCGGGCGTGGCAGCGGCGCCTACGGCCAGGGCCGCTGCGGTCGCGCCCGAGGCGACGAGTACGGTACGGCGCGCGACGGAGGGGCGCGCATCTGGAGTGTCTGTCATGAGCACGACACCGTAGAAACGGTTCCTGTCGGCAGGCTGTCAGTTCGGCAAAGTGAGGCGCCGTCAAGCTATTTGCAGGGCAAGTGTCGACACAAGAGCCGCCGCCCCCTTCGAGGAGGCGATCCGCGGTGGCGTTTCTCGAAGACTTTCGGGTGTGCGTGCGGAGCATTGACGCGCAAGGGGTTCGATTCTACGGTCCCGTCCGACGACGCGACTGTTGTTCGATATCACGGACGGCGAAATCCCCACTGAAGGAGCGTCCGCATGAGCCGCACCTCTCGCACCTCCCACACGCCCCACACCTCCCACACGCCCCACACCTTCCGCAGGTCCCGCAGGTCCCGCAGGGCCGCGCTGCTCGGCGTCCCGGCGGCGGTCCTGCTCGCCCTGATCCCGTCCACCGCCTCCGCGTACCCCAACCCCGGCACGGTCACCGGCTCCACCGTCGTGCACGACCCGACGATGATCCGCACCTCGGCCGGCCGCTACCTCCTCTACGCGACCGGCGGCGGCCTGTCCTACCGCACCTCCACCGACCGCATCGCGTTCAGCGCGGGCGGTGACGCCTTCTCCACCCGGCCGAGCTGGTGGTCCTCCTACGGCACCACCGAGGCCTGGGCGCCCGACATCTCCTACCAGGGCGGCAAGTACCTGATGTACTACGCCGTCTCCACCTTCGGATCCAACAAGTCCGCGATCGGGCTGGCCGGTTCGAGCACCGGACTCCCCGGCTCCTGGACCGACTACGGCACCGTCTACACCTCCACCACGTCCAGCGACTACAACGCCATCGACCCGAACCTCTTCGTGGACGACGACGGCAAGTGGTGGCTCTCGTTCGGGAGTTGGTGGACGGGGATCAAGATGATCCGGATCGATCCGGCCACCGGCAAGCAGCTCGCGTCCGACACCGCCCGGCGCTCGATCGCCTCCCGCCCCACCGGGACCAAGGCCGTCGAGGCGCCCTACATCGTGAAGCGAAGCGGCTACTACTACCTCTTCGCCTCCTACGACACCTGCTGCGCCGGCACCGGCTCCACCTACAAGGTGAAGGTCGGCCGCGCCACCGCCGTCACCGGGCCGTACTACGACAAGAACGGTGTCGCGATGACGAACAACGGCGGCACGGCGGTCCTGGAGTCGCACGGCAGCGTCATCGGCCCCGGCGGCCAGTCGATCCTGCACGACACCGACGGCGACCTGATCGTCTACCACTACTACGACGGCAACGACAACGGCACTCCCAAGCTCGGCATCAACCTACTGAACTGGAGCAGCGGATGGCCCGTCGCCTACTGACCCTGCTGGCCGCGCTGCTGCTCGCCCTGGCGATCGGACAGCCCTCGGCGAGCGCGGCCACCGTCACCAACCCGGTCAAGGCGCAGAAGGGCGCCGACCCCTGGATCTCGTACCACGACGGCAACTACTACCTCGTGACGACGAGTTGGACGAACGTCATCACGATGCGCAAGTCCGCGACCCTCGCGGGACTCGCCACCGCGCCGAACATCCAGGTGTGGACCGGGGACGCCGCTTCGCGGTGCTGCAACATCTGGGCGCCCGAGATCCACTTCCTGAACGGCCGCTGGTACCTGTACTACGTCGCCGGGCAGAACGTCACCGACTACAACCCGACCCAGCGCACGCACGTCCTGGAGAGCGCGGGCTCCGACCCGACGGGCCCGTACACCTACAAGAACCAGCTCAACTCGGCCTGGATGCTCGATCCGACGGTCGCCACCATCAACGGTCAGCTGTACCTGTTCGGCAGTGCGAGCGGCGGGACGCAGAACCTCGTGGCGGCCCGGATGTCCAACCCGTACACCCTGGCCACCGGCTTCTCGACCATCTCCACGCCGACCAACTCCTGGGAGACGTCCGGAGGTTCGGTCAACGAGGGCCCGGAGATCCTGCAACGCGGCGGCAAGACCTTCCTGGTCTATTCGGCGAGTGGCTGCTGGACCCCCGACTACAAACTCGGCCGGCTCACCCTCACCGGCTCCGATCCGCTCGCGGCATCGTCCTGGACGAAGAAGTCCACGCCGGTGTTCCAGCGCAGCGATGCCGCGGGCGTCTACGGCCCCGGCCACAACGGCTTCTTCAGCTCACCGGACGGCACCGAGAGCTGGATCGTCTACCACGCCAACGACTCCGCCTCGGACGGCTGCGACAACGGCCGTACGACCCGGGCCCAGAAGTTCACCTGGAACTCCGACGGCACCCCGAACCTGGGCACGCCCGTGGCGCTGGGCTCGGCCGGCAGCGGCCCCTCCGGTGAACCCTCGGCCACCGCCACCACCTACCGGATCACCAACCGCAACAGCGGCAAGTGCCTCGAGGTGGCGGGCAGTTCGACGGCGGACGGCGCCAACGTCCAGCAGTACACCTGCAACGGCGGCACCAACCAGCGCTGGCGCATCGAGGACCAGAGCGACGACACCAGCCGACTGGTCAACGTGGCCACCGGCAAGGTCCTCGACACCGCCGACTGCTCCGCCGCGGACGGCGCCGACCTGCGTCAGTGGTCCTGGCTGAACAACACCTGCCAGCGCTTCCGCTTCCTCACCACGGACAGCGGCTACGTCCGTATCGTCAACCAGTCCACGGGCAAGGTCGCCGACGTCGCCGACTGCTCCGCCGCGGACTCCGCCGACGTACGTCAGTGGTCCTGGCTGAACAACACCTGCCAGCAGTGGAGGCTGGAGCCGGTGTAGCCGCGGTGGCCGGTGTGCGGTGCGGTTGCCGCCGCAGACCCGTTGCGCCCCGAACAGCCCTCGGC
>NZ_JBHVYO010000041.1:0-79450 GCF_042880655.1 Streptomyces sp. NPDC058295
CCACTCCGCGTTCGTCAGATCCCCGCGACCCATACAGTCAGCCTGACCCCAACACCCCACCCGCGTCAGGAGATCCGAGAAACAGCGCCTAGGTCTGTGGCCAGGCGGTCACCAGATCGCGGCACGGACCGGCAAGCCGACCGGGATTAGCGAGACTTGCAGGTCGATAACGCAGGTTGCTCGCCGCGCTGGCCCGCACGACGACGGACCCACGCCGGAGTGAACCACCGCCCACCGTTATTCGCCACCTCAGGCGGCCTGATCCCGGCGTTCCTGACCGGCAGTGTCGCGGGGCCCGGCTGCGTCTGGGGACCGCGGGTGGAGTGTTTCGTACTGGCACTGAGGGGCAGACGGGAGTTCGTGCTTCGGACTGGAGGCACAGCCCGCGGGTTCCTGGGTTGCCGACTTCCTCCAGTTGCCGGACGCTCTGACCGCTGTGGCTTCCTTGACCAACGTCTCGCCTCGGCTGGACACCACGCACCGGCTGGGCCTGAAGAATCAGCTCAGGAGCGATTCCCCATGCTGACCAGCACGTCGACAAGCCACCACACGCCTGACACTCCCAGTGCCCCGCAGGCGCAGCACAGGCACGACGACAGCCCCGACACCACCCACCTGTTCGCGCGACTGTCTCAGCTGGAAGATGGCCCCGAGCGCAATGCCGTCCGCGAAGAGTTGGTCGCGGCCTGGCTGCCGATGGCGCACAGGATCGCCAGCCGCTTCCGGGATCGCGGAGAGTCCATCGAAGACCTGCGCCAAGTGGCCGCAGTGGGCCTGGTCAAGGCCGTCGACCGGTTCGACCCCGCCGTCGGAGCCTTCGAGAGCTACGCGGTACCGACCATCACGGGCGAAGTGAAGCGGCATTTCCGCGACCTGACGTGGGCCGTCCGCGTGCCACGCCGGGTACAGGAACTGCGCAACCAGGTCCGGCAGGCCCGCCGCGAACTCATGCAGCACCCCGGCAGCCCCGAACCCACTCTCGCCGCTCTAGCCTCCCACACCGGCTTCACGGAGAGGGAGGTCAAAGCAGGCATGGAGGCGCTGGAGAGCTTCAGTGCCATTTCCCTGGACGCCGAACTCACCGCGGACGGCGGCGGAGCCAGCCTCGGGAACTTACTCAGTGTCACGGACACTTCCTACGACACGGTGGTGGACCGCGAGGCGGTGAAAAGGGGACTGCGCCGGCTGCCGGAACGGGAGAGGGCCATCCTCTACATGCGCTTCTTCCAGGACATGACACAGAGCAGCATCGCCGACCGGCTCGGCCTCTCCCAGATGCACGTCTCCCGGCTCATCAGCACCAGCTGCGCCAGTGTCCGCAATGACGCCCTGGCCGACTCCGGTCCTCTCGCATGATCCCTGCTGCCGCCCGGCCTGAGGAGACCGTCCGATGCTGATGCCCCTTCCCGCGACACTGCGCCGCCTCGTCAAGGACTATGAAGCCCTCGCGGCCGACGAGAGCGTCGCCGCGGCCCACCAATCGAGTGCCCGACTGCGCGACCTCGCGTACACCCTGTGTGTCTCCACCGGGACCCGCGAAATCTCCGAGGCATTGCAGTTCGCCCACACCTGTCTCGACAGCACTGCGGTCTGGCCATCCAGCTCCGAGCCGCAACCCCTTTCCCGGGGACGCCGATCAGTAGTAGCCCGTGACACAGCCGCCGCGCACCGAACCGCACCAGCGGATCTCGAGCCCTCCACGAAGCGGACTATGGCCAGCCACTAGGGATCCCCGCGCCCGCCACGAACCCAGCGCGGCCAGGCATAGGCACCAGGCGCCTGCACACATGGACGAGAGGCCTGCGATGAGTGAGCACCCCACCGACAAGCACCCCCAGCCCGACTTTCCGCAGCAGGACCAGGAGCATCCCGGCTGGACCGGCCCGATGGACCCTCCTCCCGATCACGGCGAAGAGACATACAAAGGCAGCGGTCTGCTCGACGGGCGCACCGCCATCGTCACGGGCGGCGACTCGGGCATCGGCCGCGCTGTATGCCTGGCTTTCGCCCGCGAAGGCGCCGACGTCCTGTTCACCCACCTGCCACAGGAAAACGAGGACGCACACGAGACCACGCGGCTCGTCGAAGAGGCAGGCAGCAAGGCGATCGCGGTGCCGTGCGACATCCGTGAGGAAGCGCAGTGCGACCAGCTGATCGAGCATGCCGTCGCAGAGTTCGGACGTATTGACGTCCTCGTGAACAACGCCGCCTACCAGATGTCACAGCCTGATGGCATCCAGGCGATCACCACGGAACAGTTCGACCGGGTCATCCGCACCAACCTCTACGGCATGTTCTGGCTGTGCAAGAAGGCCCTGCCCCACATCCCAGCAGGTGGATCGATCATCAACACCACCTCCGTGCAGGCGTACAAGCCCAGTCCTCATCTCCTCGACTACGCCACCACCAAGGGTGCGATTGTCACCTTCACCCAGGGGCTGGCCCAGATGGTGGCGTCCGACGGCATCCGGGTCAACGCCGTGGCTCCCGGCCCTGTGTGGACCCCGTTGATCCCTGCAACGATGCCGGACACCAAGGAGTTCGGTAAGCAAGCACCTTTGGGACGGCCGGCGCAGCCCGCGGAGATGGCACCTGCCTACGTGTTCCTCGCGTCCGACCGCGCGAGCTTCATCACGGCGGAGATCTTGAACGCTACCGGCGGAACGCCGCTGCCCTAACCGCTCCCGTTCGCCGCCACCGGCTGCGAAACCCCGAGCAGCCGGGCGGGATGACCGGTGATCTTGCCACCCTGTCTCGAGCGAGATACTGCCGGAATGTCGAGGTGGCTGCCTTTCGGACCGGGAATTGTTAGGTCGTGAGAGTGCTGTCGGATCTTCGTGAGGGTGATCACCGGTTGACGCGGTGGGCAGCGTCATGGCGGTCGGGCTGCGTACGGCGCGTCCGGCCGGCCGTGGAGGAGACAGCCGAGCACACCAAGTTGTGGTGGGGCGCCGCCGTGGCGCTGTCCGCTACCGGGTGGCTGGGGCGCAGGGCCGCGGCCTCCGGTCTGGCGAGCATGGCCCTCCTCCAGCTTGGCTTCGATGATCTTTTCCATGGCCTCGGTGTAGGTGTCCTTGAGGTCGTCGCCTTCGAGGTCGTCGCGGGACATGGACTCCATCAGGGCGAGCGCGCCCTTGATCTCCTCCTCGGACACGTCCACGGGCTCCGGGAGGAGCTCGGTGGGGTCGCGGATTTCGTCGGGCCAGTGCATGGCGTGCAGGACGATGGCGTCGCCGCGGGCCCGGAGCATGCCGAGCCGGTCCCGCCCGGACCATGCGTATTTGGCGATGGCCACCTTCGACGAGCGGGCCAGCGCCTCGCGGAGCAGCTTGTAGGGCTTGGCCGCGACCTGGCCGTCGGGGGAGAGGTAGTAGCCCTCGCCGATCCGGATCGGGTCGATGTCGTCGGCCGCGACGAATGCGTCGATCTCGATCGCCTTCGCGGTCGGCAGCGGCAGGTCGCGCAGTTCCTCGTCGCTGACGGCGACGACCTGGTCCTTGGCGTACTCGTAGCCCTTGCCGATCTCGGTGTTCGACACCTCGCGGTCCTCGAGCTCGCAGACCCTGCGGGTGCGGATCCGGCCCATGTCCTGAAGGTGGTACTGGTGGAACTGGATCGAGTGGTTCTCGGTGGCGGACTGGACGTGGATGGGGACGGTGACCAGGCCGAAGCTGACGACCTCGCGGCCGACCGCACGCGAGCCATCAACCGACTGCGGGCCCACCTGCTGGAGTACTTCCCCGCTCTGGAGCGGGCGTTCGACTACGCCGCATCCAAGGGCGCTCTCGTGCTGCTGACTGGCTATCAGACACCGGCTGCCCTGCGCCGGATCGGTGCGAGCCGACTGGCGAGCTGGTTGAAGAACCGTAAAGTGCGAGGCACCCAGGCCCTGGCCGACACCGCCGTCGCCGCGGCGCAGGCCCAGCACACCGCTGTCGCCGGGGAGAGCACGGCCGCAGCTGTGGTCCAACCCTGGCCAAAGCCGTACTGGTGCTGGACGAGGAGATCGCCGACATCGACCTGAAGATCGCTGCCCGCTTCCGTGAGCATCGCGACGCGGAAGTGATCGTCAGCATGCCGGGAATGGGCCCGTTGCTGGGGGCGGAGTTCATCGCCTGCACCGGAGGGGACATGGGCGCCTTCGGCAGTACGGGGTGCCTCGCCGGGGTCGCCGGTCTCGCACCAGTCCCACGGGACTCAGGCCGGATCAGCGGCAACATGCGCCGACCACACCGCTACCACCGCCGGCTCCTGCGCGTCTTCTATCTCTCCGCTCAAATCGCCGCTCGCTTCTGTCCCACCTCGAAGACCTTCTACGACCGCAAAACGGTCCGAGAGCAAGAGCCACAGGCAGGCGATCCTCGCCCTCGCCCGTCGACGCCTCGACGTCCTGTGGGCCCTCATCCGCGACCAGCGAACCTTCGACGTCCTACCACCTCAGCGCGGTCTCGCGGTGGGCTGATCCCTGTTGCCTGGGACGGCGCGTGCTTGCTGCCGCGGTGTGTCTCAGTTCCTGATGAGAGGCTCGTAGGGGTGGCCCTCCGGCGTGAAGATGAGGACGAAGTTTTCTCCCATCCGAACAGCTACCTCCCGCAAGCGGGCCAAGACGTCTGCCTGTGCCGGCAGGTCGAGGCCCAGGGCCGCCGCAGCACGGTCTCTCCGAGCCACGAGATCCGGCATGTCCTCCAGGTACTCGGCCGAGAGCTCTCGACTCTCCTCGTCCGTGAACGCTTGGCAGTCGCGCCACCAAGGGGCGACCAGCAGCAGCCGCAGAAGCTCGGGCAGGCCGATCGCAACCAGAGCCGCACCTCCTTCGGAGTCGGCATAGAGGATGGGACGTTCCTCGCCACCATCACCGCAGAAGAAGTACGTGCCCCCAGCGCCGTCGCCGGCGAAACCCTCGAGCGCAGCCCTCGATGCTAGGTGGACCTCCTCGACATGGTCGCCTCGGTCCAGGTCGAAGTCGCCCGGCCAGGCGAGAAACCGGGCAGCCTCGCCCTGTTCACGGACGGCAGTGATCAACGAATCCATGAGCCGCAGCCTACGGCTCACTGGTTGACAAGCATTATTGTGAATCAGTCATAGGACTGCATGTCTTCACCGGCGCCGCCGACTCCCGGGCCGCGGCCCTGCGCCGCGCGCACGAGGTGTACGACGCCGCGCTCGCCGCGCAGAGTGAGCTTGCCGTCGTAGAGGGCGGCATCGGCCGCGCGCTGCAACGCGGACAGGTCGCAGGTGCCGACGATGTCTCAGGGCGCGGCGCCGACCGAGGCGGCGACGTCCACCAGCTGGCCGTCGTCCAGAGTGACCGGCGTACGCAGCATCCGCACCAGCTGCACGAGGCGGACCTCGCGGCGGGCGGCGGGCGGCTCCAACACGATCGCGAACTCATCACCACCAAGGCGGCCTATGGCAGCGCGCGGGCCTGCCCAGGCGGTGAGCCGGTCGGCGGTCGCCCGCAGCACCATGTCCCCGGCCGCATGGCTCAGGGTGTCGTTGACGTCCTTGAAGTGGTCCTGGTCTACGAGGACCACGGCCGTGTCGTCGCGGTGGCGGCGCAGGACCTGCCGGGCCCGGGCGGTGTAGGCGTCGCGCCGCAGGAGGCCGGGGAGCGGGTCCTTCTTGGCGGCGGCGAGCCGCCGGTGCAGCGCGAGGGCGTGAACAGTCCAGCCGGTCAACGGCACGGCGGCGGTGGTCAGTAAGAGTGCGCGCTGCCCTAACTGGGCTTGTACGCGCAGGACGGAACCCATAATGAGGATCTCCCTCTCGTCTCGTACGGGTTGGGTGGGCCCGGGACAGCCGACGAAGCCGCCAAGCAAGTGCGGCTGTCCCGGGGCGGAGCTACAGCGCGAAGTCGCTGCGGGTGGTCCAGCTGATGGGGTTGTGCCAGAGGCCGGCCTTCGCGGCGGGCCACTCCATCTGCCAGCCGGGCCGAAGCCCGCGCGCTCCCCAGCTGTCCGGCTGCTTGCCGGGGATCTCGAGTCCGGCCGTGTGTCAACGCTTACATAGCCGAGTTGACTGATGAGCGCGACGACTACGGGCACCGCCTGGTGGTCCGCAATGGCTATCACCAGCCCCGGCAGGTCACCACCGCGGCCGGCGTGGTCGAGGTGAAGGCGCCGCGGGTGAATGACAAGCGCGTCGACGAGGGCCCGGCCGAGCACTGGATCCATCTGCGAACCACGAATCCGATCGAGTCGACCTTCGCCACCGTCCGACTGCGGACCAAGGTCACCCGCGGCGCCGGCTCCCGCACCGCCGCCCTGGCCATGGTCTTCAAACTTGTCGAGTCCGCCCAGCAACGGTGGCGAGCAGTGAATGCTCCCCACCTCGTCGGCCTCGTCCGAGCAGGCGCCCGCTTCGAGCGCGGTCAACTCGTCGAACCCCCTGAGACAGTTGCGGCATGATCAAGACCAGCCGATTGCCTGGGAGCCGACGTGGCATGGTCTGAACACGTTGTGGTGCGAGACCGCGTGCGACTTGCCTGCCGGGGCTGGGGCGAGCCGGGACAGCAGCCCATCGTGTTGCTGCACGGCCTGGCCGGTCACGCGGGTGAATGGGACGTGCTGGCACGGAGGTTGAGCTGCAGATATCGGGTCGTCGCGGTCGACCAGCGCGGGCACGGCGCCAGCGAGCGCCACCCGCGTGACGTCTCCCGCGCCGCCTACGGCGCAGACGTCATCGCCGTTGTCGATCAGCTGGCGCTGCAGCGGCCCGTCCTGGTCGGCCAGTCGCTGGGCGGACACACAGCCATGCTCACCGCCGCCGCGCATCCCGGACTCGTCCGTGCGCTCGTGCTCGTCGAGGCCGGTTCCGGCGGTCCATATCCGAACGGCCCCGTGGACATCGGCGGATGGCTCGACTCGTGGCCGACACCGTTGCCCTCACGCTGGAACGGCAGCCGCATTCCTCGGCGGCGGACCGGTCGGTGCAGGCTGGGCGGCCGGGCTGGAAGAACGCGACGGCAGATGGTGGCCTCGCTTCGACCGGGACGTGATGGTCCGCTCGCTGGCGGAGAACGCCCAGCGTTCCTTCTGGCACGAATGGATACAGGTCGCATGCCCCACCTGGTCGTCCTGGCCCAATCCAGCTTCATCCCTGCCCAGGAAGCCGACGAAATGCTTCGGCAGCGACCCGCCACCATAGCCATGAGTATCCCCGGCACCGGCCACGACCTGCACCTGGAACAGCCTGGGATCCTGCACACCGCGCTCTCGGGCTTCCTCGAAGGCCTCGCCTGAAAGCCCTACGCGGTCACAACGACACCCAGGGCACACCCCGCACATGGCCATCGATCCACAGATCTGGACCTACTCCGCCTTTTCCATGCCATGGCATTTCTCTGATGCTCGCTGAACGGCCGGAAACAGCCGAGCACCACGACGCCGTCCCTGCACGGCGGAAGTTATCCTGCCCGGGTTGAATGCGCCGCTCCGCGGTCACGGCAGGTGCCAGAGGGCGCATACTGCGCATGCTGTGCGCACTAGGGGGCGGGGATGAACGGTCTGGAAGTCGGCGCTGTCGGACTCGGTCACGAATCGGCGGCGCTTCGGCTGGAGGCGCACCGGACCGAGTTGATCGGCTACTGCTACCGAATGCTGGGTTCGGTCTTCGACGCGGAAGATGCCGTGCAGGAGACTATGGTCAGGGCGTGGCGCGGCCTCGACCGGTTCGAGGAACGGTCGTCACTACGGTCGTGGATCTACCGCATCGCCACCAACGTCTGCCTCGACACACTCGCCGCTGGAAATCGCCGGGCTCGCCCGATGGACCTCTCGGCCCCGAACAGCGGTGCCACCTCACCAGGCCCTCCACTGGACGTCAGCCTGTGGATCGAACCGTGCCCGGCCGCTCTGACCCACACGCCGGCCAATCCCGCAGAGGCAGCCGAAGCAGGCGAATCCGTGCGCCTGGCATTCATCGCCGCACTGCAGCACCTGCCGTCCAAGCAGCGCGCGACCCTCCTCCTACGGGAAGTCCTGGGGTTCTCGGCACGCGAAGTCGCAGACCTGCACGGCTGCACCGTCGCCTCGGTCAACAGCGCGCTCCAGCGCGCCCGCGCCACACTGACCGCCCGCCGCGAAGCGACCGGAGATATGGCGGCAAAGTCGCCCGACGCCGTTCAGCGGGCACTGGCGAAGCGGTATGCCGCGGCCTTCTCCAGCTTCGACATGGAGGAGCTGAGCATGCTGCTGCACGTGGACGCCACCATGTCCCTGCCGCCATACGCCCTGTGGATGCGAGGCGTCACCGACATTCAGGCATGGCTGACCGGACCCGCCGTCGGCTGTCGGGGATCGCGGCTGGTCCCCACCCTGGCGAACGGCTCGCCAGCCTTTGGCCAGTACCGGCCCAGCGTCACCGGAGCGGGATTTGAGCCCTGGGCCCTTCAGGTCATCGACATCTCCGGGGACCGGATCACCGACATCCATGTCTTCCGGGACACCGAGCGGCTGTTCCCGCTTTTCCACCTGCCCCCGCACATCGGCGAGCAAGAGGTGTGACGCAGCGCACCTTAATCGCACGATGAATCCGTCCGTGACCCTCGGTCATACCAGCGACAACACCGAAGCAACACAACGGACAGACAGGGTGACTGCCATGACCGCCACCGTGAAGGGCCCTGCCAGCTACTTCCCTTCCATCGAGAAGAAGTACGGTCGGCCGATTGCGGAGTGGAAGGAACTGATCCGCTCCTCCCCTCTGACCAAGCACATGGAACTCGTGAACTGGCTCAAGGCCGAGCACGGGCTGGGTCACGGTCACGCCAATGCCCTCGTCGCGCACACCCTCGCCGAGCAGTCCGGCAACTGAGCAGCCACGCATGGGAGCACATTGCATGGGGTGCTCCAATGCGCACGTCGTCAACGACGGGGTGCGCTCTCGTGCCGTGACCGGAGTGGGTCGGGGCCGCCCTCGTCCAGCGAGTGCCTCCTCGGCCCGTTCCAACGGGAAGCGGTGGGTGATCAGCGGGGTCACGTCCAGTCCGTCCCGGAGCGCGCAGGGCGTCGTCGATCTCCTCGACGAAGCGGTACCAGCCGATCCAGGTGATCTCACGGGTCACCAGGTCGCCGAGGGCCGCGGGTACGTCCGTACCGGGCAGGCTGCCGACCTGGACGAGGGTGCCGCCCCGGGCCGTGGCCCGCAGCACCGGTCCCAGCGCGGCCGGCACACGTGCGGACAAGGCCGCCGCGCAGAGTCCGAATGCGGCCATGCAGCGTGAAACGCTCCAGGCCGCAAGCGGTGGAACGAGGCCAGTGAGGCCCGCCTCGCGGTCTTTCGCCGGGCAACCCGCTACAACACCCGCCAATGGCACTCCCGTCTCGGCCAGGTCAGCCCGATCGCCTCCGAACAGCTGTCAACTACGCTGGCCACCGCCGCATGACAACTGGCGCCCACAGTTATGAGGAAGGCCCCCATACCACGGGGCCCCCGCTGGGATTGGCGTCGGCGGAAAGCGCGGCGCCCTGTCAGCGGTGCCACACTTCCTGCGGGGCGATGGCCCGGAAGGGGCCCACAACGTCGCAGGGCGCAGGTCTGCGCGGTCACTGGCGCGCTGGGCGCTCAGCTTGATCGTGGGTCGCGCTCAACAGGGCTCGCCAGCGCGGTAGCTCGGTGAACGGCACGACCAGGCACAGGACAGTCACCGTTGCGGCGATCCACGTCCCCCACAGCGCCCACGCAGACGCTGCCGCCGCCACCAGGTGGAGCACGACCAGCGAGATGGTGACGATGCCCGGCACCGCGATGGGCGCATCTGCGCCGGGCCGGTCGCCCGGGGTGCTGAAGACGGCGGGCAGCCCGATCAGCAGCACGACGGCGCCGATCGCCAGCGCGATGGAGTACGACCACAGGGCCCAGGGGGTGCCCACCCAAGCGGTCACTTCGGCGGCGACGCGCACGCCGCCTCGGAGGTAGTCGTGCCCCGGCGGCCGTTGCGCCTTGATCCTCACGGTGCTTAATGCCTGAGGAGTGGACGGGGAGGGATCGGTGGCGGCCATGTCATCCTTCAAAGGCGCGGTCAGGAAGGTCGGCCTGGAAGCCGGCGATCAGGGTGTCGATGAGGAAGTGGAAACTCCGCGTGACGTCACGGGGCATCTGGAAACCGTCGGTGCCCTCAAGGGTGACGAACCCGTGAAGCGCTGATCGCATGGCCCGCGCGGAGTCGACCACACGCGCCTCGGGCAGGCCGAAACCGGCCAGGACGTCGAGCAGAACCTGCAACGCCTCTTCGCTGACGCGGCGGTCCTCCTCGTCACCGTCCACCGGAGCGGGAACGGTGGCGGCGTAGCGGCCGGGATGCTCCAGGGCCCAGCGGCGATAGCTGTCGGCGAACGCCCGGACCGCGTCCGGACCGGAACGGCCGACGGACTCCCGGGCCAGCTGATGGGCGAACTCGCGCTTGGCCTGGACGGAGATGCCGTGCCGTAGTTCGTGCAGGGAGGCGACGTGCTTGTACAGGGACGGCGGCCGTACACCGAGCCTGTCGGCCAGCACGCCCATGGTCAGGCCCGCCAGACCGACCTCGTCGGCGAGCGCCGCTCCCGCCGCCACGACGGCTTTTGTATCAAGACCTGCCCTAGGCACGGGCATGTGCTTCCAGGAAAGCCAGCACCAGGGACACCGTCTCCTCGGGGTACTGGTCGTGCGGGTAGTGGCCGGCACCCTCGATTACCGCGAGCTCTCCGACGCCGGCCGGCATCGCGGCCACGATCGCCTCGCCCTCGGCGCGCGGATCGACCCAGTCGGGATCCAGCGAACCCATCACAATCAAGGCAGGGCACCCTACGTTGCCCAACTGGGCGCCGGCATCGGTCGGCGCCGACTGCCCCATCTTCTTCAACGCCCCCATCCGGCCCGGCTCGCCCAGCATCGCCCGGATGCCGGCCAGCCGGTCGGCCCAGTCGGCCGGCTTGCGGCCCGGGTAGGCATGGTCGAGATAGCGGGACCACAGTCCCACGCTGCCGAACAGGGCGGCGCCGAGCAGCCGGAAGGCACCCTTGCGGTAGCTCTTCGAGCGGAAGTCGCCGAGCTTGATCGACTGCGCACGCGTGAAAGGGCCCAGCTCGATGATGCCCCTGACCAGGGCGGAATCCTGGGCCGCCGCGATGGTGGCGGCGCCGCCGGAGATCGAGTGGCCGACCAGGACGGCCGGGCCGCTGTCGATGTGGCGGATCACCGCGAGCAGATCGCCCGCGATGTCGGTGCGCGAGTAGGAAGGCCATTGCGCGCTCGACTCGCCACAGCCCCGCAGGTCGACCGCCACCACTTGATACCCCGCCGCCACCAGACGCGGCAGGACGAACCTGTATGCCGCACGGCTGTCCCCTATGCCGTGGGCCAAGACGACCAGCGGGCCCTCTCCAGCGGCCTCGTAGGCGATGGTGCCACCCGGGACGGAGACGAACTCAGCCATGACATCTCCCTGCTTGTTAAGTGCAATAGCTATAAGTTAATACGACTAGCCAGAAGCTAACCTTGATAGCCATGATTGTCAACCACGGCCGGATGCCAGGTGAGGGAGAGAGGGAAGGTCCAGCTCAATCCGGGGTGGAGCAGTCGGGGACGAGCCGCCGCGCAACCCGGCCGAGTCCGCGCCGTCGTCATTGCGGTCATGCCGTGCGGGGACGCAGCTCACCCATCCCCAGAAGGTCTCAGCGTGCCCGGGACAGGCATGCCCGCTCAGCGGCCAGCGCTGAAGCCGGCCAGTACCTGCCCAGTCCTCTCGCCCCGGAGGCGACCCGGAAACGGACGCGATCAGGCCGAACTGGCGAAGACAGTCAGGCCGTCACCCCTGAGCAGCCCGCCGTTTCGGCCGGGACATCACGCCAGGCGACTCCGGTCCGCAATACGTACATACCCTCGGCGAGTGCCGTCCGGCCGGGAATACACAGCCGCGCCGGGGCAGCGACGGCGCCGCTCAGGAGCACGTGACAGCAGCGGAGCCGCCTCTCTGTAGTTCTCCGGCGGGGTATCGGAAGTCTGTCGGCGCTAACCGTGATCTGTCAGCGCTATGTCGGTGAAGGTTGCGGCATTGGTCGGGCTGGTGCTCTTCATGAGCACCAGCCCAGAAACGCAAGGAGCCTGTCATCGTGTCTTCCGCATCCCAGAGCCGAGCGTGGGATGTTCAACCGGCTGCCCTCTGCCGAGGGCAGGATCTTCCTCTCGATCAGGGCCCACTGCTCGTCGGTGAGATCGCCTCGCGCCATGACTGACGATCTATCAAGACCAAGCCTCGGTGCGCAGACGATCCACCGAATCTTGATCCGAACTCCAGACAGGAGCTAGGTGCTGGACCCACGGTGTGTGCGGCTGGCGCGGCTCGTGTTGGGTCCGTCCGATCAGGCTGTGCTCGTGCGCCGTGGCTGTGTAAGCGTCAGCGGGAGGCATTTATTGCTGACTTCGGATGGCGGTTGGTGGACTACGGACCAGTGAATGTCAGTGAGACTTGAAGTCGCTCATCCGTTCGGGGGTGTGGTACGTGATCGTCGCGTGGCTTCGTGATGGAAGCGATGGAGTGGTCGATCTGCGTCGAGGCGCAGTGATGGTGGAGCTCGAAATCGGCTGGTCGGATCCGTCTTGCGGGCCTCGGATCCGTCCGGGTTTGTAGCGGTCACACCGGTGGGTGGAGAATTCCGTCGCCTTTGATCAAGGGGTCTGGAACACTGACCGTTATGGACGTGAACCACGTTGACCAGGCGCGACGTGTTGCCCATGGCCGTTTCCCCGATGCGCTGAGCGTGATTCTTGCCGGGTCGACGGCCGCCGGGCGAGCCACTGCCAGTAGCGACCTGGACCTTGCGATACTCGTCGGAGACGGCGGCGATACTCGCCGGGAGACGATCCGGTTCGAGGGCCGCGTGGTGGAGTTCTTCGTCCATACCCGTGCCGGTCTCGTGGACCTCTTCGCTGCGGACGTTGCTGGGCGTCGTGCGGTCCTGCAGAGCATGTATGCCACCGGTCTCGTCCTCGTCGATACAAATGGTGAGGCCGGGCGTGCCCGGGCCCTGGCCGAAGCAGACCTCCGCGAAGGTCCGCCGGCGCTGGAACCGCAGACAGTCGAAACGAAGAGGTATGGGCTGACGAACGCGCTGGACGATCTCGCCGACACGAGTGACCGATTCGAGCGTCTTGCGGTGGCCGGGTTCGTTCTCAATGCTGCGGCCGATCTGCTCTGCGACTACCACCACGCCTGGATCGGCGGCGGGAAGTGGCTGCCACGGCGTCTTCTGGAGGCGGACGATCAGCGTGGGACCGCCCTGCTTGAAGGGCACCTGCACCTGTGCGAGTCGGGAGACCCGACGCCGATGATGGACGCAGTATCGGAGATCCTCGACCTTGTCGGCGGGCCGCTTCGTGAGGGCTATCACCGGACCTGGCGTGGCGTCATTGAATCGGGTCCTGCTACTACCGGGCGTTGACGGAAGCTGAGGTCAGGACGGGGAGGGTGCCCACTGATCAGCTCGCGTCGGCACGTTCGGCCTGGGCTTTGGTCTGTGCGAGGCCCTGCCCGAGGCCACCCGCCACGCCCGGAAGTTCTTGAGCAGGGGCAAGGCGCGGAGCGAGGGGCGCGCAACCGGCCAGCCGCCCACACCGGTTGCCGACGCCGCCGCCGGCCCGCACGCCGGACAGCTCATTCTCGACCCCGGACAGGACCAGTCGCCGTCCGGCTGAAGCCGTCCGACTCTCGGTATCTGCGGACCGACTTCACAGACTTCGTCGAACGCTTCCGTCCCAGTTGGCCTGTCGACGTCGGCCAGCCCGTTCGTGACCCAGGGCCCGTCACTCCCGACGAATTGCGGGCCCTGCTTCGCTCCGATGGAGCGTCGGCCAGCTCCCCCTGAGACTGTAGAAGTGGCCGACGCTCCCAGTAGCTGACGGCGTAGCAGAAGGCCCCGACCGGATCCCGGTCGGGGCCTTCGTCGCTCAGATCCAGGGCTTCCAGCAGGAGGGGCAGCGGGTGAGTAGGCCGTCGTCCAGCTTCTTGGCCTGCGACTCGCGCATTCTGGCGAAGCCTTGCTGTCTGCCTCCGTTGAATTTGGTGCGCCCGCAGGGGTCGTCGGCGTCGTGGTAGACGCGCCGACGGACTCCGTTGCTGCTGCGGACGAGGGTAGATCCTTGCCCACGGGCCGAATCCGCGCTGCGTGAGCGACTTCGGGGTCGCGTCGGTTCTCGTTCTCAATAGCCTCGGCTTCTTGAATGCGCTGGTCGATGGCGGCAAGTCGAGCGTCGAACTCGTCGCGTTGTCGCTTCTGCTCGGCGAGGAAGTCCTCGATCGTCTGCTTGCGCCCCTCCGGGTTCCGAGCGGCAGGTTGCTCTGTACACGAGAACGGGGCTAAGTGATCATCAGGTCGCTGGCCTGCACCGGCACTGGGCATTCCTTGCCGGATGTCCCCCCGTTGCACGCTTCCTCCGCGGCCTGATCCGGTGGTTCCGCACCGATGGTGTGGCCACCCTGGTGGGTGTTGCCGGGCCAGCGAGCGGCGCTACAGCGCGTTTAATCAAACCATGCGTCGCGTTTGTTTTGGACCCCGGATCTAGATCGGCGGTTACCTGGCGGCCACCATTACCGGCACGTACCGGTCGCATCATGTGCCCCGCGACCGTCTGCGCGATTTCCCGAGCAGTCCCTCTTGAGGAGCCCTGTGACCGCCGCCCCCGATCCTTCGTCTCCCGTCGCTACTGATCCGGTCACCTAAGCAAGCGAACGCTTCTTCTGGCTGTGCGGCCGGCGGTGGGTGCCCGCTGCGTTCGCACGGATCAGTGCCGGGCCGCAGCCACGTCGCGATCTGCTGCGGCAGCACGGAGCGACCTCGGAGGTCCAGCTGCCGGGTGGTCTGATCGCTCGGGTCGGAGTGCGGGCCTGGCGCTGTGTCTGTCGGGGCACCTGCGCGGCGGCCCGGCCGTTTCCCACTCAGCTGATCGGCTACGCCTGCGAGGCCCAGCGGGAGTGCGTGAAGAGCTGGCGCCCGCGCTCGACGGAGAGATCCAGTTGCATCATCGTTTCCGGCGTGGCGATCGCCCGGACCATCAGCATGTTCAGCTGGGCGACCGCCTCCGGCAGGTCGTCGTACCGGTGTCGGTACCGAGCGTCGCGGCCGGTGTACCCGTCGACCCAACCGGTGGCCACCTGGTGCGGGGTCACCCCCGGCATGAGCTCGCCCCGGTCGCGGGCCTCCGTCAGCCACCCCTCCACCAGCGGAATGTATGTGTCCCACAGAAAACCGTAGAGCGGATGGCCCTGCTCCAGGGCGATCCGCATGGCCGCCCGGACCACGGTCACCCGCGGTGAGGCCACCGCGAGCATGATCGAGGCATCGACCACGTTTTGCAGACGAGGCCCGTCGGCCGACGGGAGGTCGTCCATGACGAACGACTCGGTGGCCACCGCGTGGGCCACGTCCTCCTTGCCGCCCTTGAAGTAGTGGTAAACGGCGCCCCGGCTCACCTCCCCAGCCTTCACGATGTCCATGACATCGGTGAGTCCGTAGCCGTTCTCTGCAAAGAGGCGCGCTGCGACGTCGAGGATTTTGTCCCTTGTGTCCTTGCCGCGCTGCTGGACCGGTTGTCGCAGCACCACCCTTATGCCTCCTGTTCTCCGCCGGGCATGCTGCCCGGTCTGCGCTCCTGAGGGTGCGGTCCATGCCGGCCCAGGCGATGCCGACGCCGACGCCGAAGCCACCGCCGACGCAGAACGCTTCAGACGTTACCCACACTGCTGGTGTGGCCTTCCCCGCTGCTCGTTATTGAGTCGCGGCCAAGAAACATGCACCGTGTCAAGTTTAGTGACGCCGCCATGTAGATTCCAGCAGGGAAGCGTACGCAAGATCACCCCAAAAGCTTTTCCAAACACAGTGTCTGTTACTGATACGATCAGGCTGCGACGTCGCCCGCAGCGGCCAGTGCAGACGATCGAAGAGGACCACCGCAGCATCCGCGCCCTGGAGGACGCGATCCCGTACCGAACCGCTTGGCCGTCGACCGCTCGACCAAGAGACTGTCATGCCCACCTCATATCCGAGCCTGGGTCGCCGCCCGGCTCGACTGCGCGCGCCGGCCATCAGCAGTGCCCGGCGGCGCATCGCGCTCGCGGTGTACCTGCCTGTCGGCTCATCCTCCTGGCCGGAGTGAGGCCTCCCTCGCCTGATGCACCCGCCCGTGCCCCGCAGGCCGTCCGCGACCGCGCACGTGGCGCGCGCCCCGCCCCCCGGTTGACCTTCACAGACCACCTTTCACCAGCACGAACGTACAGATCGGAATCAACGTGAGTATGAGCAAGACTCTGGCAGCCTCCGCCGTGGCGGTGACCGTCCTCGGCGCGACCGTCGCGATGGCCACGCCCGCCTCTGCGCTGTCCTGGAGCTGCAAGACGAGCAGCAAGTCGATCGACGACGCCGGCTACAGCGGACCCTGGGCCGACAACTGGGACTTCAAGATCAAGGTCTGCGCCGCGCGCTCCGGCGGCTACGGCTACGGCAAGGCGACCATCAGCTGGGACGCCCCGCCCTACTACTCCGGAGTCACCACCACGTTCGACGCCGCGCAGCTCCGCCTCGTCCTCGTCCGGCCCGACAGCGGCGCCACGGTGAAGACCGCGACGTCCGACATCGAGTACAAGCTGGAGCACTCCAACTCCTCCGGGAACGGCTCCTGGACGACGCCGACGATCAAGTTCAAGACCAGCAAGCGCGTCTACGCCGACACCACGCTCCGGCTCGACTGGGACAACGACGGCAAGGACTACCGGAACTACGGGTTCACCGGCTCTCCCAGCGTCTGACCCACCTGTTCTTCCTCATCCGCCCAGGCGGTGCCCCGGACTGGCCGGCGAAACGACCGGCTGGATAAGGACAGACCTGGCGAGCCGGGCCTGAGCACGCGGTCGCCGGCTTCTTCCGCCCCTCTCGGGCCACCCACGGTCGCCGTGTGATCGCTCCGGGGACCTGACCCCCGCGCGATCACCCAAGGGGCCGCCCGATCGCGGGCGGCCCCGCACCCGTCTGCCGGCCCGCCGGCTTCCGCTCGCGGCGTGGTTCGGGCCGTGCCGACCCGGTCGTCGGCGACGCCAGGGCTTCGGCGTAACCGGGCTGACCGCGTCGGCGGAGGGCAGAACTGGCGCGTTCCGGCTCGCTTTCTGGGGGACCGGCCCGGCGTCTCCGCCTCGGACGCGGCCAGGGCGGCAAACGCCGCCGGTACCGTCGCGGCAGCAGGGGCTGCACCGGGAGCCGGATACTTCGCGCAGCCCACCCGTTCAGCAGCCGCTGGTAGTCAGTGCGGTGGCGAGGCGGGCCTGGGTGATGCCGGCGGCCTCACGCAGCCGGGCACGCTCCGCCGGAGGCGGCAGGTGCGGCTCCTCGTTCAGCAGAGCGTCGACGGACGCGAACAGCTCTTCCTCAGATGCCATGACTGCATCCTCCCTCAGGAAAAGAAATTCAACTTAACCACAAACTTAGCCTTTCCTTTAGCCCTTACATACCCATTCCAACCCATGCCAGTTGCCCATGTGGCCCCGTAGGCCTGCGCGGGTGAAGCCGTAGAGGCACCGAGCCGGGCGCTGCCACACGTGGCTGAGCGCGCTACTGGGCCACTCAGGAAGGGCTGCCCTGGCGAACCGCCACAAGCGGGGACGGGCGATGCTCGAACAGCAGCGAGAAGTGGCGCATCCCCAGAATGCGCCGCCCCTCGCCGCCTGCCCGGCGCTCCCCAGACAGGAGAAACCGGCGTGCGCAGACTATGCGGGCCGCGTAGCGCCTGTCTCTGAACCCCTGTACGCGGGTGCCCGGTAGGTTCGGTAGCGGCGGACGTCCGCGCGTCCCTGCCCGACGACGGCGCCCGCTTCGTGCTCGCGGGGGAGAGCACCCTGATCAAGTGGGTGCCCGACAACGCCCCGGTGACGCAGAAGATGGCGGTGGGCTCGCTGCAACCCCAGGTGAAGATGGAGGCGGGCGCCCGCTATCAGAACACCGCGTCCGACGACGAGCTCGCACAGGCACTCGCCCACGCGTCATAGCCCAAAACACCCGTCCTCCCCGTCGGGGAGGGCCGGCGTGTACCTGGTCGGAATGGTTCTTCGCGGCCTGGAAGCACTCCTCGATCGCCCACCGCATCCCGGCCACCCTCGCCAGATCGGCAACGGTGCAGGTCACGGGGGCGTAGGCGAAGTAGTAGGCGATCTCCTCGGGGCGGGTCAGGCTCCGGCGGGCCAGCACCCAGCGGTGA
Source organism: Streptomyces sp. NPDC058295 (assembly GCF_042880655.1). Taxonomy (NCBI): domain Bacteria; kingdom Bacillati; phylum Actinomycetota; class Actinomycetes; order Kitasatosporales; family Streptomycetaceae; genus Streptomyces; species Streptomyces sp. NPDC058295. The sequence continues at coordinate 18,220 of NZ_JBHVYO010000041.1, forward strand.
TGGGTGGAAGTGTCGCCGTCGAAGAAACCGATCGCCGACAGCCGGGCGCTGGCCCAGTCGTAGACGCGCGGGCCTTTCGCGCCGTTGCCGCAGGACAGCTGCTGCCAGGCGTCCTGGGGTGCCTGGGCGATCAGTTCGTCGATCCTCCAGAATCCAGCCAGGCTCTTGACCTGCTGCGACTTTGGCACTGCGACCACATAGCCGACATCGAGCTCCTCGAGGAGCCGGCGGAACTTCCACTCCTGGCCGTAGGCCTCGTCTGCCGTCACCCACTGGGCGGGCAGGCCCGCGGCCAGGCAGCGGGTGACGATCGCCTTGGCGAGGTCGCCCTTCGTCGCGAACTCGCGCTCGTCGGGGATCTTCGCTGCCCGGCACCGTTCCCGATCGCCGGTCCAGGCCTTCGGCAGATACAACTCCCGGTCCACCAAGGCCCGTCCACGGCTCGTGGCCTAAGCGGCGAACACGCCGATCTGGCAGTTGTCGATCTTTCCTGAGGTGCCCGTGTACTGCCGGCCCACCCCCGCGGACGTGGTGCCCTTCTTGACGAACCCGGTGTCGTCGATGATCACGACCCCGCCTGCACCGAGCTTCGCAGCGACGTAGTCCCGCATGTCGTCACGGACAGCATCCGCTTCCCAGACACTGTGGTTCAGCAGTCTCTGGAACCCATCCGGAGTCTTGTGGCCTGCGTACTCGGCCAGCTGCCAGCCATTCTTCCGGGCCACCGGCGCCAGCAGACCCCGCAGATAGTCCCGCATCCGCCACCGCAGATCCGCCCGGGCAAACCGGCCCGCCACCCGCGCGAACACCGACTCCAACTCCGCAGCCCACCCCTGAGCGTCAACCATCCCCACCATGCCCGGTCAACGACGCGAACCAGCTCAGGACACGAACCGCTGCTGGAGTATTAAACCCGGCGAACCACAGCGATCGGAGCACCTAGCTGCTCGCCGGTCGACCGTTCGCCGGCGTCTCGGTTCGCCAGCCGAGGAGGATCGTGCGAAGCGCCTGTTCGGCGAGGTAGCGGGCGCGATCGTTGCCTACGCTGCCGAGGTAACTGAGCGACGCGATGCCGTACAGCGTGCCCCAGAGGATCTCGCAGGCCTGGTCGAGTTCGGCCAGGACCACGTCGTGTGCAGCCGACCAGGTGGTGAGCAGCTCCTTGAGGACGTCGATGACCGGTTCCGCGACGCGCCGGCGTTCGTCCGCGTCGACCACCGGGTCGTTCATGACCTGGAAGAGGTGGGGGTGCTCGCCGGCAAACCGGACGTACTGCGACGCAATGCACGTCATGCGCCGGTCCGTATCGGGCTCCTGCGCGGCTTGGCGGAACTCGTTCAGCATCAGGCGGTGACCGTGCGCGACCAGCTCCAGTACGAGCGCGTCCTTGTTGGCGAAGTGCTGGTAGACGACGGGCGCGGAATATTCGACGTCGGTGGCGATGCGCCGGATCGTCAGGGCCGCGATGCCCTCGGTCTCGAGGACGTGCAGCGCGGCCTCGATGATCCGCTCCCGGGTGTTCGCCCGTTCGCGGGCCCGTCTCGTGCTGGTCGGCATGGTCCGTCACTTCGCTTCGATGGTGTCCTCGAACACTAGTCACCGCCTTGACCGCGCCGGCGACGCGCGTCATAGTTAACGCCGTTAGGAAATCTAACAACGTTAGGAACGGGTAGTAAGTCATGATTTACCACATCAACAGAGTCACGATGAAGGCCACTGCGACGCCTGAACAGATCGAAGGGGTGCTGGAGAGCTGGCGCAATCAGGGCCGGTCGAACCCCGCCATCAAGTCCTTCGTCGTCGGCCGCGACCACGGCGGCGACTACACGTACGGCGCGGTGTTCGTCGTCGAACATCTCGACGGGCTCTTCGCCTATTTGACGCACCCGACCACCTACCAGACCGACCACCTCGGGCTGCACCTGGTCGAACGGCTGGAGATCTTCGACGTCAGTGACGACGACGACCCTGACCTGAACGCCAAGATCCAGGAACTGCACCGGCGCCGCAACGAGCTCAACCCGCAGATCGCCGGCATGCTCGCAGACGTGCCCAGCTATACCGGCTCCGGCGTGGACGACTGACCGATACCCCGGAGAAGGAGAAACCGTCATGGCCAAGCACGTCATCATCGGTGCCGGTTCCATCGGTACCAACGTCGCTCGTCTGCTCGCCGAGCGCGGCGAGAGCGTCCGGATCGTCACCCGCAGCGGCTCCGGCCCCGAGCACCCGCTGGTCGACCGGGTTGCCGCAGACGCGTCCGACCCGTTCCGCCTGACCGAACTGTCCCGCGGCGCGGAAGTGATCTACCACTGCGCCAATCCACCCTCATACACGGTGTGGGAGCGCCTGTTGCCGCCCCTGCAGACGGCGGCCATCACCGCCGCCAAGGCGAACGATGCCGTCCTCGCGCTGACCGGCAGCCTTTACGCCTACGGTCCGCAGCCCGGCGGCCGGATGAACGAACACACCCCCATGGCCGCCACCGGGCACAAGGGCCGCCTGCGCAGACGCATGTGGGAACAGGCCCTCGCCGGGGGGATCCGCACCGTCGAGGTCCGCGGCTCCGACTACATCGGCAAGGACGCCAACGGCATCTACTCCCTGCTCATCAAGTCGGCCCTGCAGAAGGGGAAAGCGGCCTGGATCACCGGCCACCTGGACATGCCGCACACCTTCACCTTCAACGGCGACATGGCACAGGCCCTCATCACGCTGGCCTCGGAAGAACGCGCGTGGGGCCGACCCTGGCACGTGCCGTCCGCGCCGGCCGTCACCATTCGCGAGCTGGCGCGGCGCTACGCCGTCGCGGCAGGCCGGCCACCGATCAAACTAATCCAGATACCGCGCTCCGTGACGCGTACGGCCGGGCTGATCGTACCGATCGCCCGCGAGATGGCCGAGATGGACTACCAGTGGTACGCGCCGTTCCACATGGATGCGACGGAGACCACCGAGACCTTCGGCCTGACCGCCACCGACCTCGACACCGCCGTCCGCAACGAGGTCGGCTGAACTCCCGCCGCCAGACCGGCGGGCCGACGGTATGGCCGCCGACACCGTGAACATTCGTGGTCACGGCACTAGTCTTCTGAGTCAGGAGTTCCTTCTATATATGTAGGCTTGCGGTATGGCTCTTACGGGGCGGCCGAAGGCCGAGTTGGTGCTGTCGGTGGATGAGCGGGCGGCGCTTGAGGGGTGGGTCAGGCGTCGCTCCACTCCTCAGTCATGGGCGGTGCGGTGCCGGATTATCCTGGCCTGCGCGGACGGCATGTCGAACAAGGATGTCGGTGCCCTGGTGGGCATGACGGGGCAGTCGGTGGGCCGCTGGCGGGCGCGTTTCAACGAGCATCGCATCGCCGGTCTGAGTGACCTGCCCAGATCCGGCGGCCCCCGCTCGGTGAGCGACGAGCAAGTTGCCGCAGTGGTGAAGCGGACGCTGGAGTTGACACCGAGGAACGCCACGCACTGGTCGACGAGAGCGATGGCGAGAGAGCTGGGCCTCTCCCAGTCGACCGTGTCGCGGATCTGGCGAGCCTTCGGCCTGCAGCCCCACCGCTCGGAAACCTTCAAGCTGTCGACGGACCCGTACTTTGTGGCCAAGGTGCACGACGTCGTGGGCCCGTATATGGACCCGCCCGAGAGGGCGCTGGTGTTCTGTATGGACGAGAAGACGCAGATCCAGGCCCTGGACCGCTGAGGAGGACATCCGCACCTGGATCGCCGCATGGAACACCGATCCCAAGCCCTACACCTGGACCAAGACAGCAGACGAGATCCTCGAACGCCTCGCCGGTTATTTACACAGGATTCCTGACTCAGAAGACTAGCCCCACCGCCCGGTGTGCCAGCGCCTCCACCTGGACAGTGGTCGGAGCCGGCCCGGCTCCCGCCTCGGATACCGTGTTCCTCTACGGGGTGCCATAACGGATGTGACGCCCCCACCGGAGGTAGTCAGCGTATGAGTTCAAAGCGCAGCAAGAATCCAGCCCTGCCCGTACTTGACGACGCATTCCGACTCGCGTCGGTCAAGGACGCCGAAGAGTCCACCCGTGACTTGGCCGCGCGGCTGGCCACCACCGAGCTGCGCCGCGTTTCCCACCCGGGCCGGGTCACCTGGGAGCCCACCGATCAGGCCGAGCCCGTACCGGTCCCGCCGACTGTGGTCGACGGTGACGGGGACCTGTGGCTGCGGGACCGGGGCACTGGCACCTGGACCATGCCCGAGTTCAACCCGAAGGAGTTCCCGGCCCGCTGTGGCGAGGTTCTGACGTGGACCCAGCTTGCCCGCGAGTTCGGCCCGCTTACCGCACTGGCCGACGACCGCCGCATCGGCGGCGGCCGGCGCTGACCGCGCAGCCTTCTGGGATGACCGCGCCCCTGAAGCGCCCGTTACGGGTGGCTGGGAGCTCCAGCTCACCGCCGAGCTCGACGATGGCGGCGAGCAGCTGAGCGTGGTGGTCGGTCACGATGCCTCCATGTTGCAGCCGGATACGTCGTTGCTGTCCGTGGGGTCGGGGTGGAAGAAGCGGGTGTAGCGGAGTCCGGTCTCCGGAGTGATGTTGAACACCGCGCATAGGTGCTGCGGGTCAGCGCCGGTGACGGCGGCCTCTTCGAGGATTCGGTCCTCGCGAAGTTGCTGGGCGGTGACCGGGAGGCCGCGCAGCAGAGGCTGCATCCAGCCGGTTGTGACCGGGGCCCGGGCGTGCGCGGTCTGCGAGCTGATGAACACGCGAGGGTTGTGGGTATGGCCAGCGCTGGTGCCGGAGGTGGATGTAGTCGACGGCGGCCTGCTGGGTGAAGGCGTCGAGGGGGTGATCGATGTTGCCGAGCGTGAGCCGGCCGCGGGTGAAGTCGGAGGCGGTCAGGGGCAGCGCTCGGGCCTGGTGCGGGTAGAGCGCATGGATGCCGACGAGGGCGATCAGCAGCTTCAGGGCGGGGTTGGTCTCGGCGGCTGCGGTCAGACGCTGGATCGTTTCGGGGCTCAGCGGCATGAGCACCGAGCTGGGCCGGGATCCCAGGCTCACGCCTCGTGCGGGGTTGGCGAACAACAGCCGTTCGCTCGTGAGGGTTTTGAACATGTCGCGCGGCGCGACGGCTTCGGTGTGCGGTGCCGCGCATTGGCCGAGCCACTCGGTGACGTCGGCACGGCTGACCTGGCGAAGGGTGCGGTAGCGCTGCGAGCAGGCAAGAAGGAACGGGATCGCGGAGTTGGCCTGGTTTCGGACCGTGGTAGTCGAGCGGAGACGGCGGCGAGGTCCGTCGTGACGGACGATGCGGATCCACACGAGGGCTTCTTCGCGGATCTCCGGGTGCACGCTGGCCAGTCGGCGGTGGATCCACGCGCGTCGAGGGGGTCGATGCGGTCGTCGTCGAGGAGAGCGAGGTGGGCAAGGACTTCGGTGACCCGGATGACGGCACGTCGGTTTTGCTGGCGCGGTAGCGTGGCAACGGTGCTGGCCTTGATTGTCTCGTGCGGACCGTGGACGGCGGTCAGTAGGTACAGGCTGTTCTGCACGCGCTCGCGCAAGGCTGGTGACCAGCCTTGGGTCTCGGCGCTGGCATCGGCCTGTGCGGCGACGTAGGCGGTGAAGGCGGAATCGATCGGCGTGACGTCGGGCACGGTGACGCGCGACATGTCCCGAGCTGCGATGAACAGCGGCTCCTGGCGCCACCGGGGTGTCGCCCAGAAGGCGATGTCGGGCTGCAGGACCTTCGGTCTGCAAGCCGATGTCCTTCGGTTCTGATGCCGCCCACCGCTGGAAGCGGGCGAAGATGTCCGGCGGATCCAGTCCGCTCCGCTCCAGCAGGGACTCCGCGACCAGGACGGCCATCTGCGTGTCGTCAGTGGCCTCGCCGGGGTCCCAGCCACCGCCTCCGCACATCTCGCCACCGGCACCGGGCGCGGGGAACCGCGCGGAGAACGCTCCCGGGGGCCAACTCGAAGGGGGGCCCAGGGCGTCGCCCACCGCTGAGCCGACGACCGCGCCGGCCGCTCGCTGAATCCGCTTCATTCGTGCAGGTTATCCGCGCCGTGCCGACGGCCACACGGCCCTATTGCCTTCCTAGGCTCCCCGAACCATCGGCGGCGAACGCGTCTCGTCTACGGAGGTGTACCGCCTGAGACACCTTGGATCTGAGACACCCGTACAGGTCACATAACGCCGTCCAGGCCGGTGTCGCCTGGCAGCTGTGCGGCCGCTGCCCGGATCTCAGGGAACGACGGCGTCATGTCGGCGCCACGGCGGGTGCGCAGGAGCACGCGGCCGTCGGCGTAGCGGGCGAGCTGTGCGCGGTAGCCGTCCCACTTCGGCTCCGCGGCCCAGCCGGGAGGCAGAGCCGGGTCGGCGGTCGGGGCGGTCAGTATCGGCTGGGGCAGGTGCCACGTCACCGGAGATCTCTTCCACCGGACGGCCGTGGCGTTCGGGTGTACTCCGGGACGGGCCGGTACGCGGCGCCAGCATGGGTTGGACGACGACGAGTTCACCGCGCTGTGCACCCCGGACCGCGACCCGGCACGCGACGATGGCGGGAACACCCCGGACGGCCGCACCAACAGCCAGGTCGCGGTACGCCGAGGCTGGGGATCAGGTTCTGCTAGTCCATGGAGAAGGCTGCCGAGGCCGAAGGGAATCGTGCAGATGAGCCAGGGGTGACGGGCCCCCGTTTGGCCGGTCAGGACCCTTCCATTCACGCCAGACTCCTGGAGAGAGACGCTCCGGTGGGGCGCGCGTATGGGCGATACGGGGTGGGCGTGACCGAGCGCGGCAGGGCCGACCGTGCCGCTGCGGGTGAGACGGGGCTGGGTGTGAAGGAGCAGGGCATCCAGCGCGCAGGCGCAGCGACGGGGAACCGGCCAAGCGGGCGACAGGACAGCGACGAGCAGTGGCGAGTCGACGGGCCGGTGCGTGCGGTGCCGCGGCACGTGGCCTGCGTGATGGACGGCAACGGCCGTTGGGCTCAGCGGCGCTCGCTTCCCCGGACGGCGGGCCATCGCGCAGCGGAGACCACCGTCATCGACATCATCGAGGCCGCCCGGGCGGCCGGCGTCGAGTGGCTCAGCTTGTACGCCTTCTCCACCGAGAACTGGAACCGTCCTGGTTCTGAGGTCGACTACCTGATGCGCCTGGTCCGCCGGGTTGTGCGCAAGCACGCGCCGCTGCTGCTCGCCCGCGGCATCCGCTGCCGCTTCCTCGGGGCCGCGGACCCGCGCATCCCCCGTGAGCTGGCTCAGGACTTCGAGGATCTGGCGACGCTGACCGCCGACAGCCGGGGGATGACGCTGACCGTCGCCTTCGACCACGGCGGGCGCCGGGACATCGTGGACGCCGCCAGGTCGCTGATCCGAAGCGGGACGCCCGCCGAGGAGGTGACCGAGCGGCTCTTCGCAGACCACCTGCCGTTCCCCGACACCCCCGACGTGGACCTCGTCATCCGCACCTCCGGCGAACAGCGCATCTCGAACTTCATGCTCTGGCAGGTCGCCTACGCCGAGTGGGTCTTCCCCGAGGCGCTCTGGCCGGACTTCCGGGCCCCGGATTTCCTCGCCTGCCTGCACACCTACCGGCGCCGTGACCGCCGCTTCGGCGGCGTGCCGCCCCAGACGAACGGAGACCCTTCATGACGACTGGAACCACCACAACGGCCGACGAAGAACCTCTGTTCGGGCCGGAGTCGCAGTTCCGCGCCTTCTTCGACGACCCGCGCTGGGCGCTGGCCATCATCCGCGCCACCGTGCTGGAGGCCGCCCACCCGCAGATCGGTGCCGCCCTCGCCGACAACTCCACCTTCGTCGCCCACCCCTGGCGCCGGCTGCGCAACACCTTCCTCAGCATGCGGCGCATGTTCGACGCCGATCCGGCGGTACGTGAACGGGAGGCCGGCCGCCTCAACAGGCTGCACGCCCGCATGAGCGGCTCCGACGCCCGCGGCCGCACCTACGACGCCATGGACCGCGCGACCCGCGCCTGGGTGGTCGCCGCCCTCTTCGAGAGCGCCGTCACCATGTGCCGACTGAGCGGCCAGCCGCTCGACCAGGACACCATGGAGCGCATGTACGCCGAGTACCGCGCGTTCCTCGCCGCGCTCGACGGTGACGCCGGAGAACTCCCCGACCAACTGAACGATTTCTGGCGGTACTTCGACAGGGTCGTCGAGGAGGAGCTGGAGAACACCGAGGCGGCCCGCGTCATCCTCTACCGGCTCTTCGACCACCTGCCCGCCCCCGCGCTGCTCGCCGGCGCACCGACACTGTGGGCGGCGGGCCGGGCCGTCGTCGGTCCGCTTCTCGGCGCAATTACCGTCGCCTCGCTCCCCGAGCCCTACCGGCGCAGGGCCGGCCTGCCCGAGATGCCTGGCGCCCCGACCCTCATGCAGGGCGCCTACCTGGCCGCCGGGCTCACCCGATTCCTGCCCGAGGGCTGGATCGACGCCGAAACCATCATCGAGACCCTCTCCCTCTCACCCGACAGCGACGACCCCCGCGCCCGGACCGTAACCGCGCTGCGCGCCCGCATGAAGCGGGCCTCGGCCCTGCTCCGCCTCCTCACACCACTGAGCGATGAGACCGGCCCCGACGCGGTCCCGGCCGCCTCGCGGGTCACGGGAGAAGGCCGGCGCTCGGCGGAGGAGTTCTTCCGTCAGGTGCTGGACCAGACCGGCGACGGCCACCTCGACTGGCCCGACCTCGCCGCCATGGCACGCGAAATGGCCACCCGCCTCGACCTGGACGAACCCGAGGAGACCCGCCTCTACGACGCCTTCGCCGCCTGGTGGCGCGAACTCCAGGCCACCCTCGACACGGACGGCGACGGCCGCGTCAGCGCCGACGAGTACGCTGCCGCCGTACCCTCCCTTGCCGGGCCCGCGCTCATCCGCGTTGCCGAGGTGCTCTTCGACGCCACCGACAAAGACGGCAGCGGGACCATCGACGCGGACGAGCACCGGGCGCTCTTCCGCACCGCCTTCCACCGCGACCTCACCACCACCGACGGCACCTACGGCCGCAGCGCCTTCGTGGGCGACTTCCTTTCCTTCATGGCAGGCCGCCGCACGAACACCCCGTATGACCCCCTCCTTACAGACGCCTAACAAACCCGTGGGACGAGCCGCCCTTCGGGTACCGGCACTCCGCCCGCGGAACACGGCGGCCGAACGCGCGCCGGCACTCGGGGTCCGGAGCGGGCCACTCCCTCTACCTGAAGGCCCTGAGGTGTTCGCTGCCAGGTGGGTTGTGGGACCGGCCGGCCGGTCCCGGGGCAGGTGCGGCTCCTCGTTCAACAGAGCATCATCCACGGACGCGAACAGCTCTTCCTCAGATGGCATGCCCGCACCTCGGACTCGAGATCCGACTGAAGGTGGGAGCGTCAGCGGTGAGCGCCTGCGCCATGCTGAAAGTGGAAACGGATCACTGTCCTACCGGCCTGTCCAGGGCCACTGCAGACCTCGGGGCACAGAGGGTCTACAGCTGGGTCCTGCCCAGGGCTTGCCCGCCGTGAGAGCTACGAGCCTTCCACTGCCTGCCAGTCGGGCAGGAGATCACCCCATGGGTGTCCCGGCGGCAAGCCGACGCGCGGATCGTCCACCCACGCTCTCCAGGCTTGCGGCAGCCGAACCGGGCACTGCGACGTCGGCTGCTCCAGCAGGTCCCACGCGTCGCGGTAGCCCTCCCATGTTGACGCGTACACGCGGGCCTGATCGAAGCCGGTGTTCCTCCTGCCGGGCGGGACACCCGGCTCGGCCAGCCATGCCTGGTGCTCCATCCCCGCCGCAGCCCACACATGGTCGCGCGGGACGACGTACGACGCCGGCGCCTGCCCAGGCATCGGGTCCAGAGCGACGAAAACGAACCACTCGCGGTCGCTCAGGGACGGCAGCTGAGTCTTGGTCCCGCAGCGCCAGTTCGGCCGCGGCATAGGGCTTGCCGTCTTGACCTGTACCTCGATCATGCGCCGGGTACCATCAGCGCGGACGGCGAGAATATCGGTGCGCTCCAGCCCGTCGCGAGTGAGCGCGGCACCCCATCCGGCGCTTGCGAGCACCGAGCAGACCCAGTGTTCGCCGGCGCTCTTGGTCATCTTCGTGTCCACGACAGAGTATGCGCGATGGCCACGATGCGGAGCCGAGGCGGGCGACCAGCGCCGCGAGCCGGCCGACCGCAGTGGCCGCGGCCCAGGCCACTTCGTGCGCGGGGGAGCGCGCCGCGAATGAGGAGATCTCCGCGGTGCCCCGGGCGTCCCCGAGGTCCACCAGCGCCCGGGCGGCCCGCAGCCGGTCGAACGGGTCGCGCCGCTCGTTGCGGACCACCGCGAACAATTCCCGAGTGGCCGCCCGCAGTACCCGCCGTGGTGGAGGCCGTCACCGTGCTGTCGGCAGTCGCGGAGGATCTTGCAGTTCTACATCCTGCCGATCACATGCTCCACCCGGGCACGCACCTTGCGGTGGGCGGCGTTGTCGGCTTCCTCGCCTGGCAGTAGGGGCCGGCCTGGGCGTTTGCCGTGCGGCACGACCATCCCGCAGTTGAGGTAGGCGCCGTCGCCCAGGACGGTCACGCCCTGGCAGTGTTCGCTCAGCCCGGAGGCCCGCCAGGCGTGCGCGTCCGCGGTGGTGCCCGGTGCCGGTCGAGCCGCCGCGATCACGAGGCGGGTGTCGGCGTCCACGATGACCTGCACATTCGCGGAGAACCGGTAGTTGCGGCTGGATGCGCCGACCTTGCGGTCATGGACCGGGATCAGCGTGCCGTCCACGATCCACAACCGGTCCGCGACATCGGCCGGGCGGGAGACGGGCTCGAGGGCCAGCAGCGGCCCGAGACGTTGGATCCCCCGGCAGGCGGTTGACGAGGACACTCCGAACAGCGGTCCCAGTTGCCGCATGGTCAGGTTCGTCCGGTAATACACCGCGACCACACCCGCTCGGCCAGCGGCAGGCTCCACGGCCGGCCCTGCATCGTGCCGTTGCCACCCCGCTCACGCACTGCCCTGAGCAAGCGCGAAAACTGCGTCAAGCCCAGCCCCGTGAACTTCTCCACCCAACACCTGTTCAGCACTCAACACCCCAGCCATACAAGGGAAATGCCCAGCTCGCAGCCTTGTGCAACACTCTTTAGGCAACCCTGAATTCACCCTCACCTGGGCCGAATCCGCCTACGGCGGCGGGCTCATCACCGGGCACGCCTTGCAAAAAAATATGTGATTCCTGCTATTTAATAATTTCCCGGAAAACGGCCAGGAGCATACGGGATGAAAACCGCGACGTCAGTTTCGGCTCCAACAGGTTCGATGCAGAGTCGAGCGCTCTTGCTTCTTCCTGGATCCCGGAGTTTACGGCTAAGTGGAATTCTCATTTTCAGTGTTCTGTGAGACTCCCCTGGATGCATTACAAGAGAGGGTTCGTCACTCTCGTAATTCGGAGGATGCTCGTGGAAGGATATCAAGAGCGTACGTTCTGCGGGGAGGTTAAGTCTGATCTCGGCGCTGGAAATCCAAGTGTCCCCCATTTCTCTTTTTGGCTTGAACTGTGTTGCAGAACTCTTGGTTGACTGTTTCCGTCCTGGAATGAAATGAACTGAGAGCGGCCCTACATTAATCGTGTCTCCCAAGGCTGCATCGAAGGCCCACGCAGTGTAAGTTATCTCAGTCGCTCCAGCGGGCTTTGAGGACAGAAAATTGTCCAAACGATTAAAGAGGGAACGCGGACGCGGGGAGCGTGGGATCGTACGTTTCAGCGTGAGGTACTTCTCGCTGGGCTTCCGGCGGGCGGGCAGCCCAAAGGCTTCGGCCAAGAGCGTAGACTCGCTCATCAGGTTCGCTGCGAAGGAATAGACGTCATCTGCGGCGGCTCGGGCATCCTTTCCTCCGTCGGCACGGCCAAGCCTAGAATCAAGCGCAGCATTCAACGAGAGCGTATCCATCTGATTTAGAATTCGTGCCGCTGATTCATTCCATCCGAGCGATATTGCCGTCAATAGAAGAGAACGCTCGGCGGCGGCCCCCTGAACTGGGGTCCGGGCTGCCGCTGATGCCTCAGTGAATGCAGCGCGAGCATGGTGAAGATCTTCAATACGCCTCTGCGTTGAATTTGCATACCCTGAATCGGTAAGGTATCGAGTGCCTGTTCGCATTGCGACCGTATAGCGCTGCTCAATTATTTCCGAAAGTCTCGACTCTATGGATATCAGACGCTGTTCGATCAGATTCTCGGTCTCAGCGAGATTGTCGAATAGCTCGATAGCCAGTGCGCCAGTCCCTGGTGCGACGAGCTGATCTATGATCGCCTTCGATCCGTGCCGGAGCGCAAATTTTCCCAGGACCTTAGCGAAGTCCTGGGATGGACTCGGGCGTGACTGTGCCATATCACCAGCGTCAGAGCGCTCGAAAAAAAGCGCAACTTGAAACTCCGGTGATGAGGCACGCGGGGCGTCAGAGCGGGACGGCTTCGTCGGACTTCTTGCGTCCGTGTCCCGCCCGATGGCGGCGATCTCGTTCTCTCCCGGTAGCGTTCCGCCATGGACGCAGGAGACTGGACCGCCCTCGCCGCAGTAGTCGTATCAGTGGGCGCCGCTGGCGTCAGCATGCACCAGGCCAAGACGGCCAAAGCCTCTGTTATCTCCGCTCGGGTCCAGGCGGACGCTACCAAGGAGGCAAACCGGCTGACTCGGCAGCAAATGTCTCGAGACGACGCACGTGAACAGCGGGCTGCTGCCGAGGCGGATGCCGCTGCGCTGCGTCAAGCGGGTGACTGTTACGAACAACGGTGCCGCCCCAATCACCGAGGTCGAACTGATCGAGGTCTATGCCGGCCAGGACGGTCCCTGGGTCTCCTGGGCAGCGAAGCGGAATGTATCTGGTCCACTGGCACAGACGAAGCGCAGCATCCTGGGCACCACGAGGATATGGAGGTGGCTACCTGGCTGCTGGATACCGACGATCGGCATGTACGTGAGAACCCTCGACAGTGCAAGGCTTTGGTCCGTTTCCGCGACCAGGCCGGGCAGTGGTGGCACCTCACGGCAGGTGTCCAGCAGCCCGTCCAAGTGCCGCCGCTTACTGCCTAACTTGATCTTTAACCTGTGCTGCGTGGTCGTGGGGTGGTCGACTTCTTCGTTCGCTGTTTCGCCGCCGGTGTTTTGCGGGGTGTGTGCACGTCGTGGCGTGGGGTGGGTCGGGTGTTCTTTCGGCCTGGGGGTCGTCCTGGGCCAGGGCGGGTGGGTTTCGGTGCTTGGGCCGGGCAGCTGATCTTGGGGCGGATGTGCCGGAAGTCGCGGCGGACTCGGGCGGGGGTGAGCCTGTCCGGCGGGGTTGGTCTTTCCCAGGGACGACGTTGGTCGGCCGCCAGCGGCCGGGCGAGCCGCAGTTGGGTGTAGGCGGCGAGGATCAGCCAGGTCCATCGGTCGGCTGCCTCGGGGGTGCGGATTTTCGGGGAGGTCCAGCCGAGGGTCTCTTTGAAGAGGCGGAAGGTGTGCTCGATGTCGAAGCGTCGCAGGTATGCCTGCCAGGGCCGGTCGGTGTCTGCCGAAGTGGCGTCGGTGACTGACCGCCACAGCCAGACCGGCTTCGGTGTTGCTCCGCTGGGCAGGTAGTCGATGTCCAGGCGGATCACTGTCCCTTCGACAATGGGGAGGGTGCCGTCGGCGGTTGCCCAGGAGGAGCGGTGGGTCAGTTTGGGGTGCAGGCGGTCCCAGGAGCGGGCTCTGGCAGTGCCGTAGAGGCGGGTGTTGGTGACGGTCTTGGTGTTCGGGGTGCCCCAGGTGTCGGGCTGTCCGAAGACGAACTCGCTCCGTGCCGGGGCGGCCGGCCCTGGGTGTCTGGCAGCCGGGGCGGGACAGCCCTGCGTAGGACGTGGTCGGATCGCATCCTGGCCAGCACCTGGACTGGCAGGTCTTTGAGGAGGAAGCCGAGGCGGGGCGCGTTATATCCGGCGTCTGCGACGATGAGGATGTGGGGATCACCGGTCTGCCACTGTCCCGCTGCGATCAGTCGCTGAAGCAGATCGCGCAGTTGGCGAGAGGTGACGGTGGCGGTGTCGTCGCCGGACGTCAGACGCAGAGCGTCCAGCGGTGCGGTCCATGAGCTGCGGCCCGGTTCCAGTGCGCTGATGGTCGAGTAGGGCCAGCCGGGGACCGGGATGTGCTGGCCCTTGCCCCGGCCGTAGGTGTGGCACAGGATCCGCTGTGGTGAGGTGTGGGCATCGGGCCGCAGCCAGCAGGTGACGTCGATGGCCAGGACCAGCTGACTGTTGGCAGCCCGTGGCAGTGGCACTTCGGCCAGTGCCCGCCGCAGCTGGTCGGCATCGATGCGTCCACGGGCCACCGCGGCGTAGAGCGCTCCATGGCCGCGGCGGTGTTCACCTACCAGCGACAGCTCGGCCAGAGACCTCACCGGCCCGTCGCCGCAGAGAACGGCATCAGCCAGCTTGAACAACGCGTCCGAACGGGTGGTCAGGCAGGAGTAGAACTCACCCCGGAAGCATGACAGTTTTGCCAGTGCGCTAGACCGGGCGTCGTGATGCAGCAGACTCATCCTCACGGCCTTCGTTCTGAATGTGTGTGTTCCTTGGTGGGAGCACATGTTCATACGAAGGCCGCCTCCGCGTACGGCCGTTACCGGCAAGCCGGTTCACCTCATCCACCACGGGTGCGTCGCCCTCACCTCCTTTGCCTCTCGGTCGACCACGCGATCGGCGCTTCGGCGCCCCGCTCCGTGTGCAGGGCCGAAGCTCCTGTGAAACCATGCTGCTGTTGGCGAAAACGCTTGGCGACGTCGCGTGCCACACGGAAAGCCGACCCAATCGGTCCCTTCCCCCAGGTGCCATTTCTTACAGCACTCACTCTCGCCAGGTATGCGCGCACCGGCCGCTCCCATGCGCCGAGCAGCTGCACCGAGTGAGGAGTTCGCAATGGGGTACATCTTCGACACGGCACTCAACGATGAACGTTCCCGCTCGGGCCGTGCCTGGTTCTTCCGAAACGACCGGTACCTGCGCTATGACTGGGCGCAGAACCAGGTGGATGCCGGTCCTTCGCCCCTTACGGAATGGGGCCTGCCAGCCTCTTTCAATTCCGGAGTGGATGCCGCGCTTAACAGCCGAGGATGGGGGATGAGGACCCACTTCTTCCGCGGCAGTCAGTACGCCTTCCACTCCGGACCTGACGACAAGGTCTACGGCCCGTATCCGCTGAGCGACTGGCTGCCATCGAATTTCGCATCTGGAATTGACACGGCACTCAACGGGCAGGGTGACTCCGTGGGCAAGGCCTACTTCTTCAAGGGCGACCAGTACATCACGTACGACTGGTTCAACGTCCAGATCGTCGGCGGCCCATCCCCGATATCGGACTGGAACCTGACCGGGGTGTTCGCGAAAGGCGTGCACGCTGCCTTACAAGGGGACGGCCCGGCTGTGGGCTGGGCCTACTTCTTCCGTGGTCCTCAGTACGTCAAGTACTCGTGGTCCAACGCCCAGGTCGTAGGCCCGCTCCATCTCTCCGACTTCAACCTGACCGGGGGGATCGGCTCCTCAGCCGTTTGATTGGGGAGGCCAAGCGAGAGATCGGACCTGCGCAGCGACGGAATCCTCGAGAGGCGGTGGTGGTCCTGTGAC
Organism: Streptomyces sp. NPDC058295; assembly: GCF_042880655.1. NCBI lineage: Bacteria > Bacillati > Actinomycetota > Actinomycetes > Kitasatosporales > Streptomycetaceae > Streptomyces > Streptomyces sp. NPDC058295. The sequence goes on from NZ_JBHVYO010000041.1 coordinate 33,820, forward strand.
ATACGACGGCGGGATCTCCGAAACGTATCCGGACGAGCTGCGCCGCGACGCGGACACGGTCGTCAGACTCGATCCCACCCGCCTGCTTCTCAGCTTCCGTGCGCCGACGGACCGCAGTGCGCTGGTCGGCCGGCTGCGGGAGCTGGACCTGGTCTTCGAACCGGGCGACGCCGACACCGAAGCCGGACATCAGACGGAGGCGGTCAACCACACCGATCGCCACATCTGGGTCCGGACCTCCTTGGGACAGCCCCTGACAGCCGAGGACCTTGCCGCCTTCGAAGCGCACCTCGGCGACCAACTCGAGTGGATCGGCCCGGTCTACCACCACCTCGGCGTTCCGGGGCGCGCCGGCCTGCACTGTCCCCTGCCGGACGTTCTGGTGGTCAAGGAGGAACTCGACGAGAGCTGTCTGCCAGAAGGAGTCGAACTGCGGGAGAACGGCGACAAGTCCCGTTACTTGCCCGGTTACCGCTACTACACGATCGTCGAGCCCCGCAGGCACCCCGCCTACCGGGCGCGAACCCGGCTGACGGAGCGCGCGGACTGCGACGACGACGGCATCTTGTTCGAGAACATGCCGCTGCTCCTCCCGTACTGCTTCGAGCCTGCGGATACCTTCTACGCGCCGCAACCCGGGTACGCGGGGCAGTGGAACATGGTCAAGATTCACGCGGGTGGACATGGCCAATCGGCCTGGGATCTGACGTTCGGCTCGCGTGCCACCACGCTCGCCGTGATCGATACGGGATGCGACCTTGCCCATTCCGACCTGCGCTTCGTCACCGGTGCGGGCGGCCCCAACTTCGACGGGTCCACCAATCCCGACACAGTCAACTTCGTCTCTGGCCACGGAACGATGGTCGCCGGAGTTGCGGCGGCCACCACCCACAACCTCAAGGGAGTCGCCGGCGTGGCGGGCGACTGCCCGGTCATGCCGATTGCCTTGGGAATGGCCACCGACGTGGAGGCCGCAGGTGCTGTCAACTATGCGGTGGCACATGGTGCACGCGTGATCAACATGAGCTTCGTGCTCGGCGGGGTCAGCACGGTGCTCACCGACCAAGCGCTCACGCACGCCCACGACGGCAACGTCATACTGTGTGCCGCAGCTGGGAACAATGCCGGAAGCATCGGCTATCCCGCCCGTCACACCCACGTCATCGCCTGCGGAGCGAGCGACCAGACAGACAACCAGGTGCTCACCGCCACCTGGGCCTCGAACTCCGGGCCCGAACTCTCGGTCATGGCACCCGGCATCGGCATACCGACCACGACAGTGCGGGGGGACGGAGACCTCTCGGACCTCGGCCGGCGCGACTGGGCCTCCGCATTCCAGGGGACGTCCGCGGCCACCCCGCACGTAGCCGGCCTCGCCGCTCTGCTCCTGAGCATGGATCCCACACTGACCAGCGACCAGGTACGGGACATCATCGAGGGCACAGCCGACCGGGTGGGCGCCGTTGCCTACTCCACGAAGCGCGCGAACGGTCCCTGGGTCGCCTTCGACGGACATGGACGCATCAACGCCCTGGACGCCGTGCTGGCAACACTGCCGCCGCGGCTGCGCCGTAAAGGTACGTGAGTCGGGGACGGGGACTGGGAGGACGCTATGCCGATTTCCGCACTGCAGCGCGACCACCTTGAGAACGCCCTTCAAGGCCATGAGGCCGCGCTTCGGCACAATGACGAGCCGTCAAGCCCTCTGCGGGCGAGAGTTCACGCCACCATGATCCAACTGGGCCGCGACGAAAACGTACTCACCCTCTTGAGCGATTTCATGGATTCGCCTGCTCTCGTCGACGAACTACGCACCAACGGCGCTGCGGTGCTGCGCGACCGAGGTATCAGTTTGCCTGAGGACGTGACCATGCAGGTCGTGGACCGGTACGGGGGCGACCCGCCAGCAATCCTGCGGTTCGTGCTCACGATGCGGAGTCTCACCCTCTTCGCCGACTGGGATCCCAGGACAGGAGTCTCTGTCCGGGCCCGCGCCCCGTTTGAGTAGTCGCCACGTCGAGATAGTCCGCCGCGGCTGCTCAGGGCGAGCTTCACCGGCGACGGCGTGAGCGTTCCGCCGTCGAAGACGTAGCGGATCTCTCCGGGGCAGGGCATGCTGGGCTGGATGTCGGGGTGGTGCGGCGAGAGGGAGTGGACGGCGAGCACGCCTGTCAGGGGCAGGTCTGCCAGGCCCAGTTCCTCGGTGATCTCGCGTCGGCAGGTGACGCGGGTGTTCGCCGGGTTCGACGACGCCTCCGGGCAGCAACCACGAGTCGTCCTTGCGGTAGGTGGGGTGCACCAGCAGGACGCGGCCCACCTGGTCGGTGATGATCGCGGCAGCGCCGAGCCACACCGCGTGCCGGGACGCTGCGTACTGCGCTGAGGGCGGGGCGGCGCGCGGTGCGGTGTGACCTGAAGCGGAGACGGGAGAGGTCATGTGGCTTCTGCCTTTCCGGACGGCGTGTGTACGGTGTGAACCGGGCTGTGGTGATCAGGCGGCGTCGCCGCTCATCCGGCGCTGCGGGTCCCACAAGGTCCGGAAGAGCCCCGGTTCCTGTGTGAGCTGGGCGTAGGTGCCCTCCTGGACGATCCGCCCTTCGTCCAGGACCACGATCCGGTCGGCGACGGCCACATTGGTGAGTCGGTGCGTGATCAGCAAAATGGCGCGGTCCTTGGCCAGTTCGCGCAGGCCGGCGAAGATCCGGTGCTCCGCGCGTGCGTCGAGGGCTGCCGTGGGTTCATCCATCACCAGGAGCGCCGCCTGCCGGTGGAAGGCGCGGGTGAGGACGAGGCGCTGCAACTGGCCGCCGGAGAGCTGCTGTCCGCCGAACCACTCGCTGGTGAGCAGGGTGTTCAGGCCGGAGCGGAGGCCCGGCAGCATCTGTGCGGCGCCGGACGCCTCGCATGCGGCGAGCAGGGCCGCGTCGCTGGTGTCGCCCTGCCCGAACGTGATGTTGTCGCGCATCGTCAGCGGCAGGTACGTGAACTTCTGCGGGACCAAAGCGACGTGCTTCCACGCCTCCCACGGGTTCAGGTCCGCCGTGCGGGCGTGGTCCCAGGCCACCTCGCCTTCGGTGGGCAGCAGCAGCCCGCACAAAAGGCGCGAGAGGGTCGTCTTGCCGGAGCCGTTCTCCCCGACCAGCGCCACGATCTCGCCGCGCCGCACGTGGAGGGAGACGCCGATTAGGCTGTCCTTCGGGGCGCCGTCGTAGCGGTACGTCACGTCACGGACCTCGAAGCGTTCCGGGGCGGCGGGCAGGGACGCGGTGCCGCGGGAGTCGGTCATCGCCTGGCCGTGGGCGTTGTCGAGGAAGTTCTGCCAGTCCTGTACGTACCAGCCGGTGCGTACCAGGCGGGCTCCGCCGTTGATGATGCCGCGCACGGAGCCGGTGGCCGTCTGGAGGGCGAAGACGGCACCGCCTCCGGCTGCCAGGCTCATGCGGCCGGAGGCCAGGAGCCACAGCAGCGCTGCCCACACTGCGATTGAGGCGACCCCGCCGGCAACAGCGCCGGCCAGCCCCATCCACGCGCCCGTGTTGGCGGCCTTGCGCTCAGTGGCGCTGACTGATGCGGCCAGTTTTCGGTACCGGCCGATCAGGAAGGGGCCGGCCAGGCAGGCTCGCATCTCCTCGCTGGATTCCATGTATGCCATGTGCCAGCGCAGTTTGCCCAGCATCCTGCGCCGTCCGGAGGTCTCCAGCCCGGCGAGCGCTCAGCATCACTGGCACGGTTGCTACGGGGGCCGAGGTCGCCGTGGACAACGGTCTCGGTGATCGGGGGACGATCCCGAGAGCGAGGATCTCGTTCGCCAGGGCGACGGTCACGCGCGGATCGCGGTCGCCATACGCCGTGACAGCGGCGGCGGACAGGCTGCGCGGGACAGCACCGGCGTCGAGCAGGACGCGCCAGTCCTCCGGTGTGAGTTCGAGGAACTCCAGCCCTGTCAGCCCGGCGATCTCCAACGGGTCGGCGAGCGTCCCGGGGTAGCAGGAGAGGGTACGCAGGCGTGGCAGCCCGATGGCGGGTGCCAGGCTGAACGGTTCGCCGTCCCAGACGCCTAGGCTCAGCGCCTCCAGTTCGGGGTGGGCTGCGGCCTCTATGCTCCTGAGGCTCCCGTGGTTGACCCATGCCACGTAGGGGAGTTCGTTACGGCGGTGGCCGGAGTACCAGTCCCGTACCGGATCCTGAACCAGGCTGGTGAGGGATTCGGCGAACAGGTCGGCCCCGACGCTCTGCTCTTGGTCGAGCACGATGATCTGCCCGGTGTGGCCGCTCGGGCCCGGCGTCAGGTCGACGGCGACCAGATTCCCGCCGCCGGTGTCACCTATGACGATCCATCCGGGGGAGCCGACCAGGTCCTGCACTGCTGCGTCCAGCCTGGTGGCAGCCGCCTTCATCGCCGCGTGTTCCCAACGGAACGGACGGCACGATCTGTCGGCGGTGGAGATGTCGTCCAGGGAGCCCAGCTCGAAGCCCACCGCGTCGAAGACGCGCTGCGCCGCCTCGTGGTCGTCACCCCAGTCCGCCCACCGCGCGCGGGTCACCCGATAGAGCACCTTGATCTCCTCGGGCAGTGCCACTCCCGGCGGGCATCCGTCGCGGCGATCTCCTCCTCGGTGGCGCCGATCCTCGGGTATCCGCTCGCGCAGCGTCCGTTCCAGCAGCGTCAGATCCACGGAGGGAGCCGACCGCGCCGCGGGCATGGCCTCGGGCAGGCGGCGCCACGGCTCGGGCAGCGCCCCCTCGACCAGGAGCAGCGCCCCCGGGTGGGCGTTACCGAGGCCAGGATCCGCAGCGGGGCTGGGATCGAACACATGAAGCGCGGCCTTCCCGCTAGGCGTGATCTCCACGGTGAACGCGACGTGGGCAGCTTCTGCGGCGGCGAGCGTGTTCCGCACTCGCTCGATCGCGTCGAACTCCTCCTGCATGTCCGACACCAGTAGGGCGTGTCCGGCCTGCGGGCGCCGCTGCGGCACAGGCACGCTCCACGAGCGCCGACCGATACTCCCCGCCACGTTGCCGCCCGGCGCTGCGAGGGTCTCCGCGTGGGCTGTCCGCAGGAGCCGCAGCAGGGGCTCCCAGGTGGCGAAATCATGCAGCGAGGACAACAGAGACCCGGGCGGCTCGGTGATCGTGACGGTGGCGATTATGTCTTCCGCCACCGACAGTCTCGTCAGCCGTTCCGGTGTCCTTGTGATTCCTCGCGTTCTCGCCGCCCGCAGTTCGGTATATTTCACGCCTGGGCGGTCGGGCGAACCGACGGGGCCGAGGAACTGCTCCACCACAGCGCGCAAAGCACCGGGAAGCACCCCAGGGTGGCAGCGAAGCGCAGGACCAACTGCCAACGGGGCCGGGTCGGTTCACGTGTCCAGGTCGCGGGGGCCTCGTAAGCGTGCATGACAGGAATTCTGTCGTACGCACGCGGCACGCCGCCCGCCTCTTCGAAGCCCAGGAGCGAGCCCACTGAGCAGCAACGGTGCGACATCCCTGCCGTGGCCCCGGGCGAGGTCTGCTTCCGCGACAACGGCCGCCGCGCCCACGGCCTGGAAGCCGAGTTCACCGACCCGGAAAAGTGACCCGGTCCCCATCGGCGAGACAGCACGGCGGCGCGTCAGGATTCGGACTCCACGGTCCAGGTGCCCAGGGCGATCTCGGCGGTGATGCCGGGCCCGAAGCCGGCCATCAGGCCGCGGTGGCCATCAAGGGCTGATGCTTCGTCGAACATACGGGCCAAGGCGTCGAGTACCACCGCGCTGGCTATGTTTCCGTACTCGGTGAGCGTGGCGCGGCTGAAGCGGAACGCCTCGGGTGGCACGTCGAGGAAGAGACTCAGGTCGTCCAGGATGCGCGGACCGCCCGCGTGGATGATGTAGAAGTCCATCTTGCTGGCGTTCCATTGGTGCTGCTCCGCGACAGCCTGCAGAGCCGGGGCGAGTGGCTCCATGGTCCCGGGCACGCGCTTGTCGAGCTGGAAGTGGAAACCTGTGGACCGGACCGCGTAGGAGATCCAGTCCTCGGTGCTCGGGATGATGTACGAGCCGTTGCGTTCCAGGCGGACTCCAGTGCCACCGTTGCCCCGGACCACGGCCGCGGCGATTCCGTCGCCGAACAGGCCGTTGGACAGCAGTGATCCCACGCCCAGATCGGTGGGCTGATAACACAGCGAGCAGAACTCGCAGGCGACGACGAGCACGTTGGCGTCGGGGTACGCCGTGCAGAAGTCGTGTGCCCGGTTGATGGCCGCGCCGCCTGCTGCACAGCCGAGTTGCGCGATCGGCATCTGCCGTGTCTGCGGCCGGAAGCCCATCTCGCCGATGAGCCATGCGGTCGGCGGGGGCATCATGAAGCCGGTGCAGGAGACATAGATGATCATGTCGATCTGCTGCGGCTCCAGTTCCGCCTGGTCGAGCGCCCGGCGCACCACGTCCGGAACGCGGGCCTTGGTGTGCGCCTCGTAGATGGTGCTGCGGGCGTCGAAGCCCGGGTGCTGCAGCACCTTCTCGATAGGCTGGATCAGATGCCGCTTCTGCACGCCGGTGTGCTCGATCAGGCTGAGGATCAGATCGAGCTGCGGATGGTCGCCGTGCAACCGTTGCGCCAGCTCGAGGGTTTCTTCGTTGGTGATGACGTACTCGGGTACCTGGATCGCAGGCTTGCAGAGAACCGCCATGGAATGCCTCCCGCGGACGTGGTCCACATAGTCGGGCCCTGGCCGGATGCGGGCTATTCGTCTTCCGGCGGCAGCCACCCGGATCCGTCCGCGCGGAAACGGTGCGAACAGACCTGTTGGGTTCCGGCGCCGGTTTCGATACCCCGGGCACGGGCGCGGTTGGGGCAGATGTCGAAGAATTGACTTCTCCCCGTGCGGGCGGAAAGTGACCCGCCACGGCTTGATCAGCCGTCCGACTCACGCTACGACGGGAGGGTGAGCGTCGCACGTCGAGCGAGAAGCACAACGGGACGCTCCGGATCATTGCAGGCCGCCTCCCGACCGGCGCCTCCGTGACATCCTTGTTCTCGGCTGCGGCGAGGCGGTGAGGACGCTCGCGTCATTTCGGGCCGGCGCCACGTTGCCGTTTTGCCCGTGTTTCCCAGGGGTGACTTCACGTAATTCCCCAAGGCTCTGGTTCGGTGGAGGGGCGGCTCGGTCTTCGTCCGGCGGGGGCTGGTGGCCGAGGACCAAACAGACGCGGTCGCGCCGTGACGACGAGCGGCCGCCTGGGGCCGACCTGGGCCGAGGGCCGGCAGCCGCGAGCTCCGCGATGACCAGGTTCCCCGATCCCGGAATGCGCCGTACCCATCCCGAATCGGGAGCCCCGGCGATGTGGTGCTGGGGCTGCGGTAAGGCGGCAGGCATGGGGATCTATGTGACCGTTAAACCACCCTTGATCGTCGGTAGGCGGGCGATTCACACCTGGAGCCGAGCACTGCGCCCCCTCGCGGGGCCCGGCAGTGCGGGGCGCAGTGCCGCGGGCGGCAGCCGGGCGCCGCGGTCACCAGATGACAGGCAACGCGAGCGGATAGCGCCAGATCGACGTTCTGTTCCAGCGCACTTCCTCGGCCGGCTTCGCGAGCTGCAGGTTGGGGAAGCGCTCCAGAAGGGTTCCGAGTGCGACTTGCAGTTCTGTGGTGGCGAGCGGAGCGCCGAGACAGTGGTGCCCACCCCAGCCGAAGGTCATGTGAGACGGACCAGTGCGTTCCAGATCCAGCTCATCAGGACGGTCGAACTTCCGTCCGTCACGGTTGGCCGTCAAATAGGAGACGTGCACGATGTCCCCTGCGTGGATCGTCACCCCACTCAGTTCCACGTCTTCGGTGGCTACGCGGGGGATACCGACGCCTTTGCGGAAGGGGATGAAGCGCAACAGTTCCTCGATGGCCTGCGGGAGCATCCCAGGGTCGGAGCGCAGCATGGCGAGCTCCTTGGGACGGGTGAGCAGGGCGTAGGCGATGTTCCCGATCTGGTAGGTGGTGGTGTCCTGGCCGGTGATGAGCAGGACCATGGCCATGACTGCCAGTTCCTGGTCGTTGAGAATCTCATCTCCGTCACGAGCCGCGGCCAGAGCACTGATCAGGTCCTCGCCGGGGTTCTCACGCCGGTGTGCCGTCAACCTCTCGAAGTAGGCACGCAGGTCGGCTTTGGCCTGTACGGCGTTGTCCCGGTTGTCGACGGCCGTGTCCATCATGGTCCGGGCGTGGGACCGCAGTTGGGCGCGATCGGCCTCGGGGATGTCGAGGACCTCGCAGATGGTGGCCAGGGGAAGGGGGTCCGCCAGGTGCTCGGTGAGGTCTGCGGGAGAACCGTGTTCCTCCATCCGGTCCAGCAGTTCGTCCACGACATGCTGGGTGCGGACCCGCATGCGTTCCATGTGGCGGGGCGCGAAGCCTTTGGAGACCAGGCTGCGCAGGCGGCTGCTGCCCGGTGGGTCCATCACGTTGATCGCCTCGTCCTGAACGATGGGTTCAGGGGTCATGCGCGGAAAATTCCGGCCGATGACGGCGCTTCGGCTGAAACGCCGATCGGTCGTCACCGTGCGCACGTCGTCGTAGCCTGTGACGAGCCAGGCTTCGCCGTCGCCGTGGGGCAGCCGGATGCGGGAGACGGGCTCTTCGGTCATCAAGTGCTTGAGCACGGGGTCGAACTCGAGCGCCTCGGCATAGTCGAACGGACAGTTTCTGGGGACGGCGACTGGTTCCATGCGAGGCTCCGATGGGGGTCTGAGGAGTAGCTCAAAGATGCCCGGGGGCCGGACGGGACATGGGTGCCCGATCACCTCTAGAGCCACTCCCTCCTTCGGCCAATCGGCCTAAAGGTGTGAGAAGCCGTATCTCAACCGAACGTGATCCCTTGAATTCTGCTGGTCAGGCATGGTCCTGCTCCGGGCGAGGGAGGCATGCGGCGTCTTGGGTCCGCTTCATGACCAAGGGGTGCGCGGTGGCGTGACCTGGGGGCGGGGCTCGGAGACGAGGGCCGCCCGAAACTGGGTCTGACCCCCACCCGAGCGGACCTCCGAATCGGCCACCGGAAGGTGCGGGGATCGCGAATTCGACCCACCAGGGCCTCGACGAGCTCCTCCCACGCGATCACCAGCCGCGCGGCTTCCTCCCGCAGACACTCCACCCGCACGCGGGCAGCCGTCTCCCGCTCCTCCAGCATTCCGGAGCTGATGAACGGGCGGTTGGTGAGCCGAACAGGCGGAAGGCGGCCCGGCAGCCGAGACGCCGTCTTCCCGTATCCCTCGCGCAGGCGGCCCGTGCCGGTCGTTGTCTGGGACAGGAGGAAGTCGTCGAGTTCGGACTCTTCCGGGTCCAGTTCGTCGATGTCGGTGTAGTGGTTTTCCTGCTTGTGCAGGTCCCGGATGGCGACCGCGCTGACGGAGGGTAAAAAGAGCACACGGACCGGTGGGTGATGTCGACGCTCTCGCTGGACTTGGCGAGCGTGTCGGCGAGGTGGCCGAAGGGTTCGAGGGTGCCGCCGGGTGTTCCGTCCAGTTCGGGGAAGCCGCGTGTGGTGATCGTGTGCGGGCCGCCGAGGACGCCGTCGAGTACGGCGACCTCGGCCGGGTCGCCCTGCTGCTGGGGGAGGAAGTGCGCGCCGTCGAACAGCGGCCCGGCGCAGCTCAGCGTCTTCGCCCCGGCCCGCACGCCGTTGCCCCGCCTGTCGGGCCACGCGGCGGAAGCCCGCACCGGGATGCCGAACCCGGTGACTGGCAAGCCGACCATCGGTAACAAGATCGCTCAGCTGCGTTCTCCTTGAATGGACCGCCAAGTCACACGGCGCCTCCAACCTGGGAGATCGTCCTGGCCCTTCTTGCGGCAGTGCGGGATGACCAGGGAGGTGCCTCAATAGCGGCATCCGTGGGGGACGTCTGGTGGTCCTGCACTTGCGAGTCCGGCGGTTCTTCTGTCCGGGGCCTTCGTGTGCTCGGCGGACGTTTGTTGAGCAGAAAGAATCGGCCGTGATCAAGCTCGCCGAGCGGGAAGAAACGTCTCCCCAAGAAGTCGCTCCACTCGGAGAACCGGTCACCCTCTGCCCAAGCCAGCCCCGGGTCCAGCTCGAATGGTTCCCGGGCGCGGTTGATTCCCGGGCCGCCGTGGTTCACGGACAGCCCCCCGAACTCCTGGAGAAACTTCTCCGCAGCGTCGTGCATGACGAGGCCGACCGTTTCGAACCGGGACCGCCAGCCGGCCGTATCGACCCGCCTGCCCGCCGTCCATCCAGAAGCCTCCAGGACCTCCAGCACATCCGGTGACCACTCACTCATGACAGGCCCCCCGCTCGAAGCATGAGGCGATCATCCCAGCAGACGACCCGATAGAGAACAGCGTGTAACCGCACCACAAGAAGTGGACCAGAGCCTGAGTTCCAGCAGCGGTTGGTCAGCATCTGGGGTTCTGGCTCAGCTTCTGTGACGCGGCCACGCTGAGTAATCGGTTGGGGGTGACAGTCCCGGCTGGCTAGGCTCCAAGCCATGAGCGGACCGGTGTTGGTGATCGAGTTGGCGGAGGCCGTCCCCCGCGTGGCGATCCAGCGGCTCCGCGAGTTCCTGCTTAGCGTCTCGGCACGGTTTGAGGAGAAGCGGGTAGGCGAGTACGACCTGAACATTCACGCGGAGAGCTTCGAGATCACGGATGCCGGGGACGTCGACGGACGTCGGCCCGTCCTGGTCTCTCTCATGGGGCCTGGAATCGGTGACGAGGCCATCTTCGAGGCCGAGCACGCCGACGAAGTCGACCAGGCACCCCTCATCGGTTTCACCCCCACCCACGCGGTCGACGTCATTGCGTTCTGCAACCGTCCTGTCGACCACCTCGTCACGGCCCTGCTGACCGCCGCTGTCATGGATGTCATCGGTGGTGTCGCCAACGCCGAACTGCGAGAAGATCAGGTTTCAATCGTGGCCGGCCTTCCCGGCATCGTCGCAACGATGACCGATCCGTGGCCCGCGGCGTATGGCTCGGCGGAATTCCTCCGAGCGTGGGCCCAACAGTCCGGTTTCCGGCTCCTGAAGTAGCCGGAACTCAGCCAGCTGGCTCACGCGAGTAGTACCCGCTTGCGTAACAACTTGAAGCCGGCTCGGCCGAACATCTGGCGCTTGAGCATCTTGATCCGGTTGACGTGCCCTTCGACGGCACCCGAGTTCCAGGCCGGGGTCAGTCCGGCGATGACGGCGTCGAGGTCGCGGGCGATGCCGGCGCGAGGGTGTGGAGGCTGGGCAGGTCGTCCTGCCGGACGGCGTTGAGCCAGTCAGGCAGGCGCTCGCCCTGGCGCTCGGTGAGCATGGTCGCGAAGGAGCGGACGTGCCGGGTGAGGGCGTCGATTTCGGGGCAGGCGCGGACAGTCTTGAGCTGGAGCTGTTCGGGCTCGGTGAGGGTTCTGTCGAGGAGCAGTACCTGGACCCCTCTGCTCCTGAGGTAGGCCGCCGCATCTCGGTAGAGGTCGACTTCCCGGCTTGGACCGGTGGGATCGAGGTGCCACCGGTGGGTGATCCCGCGTTCGGCGATGCGCGTGGCGATCCGGCCCGGCTCGGCAGTGAGGATCACGGCCAGGTCTGGCATGGGAACGTGTTGGTTGACGTCGATTAGGAAGTTGATGGGGACGCCGTCGAGTTGTTGCAGGACCAGTGTGGTGGGCAGGTAGCGGGGCGAGCGTCGACCGGATCTGCGGCAGCGGGACTTCGCCGAACTGGATGCCGACGGAGAAGTTGAACTCGTCGCGCTGCCGCATGGACTCGGGGGCACCGTCGCCGGTCAGGTCTACATCGCCGTAGGCGGGAAGAGTGTCCACCTCGTAGCCGACCTTGATCAGGGTGTTCCACACGGGCGTGCCGGGATAGGGCCGGAACTCGAAGACACTGGCGCGGACGTCGCCGGCATGCTGGTCGGAGATGTCCCACAGGGCGCGGATGTGCCGGACGGTGGCGTTCAGGTCCTCTTGGGTCTCGCCGGGGAAGCCGAGAATGAAGTAGCCCTTCACTCCGATGCCGTGGGAGACGAGGCGGCGACGAACCAGAACCGAGCGCACCCGCTCCCGGGCATCACCAACATCCCGAGTAATTACGGCACTTGAGCACCCTCTGGACCGGCCGGCGCCGTGCTTTGCAGCGGGACGGCGGGATCGACAGCCCGCACTGTGTGGCCGTCCGAAGACTCTCCCGCGCAGTGCCATACTGCGGTGTCGTGAAGAAAGTCCACGTGCAGGCCGAAGCCGTGACGATCGCAGACGGGCCAGACGACGCCATAGTGACCCATGACGAATTCCTGCACCCCCTCCGCCATGGCGCTCAGAACCTCCTGACGGTCCGGAGTCGAGACCTCCGCAGATTTAATGCGGACCCTGCCGACCGGACCGAAATCCTGGTCGCGTAGGTAGTCGATGTAGCAGAAATCCTCGCCGGTGATCGCTTTCTCCATCTCACTCTCCACCGACCTGCGGATCACCTCGAAGGCTGCTCTCGCCATGGAAAAAGTGCGCGCGGTCCACAGGTCACAGAACGCTTCCTGGGTGACTTCTCCGGACTCGTTGTACAGCTCGGCCATCCACTCCAGTACCTCGTCGGGGAGATTGTCCCCATGGCGCCAGACCGATCGCAGCATCCTGTCCTGCCAGTCCGAAAAGCTCGACATCCCCGCCACCCGCCAACAGATTTACTTATCCAACATTCCTGTCGCAAAAATATCACATCGCCGGAGGAGGTATGGAGTCGCCCACTTTTCCTCCGGCGACGCACATTTCAGGCGATAGCCCACGTCGACCTTATGTGTACGTCTTCGATGCGCTCTTCAGCTTGAGGCGCCGGATGAAACTGCAATTGGGTTACCCGTACAGTCCCGCCGAATATTGAGCGTGTAGTTCTTTGTCGCCTTCTACTGGAGGCGGACAGGTTCAGTGAACTACCGCCGGCATGTGATCCAGGTCTGTCCTCGAGCCCACCCGTCTACATGGCGGCCACGCTGGTCCACGAGCGCTCGAGCCGGCAACTCGCCCAGCCTGGCCGCAACCGCAACCGCGACCGCGACCTTCGACGACGCACGCCCCGGCATCGTGCAGGCGAAGACGCTTCCTGGAACGGCGCGCACACTACGTGCGCGGCGGGGAAGAAGGGCGGGGATGCGCGCTCTCCGACGAAGTGTCCCCCCGCGTGGGGCGAAGGCGCCGGGAGGCCGCATACTCGGTGATCGTCGCGGGGCCGTGGGGCCCGGCAGGCGGGTGGATCGAAGGGTGCTGGGGGATATGGCCGAAGTGAACGAGCTGGCCGCTGTGGACGTGGTGGAGGAACCTGCCGCACCGCAGCGCCAAGGCGGCGCGCTGGCGCGGTGGTTGCTGCGACACCGGGTGCAGGCGGTCAATCCTGCGGCGGAGACCGGCGCCGGCGAGTCTCATGCCTGGTGGAAGGTAATGTGCCTGACCGGCGTCGACTACTTCTCCAGCCTGGCCTACGTACCGGCCATCGCCGCCCTCGCGGCCGGGGCGGTCTCGCCGCTGGCCACGCTTCTGCTCGTCGTCCTCACCCTGCTGGGAATGCTGCCGATGTACCGGCGGGTGGCCGGGGAAAGTCCGCACGGGGCCGGATCGGTGGCGATGCTGGAGGACCTGCTGCCGTTCTGGCGGGGCAAACTGTTCGTCCTGGTCCTGCTCGGGTTCGTGGTGACCTCGTGGATCATCACGATCACCCTGTCCGCGGCCGACGCCTCCGTGCACATGGTGGAGAGCTCCTACGCCCCGCAGGCCCTGCAAGGCCATGAGGTCGTCATCACCGTGACGCTCCTGCTGCTCCTCGGCGGGGTGTTCCTGCTCGGGTTCAGCGAAGCGGTGAGCGTGGCCATCCCCTTGGTCGCCGTCTTCCTCGTGCTCAACGCGGTGACCATCGGCGTCGGCCTGGTGGACGTGTTCACCAGCCCGGACGCCTTCTCGGCATGGACCGGCGCACTCACCGAAGGCCGGGGCTTCGGTGACCTGGCCGGGCCTGCGCTGCTCGCCTTCCCGCTGCTGGTGCTGGGGCTGTCCGGATTCGAGACCGGGGTGAGCATGATGCCGCTCATCTCCGCCGAGGGCGAGACCCCCGAGCAGCGGCTGAAGTCCCGCATCCGCAACGCCCGCAGACTGCTCACGACGGCCGCGCTCGTCATGAGCGTCTACTTGCTGGCCGCGAGCCTCGTGACCACCGTCCTCATTCCGCACAAGGAGTTCGAGGCGGGCGGCGCGGCCAACGGCCGGGCCCTGGCCTGGCTGGCCCACGAACACGTGGGGGAGGCATTCGGCACCGCCTATGACGTCAGCACCATCCTGATCCTCTGGTTCGCCGGCGCCTCCGCGATGGCCGGACTGGTCAACATCGTCCCGCGCTATCTCCCCGCCTACGGAATGGCCCCCGAATGGGGCCGCGCTGTACGCCCCGTCGTGCTGGTCTACACAGCCCTGTGCGTCATCATCACCATCGCCTTCGACGCCGACATCGACGCCCAGGCCGGCGCCTACGCCACGGGCATCCTCGCCATGATGGTCTCCGGCGCCTTCGCCGTCACCGTCTCCGCGCTGCGTCGCCGCCAGCGCACCCTGGCAGTGGGATTCGCCGCGCTCACTGCGGTACTGCTCTACGCGCTGGTGGCCAACATCATCGACAAGCCGGACGGCATCACCATCTCGGCGATGTTCATCGTCGGCATCATCACCATCTCGCTGATCTCCCGGATCTCACGCACCACCGAACTGCGCGCGGACAAAATCGTGTTCGACGAGACAGCCCGCCGGTTCATCTCCGACACCCTCGCCCACGACAACGCCATCAACATCATCACCAACCGCCGCCAGGCCGGAGACGCCGCCGAGTACGCGGACAAGGAACGCGAGCAGCGTGCCACCAACCCGGTGCCCGGCCTCGCCGACATCCTGTTCCTGGAGATCGACGTCGTCGACCCCTCCGACTTCAGCGAGATCCTCACCGTCCACGGCGTCGAGATCGACGGACATCGGATCCTCCGAGCAGCGGCCCCCGCCGCACCGAACGCCATCGCCGCGATCCTTCTCACCCTGCACGAGACCACAGGCGTCCAGCCGCACTGCTACTTCGCCTGGGCCGAAGGCAGCCCCCTGACACACATGTTCCGCTACTTCCTCCTCGGCCGCGGCGACACCGCCCCCGTCACCCGCGAGATCATCCGCCAGCACCAACCCGACCCTGCCCGCCGCCCGGGCATCCACGTCGCAGGCTGACAGTCCTGGGGGCGGCACCTCGCGGCGCCGCCCCCCACCCGCTTCAGCTCTCGGGATCTCTCACCCGACGTCCACTCCCGTCCGGCGACCCAGGCGGAACAGGACCCGGGCGTATACGAGGGTCGCCGCCGCGATGATCGTCGGGATGACCGCCAGCGCGAGTATGCCCACCAGCACGCGGACGTCCTCGGCACGTGCGAAGAGTCCCCGCTCCTCGTCCAGCAGGAATCGGTAGCCGAACCACGCCCACATTGCCAGCGACAGCAGCATCCATCCCACCGACCACATCTCGATCCGGTGTCCGTCCTGGCGGAACTGCTCTGCCTCTACCGTCATCTCTCCCCCTGCTGCGCTCGTGATCAGTGGCCAGTTCAGCACGGTGTGTTCGCACCGGCGGCGCCTGCCCCACGGCCCTGAGCGTCGAGGATTCCTTCCCGCCGGGGAGCGGGCCCCGCTACCGTGGGGGCATGGCCCGCGAAATCCGCATCATGATCGATGACGAGACCTACGAGGAGTTGCAGCGTCTCGCCGCCGACGACCACGAGGACCCCGACCAGTACGCCAGTCGGCGACTGACCGATGACCTCAACCGCGCCCGGTTCCTCGAAGGAGCACGGGCCTTCGCAGAGGAACACGGGCAGGCCTTCGCCGACCGATTCGGGGCCGGCTCCAGCAGCCACGCAGCCTGATGGCACCCGTCTTGCTCATCGACGAACGATGGCTGCTCGACATCGCCCAGAACCTCGTGCCCGGCGATCCAGATGTCACGGACTTCGGCGCCCTGGCCGCCGCCGTCGCCCGCCACCGGCACGAGGTCATGGGGACCCTGGTCTACCCGGCCGCACACCACCGAGCCGCCGCACTCCTGCATGCCCTCGCCCGCTCCCAGCTCTCGAGCACTCGAACGAACTGTTCGCCGCACAGGTCGCCTACGCCTACCTCCACGCCAGCGGCATCCAGGTCAAGACCGACAGCCAAGAAGCGATCGCGTTGGTCACCGACGTCGTCGAGGGACGCCGCGACGTGCGCCAGGTCGCCGAGGCGCTGAAGACCTGGGGCTGATCAGCCGGTCGCCGCACAGGAGCGCCCGTCCCGCGATGGGGCCTCCTCCAGCAGGTGAAGACAGCCTGGGAGCCGGCTCCTTCATGCTGTTCCTCCTCGGCAAGGGCTTCGCGTTCGGGTAGATCAGCGCAGAGGAGTTCGCGATGCCCGCACCCGTCAAGTACCGGTCGACCGCCGCGGTGTACGACGCCGGAGGGGCTGACAGCGGCACCACTCGGGCGCCCGGCAGCCGAAGCGCGCCCCCGCTTCCAAGTGCGGTCACCGGTTTCGATCGTCCTGCCTGCCCCGCCCTTCCGGCACTGCCGCAGTAAATCCGGCATTCACTGCGGCAAGCCGTGCAGTGCTGCGGAGGCCAGTCGCGCCGCTGGTGGTAGTGGTGCGTGCTGAGGACAGGCTTCGAACGCCTGGATCACCAACCCTGCGAAGCGTCGGGAGGCCATGACCTGGGTGGCGGCCGATGTGGCGTGGATCCCCTTGTTGGCCATGAGTATGAGAATCAGGTCGTCCAGGACGAAGTCGGACCGCAGGTGCCCTGCTTCCTTGGCTCGCTGGGCCAGTTCGGCGACTGCTCGCACCGTGTACTCACGGCCCGCTGCGACATCCGATACTCCCGGGAAGGTCGACAGGAAGGCTTCGGTGAAGCCCCGGTCGCGGGCGTGCAGCTCACAGATCTTCTCGATCACCAGGCGCAGGCCACGCCACGGATCAGGATCTGCGCACCCCTCGTCGACAATGGTGCGGCATGCGCGCAGCTGGTCCGCGAAGGCATGGGCGACCAGCATCTGCTTTGTCGGGAAGTGACGGTACAAGGTGGCAGGTCCCACCCCGGCACGCCGCGCGATCTCCCGCATCGGCACGTCCAGTCCGTCGGCGGAGAACAGCGCTCGGGCCGCGTCGAGGATGCGTTCGCGATTGTCCAGCGCGTCGGAACGCAGGGTATGAGGCAAATGGTCGGTCACCACTCTCACTTTACCTAAACGGACGGGGGCGTCCGTTACCGTCCGGAGCGTAGAAGCTCGCCGAGATCATCGGGGCGCGCAGCACTGGGACCGATCCTCAGCCGCGGTGTGAAGCCCCTTCCCGCCAGGCGGCGATCGGTTGCGGCTATGGAGCAGGATCGTGCTTGAGCGGTCCGAGAACGTGGAGACGACATTGAAGGCAATCGTGATCCAGACGTACGGAGGTCCTGAAGGTCTGGCTGTTGTCGACCTGCCGGTACCCGCACCTGCTGCCGGGCAGGTGCTGATCGCCACCGAGGCGGTGGGCGTCGGTGGCGTCGACACCGTGATCCGAAGCGGGGCTCTGGCCGCCTACGGCTACAAGGAGGGCCACATCCCGGGTGGCGAGGTGGCGGGCACCGTGACCGCGGTCGGTGACGGAGTCGACGAGTCGTGGATCGGCCGGCGGGTGTGGGGCTTCACCGGCACCGGCGGAGGCTACGTCGAACAGGCCGTCGCGCCGGTCGAGGAGATCCTTCCCCTGCCCAGCAGCCTGTCCGCCGTCGACGCGGTGACGCTCGGCAGCTCCGGTGTGGTGGCCCACTTCGGGCTTCGCCACGCCCATTTCGCTCCCGGGGAGACGGTCCTGGTGCGTGGCGCGGCCGGCAGCATCGGGGTCATGACAGTGCAGCTCGCCGCTCGCAGTGGTGCCGCCGCGGTGGCGGTCACGACATCGTCGGCCGAGCGCGGCGAGCGACTGCGCCGTCTCGGCGCGACCCACGTGCTGGAGCGTTCCGGCGTCGGAGGGGAAGGGGCTCCCGCGGGCTATGACGTCATCATCGACGTTGTGGCCGGTGAGGACATGCCGTCGTTCTTCGACAGGCTCAACCCGAACGGCCGCATGGTGGCCGTGGGCGCTGTCGCAGGGCAGCCGCCCGCAGACTTCGGCACGAAGATCATGGCGGCGTTCCAGAAGTCGATGTCCTTCGCCACTTTCAGCGCAGCCACCGTCACCCAAGCCGACCGGCGTGCCGTGCGCAGCGAGCAGTTCGCCGCAGCCAGTCGCGGTGAGATCGAAACGGTGGTGCACGAGCGGCTGCCACTGGACGGAGCCGTGCTGGCGCACCAGAAGATGGACGCAGGTGAGGTCTTCGGCAGGATCGTGCTGACACCGTAGCCTCCGCGCTCCCCATCTGTGTGGGTGTCTTTCTCATGCACCGTGGCCGGCCGGGCCGGTACTGACTTCGGGCACTGCCTCGACGGTACGGCCTGTGCACACAAGGAAGAACGGCTCCGGGCCGGGCGGTCAAGCGGCCTGGCCGAGGCCGGCGGCCATCCGACCCTGCTCGTTGTCGAGGACGGTGTGGTCGGCGCCGGTGATCTCCAGCAAACGTCGCAGCTGGAGGGTGGGGCCCGCCACGCGGATCAAGGTCATCTGATGGGTACGCAGCAACAGGTTCAGGAACGTGGAGTCCACGAAGGAGACACCCGAGACGTCGACCACCACGCGGGAGTGCTTGCGGGCGGAGGTATCGAGTGCTTCCTCGAGCGGGGCCGGCGTGTTGGGGTCTCCTCCTCCGCGCGGCCCGGTCGCCCTGCCGCTCCCGGCCCTCGTCGCGGAAGCCGCCCTGTGCGGCGAGCGCCTGGCAGAAGCGATCGGTCGTGGTGTGGTCGATCTTCACCTCGGCGTTCTCGTCCGCAGACGTCGAGCATCGCGGCAGCCGGTGCCGGCGGCGTCAGCCAGATGTCGTGGCTGGTCGGCGAATCGGCCGGTCGAATGTTGTCGAACGCGGTCCGGACGCAGGCGTGGTGGGCAGAGATGGTCTTCTCCTCGCAGTCCGCTCGTCCAACTCCACCACGACACCAGCCAGATGAGGTAACAACGTCTCGAAACTCCGCGAAGAACACGCGAGCCATGATCACAGCCGTCACTGACACCGACAGCGTGAGCGCAGCCTGGGACCTGCGCGCCGCGCAGGTCCCAACAGGGGGGCCAGCAGCGCGGGTTCGGCCCCATTCGTGCGGCATCATGGCCGGTCAGCGATGGCGTACCGGCTTAGCGGGAAGATCGCTGGGTATAGTGCAGGCTTTCGGGGAACCGGCGACCTGGAGTCGGTCGACCTCACGCGCCACCTCGTGTTCATCGGCATCCGGGGCCCTGGCGGAGCCCCGATGATCACATCGCTAGGGAGGCCGTCCCATGGAACCCGTCACGCTGATCACCGGTGGCTCGACCGGAATCGGCGCCGCCACCGCCCGCGCCCTGCTCAAGCAGGGCCACCGCGTGGCCGTCACCGGACGTGACGCGGACAAGCTGGCCGCTTTCGCTGCTTCGGCCGCAGCGGGCGAGCGGCTGCTGACGATCACCGGCGACACCAGCGACGCGCACGACGTCGCCTCCGCCGTGCGCCGCGTGGTGGAGGCGTGGGGCCGACTGGACAACGTCATCGCCAATGCCGGCTTCTCACTGCCCGGCAACCTGGAGAGCCACGCCCCCGAGGACATGCGCGCCATGGTCCTCACCAACGTCCTGGGCCCGGCCCTGCTGGTGCGGGAGACCCTGCCACACCTGCGGGAGTCCAAGGGCCGGATCGTGATCATCGGTTCGGTCGCCGGGGTGCGCAACACGCCTGGCAACCTGTACTCGGTCACCAAGTGGGCCGCGCACGCACTGGCCGAGAACACCCGGCTGCTGGTCGGCAAGGACGGGGTCGGCGTGACGGTCGTCGCACCCGGGGTGGTGGACACCCCGTTCTGGGACGAGCGCGGCGGCACCCCCGAGGCGCCGGTGATGACCGCCGAGCAGGTCGCGGACACGATCGTCTTCGCCGTCAATCAGCCCGCGGGCGTGGACATCAACCACATCACCATGCGGCCGACCGGACAGGTCGGCTGACGCCGCGCTCCCAACGACCGTACGACAAGGCGCCTTCGGCCCCGCTGCGTACCACGCGGTGCAGGCCGAAGGCGGGTGACCACGCCCTTGAGTACCAGGGGCAGGGAGGTCACTTCGCGCAGCCAGGCGAGATCCTCCCGGGTGATCGAGGCGTCGAACTGCTCCTTGGATTGCCGGGCGATGGCCGGCTCCTCGTCCCGGCTGCCGTGCGAGGCGGCCATCACGTCGTGCGCCACGTTGACAGCCCGGATGCCCGGATGCCCGGATGCCCGGGGCACCGCGAACCCGTTGGTGGCGTCCCGCGGACGGAACGCCACCCTGGCGCGTCGACGGTGAGGACCAGCGCGCGAAAACCGGCGGCCTCGGCCCGGCGGATCAGGTCACGGCGCGTGAGCCAATACAACTGCATCCACAGCGGGCCGGTGGCCGCGGCGGCGAGTCCACCGGCACCTACCGCGTCACGAGATCAGCGTCAGAGCCGTATTCGTTGACCGGCCTCAGAAGCAACCGACCGAAGTCAGTGCGGCCCGAGGATCCCCTCAGGCCGCCGTCAGCGCCGCCAGGGCACGGTCCATTGCGGCGTTGAACTCTTCCGGCGTCAGCGGCAGCCGGGACTTGACGTCTCGACTCCACTGGTCGGCGAGGACCTCGGCGGAGCCCGCCTCTACACCGTCGAGCGCCGCGTCGGCCAGGTCCGACGGCGCGATCTTGTCCACGGGCCAGCCCGCGGCCATGTCGGTGTCGGCCAGGCCGAGGTGCACCGCTGTCACGAGCGTGCCCTGCTCGGCGAGCTCAAGGCGGACGCCGTTGGTCATGGCCCAGGCGGCGGCCTTGGTCAGGTGGTAGGCATTGGCGCCGTTGACCCCGAACCACGACATGGCGGAGAGGACGTTCACGATCGCGCCCCCGCCGTTCCTGGCGAGCGCCGGCGCGAACTCCCGGATCATTCCGAGGTGGCCGAACACGTTGGTCTCCAGCTCGTGCCGTACCGCGTCCAGTGAACCGGTCACCAGGTCGGTCCCCGTCTGGATGCCCGCGTTGTTGATGAGCAGTGAGACGTCCGGGGCGGCCTCGGCTGCGGCCCTCACGGATGCGGGATCGGCGATGTCGAGGGGCAGCACCTCTACCCCGGGCAGGTCCACGGTCTCCGGTCGGCGGGCCGTCGCGTAGATCTTGCGGGCTCCCCGTTCGAGCAGGCGCTGGGCGAAGGCGCGGCCCAGGCCACGGTTGGCTCCGGTGACAAGGGCAACTGAGTTGTTGATATCCATGCCCGGTACGCTAAGACCTGACGCTGACGTCAGAGGCAAGCGCCGGTCATGAGGGCCGGGGTGAGAGGAATCACCATGACCGTCACAGAGGCCGCGGCTGAGCGGCTGATCCGCATCGGCGAGGTGGCACGGGGTGCCGGCGTCTCGGTACGCGCCGTGCGCTACTACGAGCAGCAGGAGTTGCTCATCGCGGAGCGCAGCCCATCCGGCCAGCGCCTCTACCGGCAGGACGCCATCACCCTGGTCCGCTTCTTCCAGCAGATGTATGCCGCCGGCCTGACCAGCCGAAGGATCACGGAACTCCTTCCGTGCTGGGACTCCGGGCACACCGACGCCGAGCAACGCGCCATGCTGCGCGCCGAGCGTGACCGCATCCAGGCCAAGGTCGACGACCTGCAGGCTGCCCTGGACCGCCTCGACGAGGTCATCGCGATCACGGACACGCACCCGTAGGCGCGGTCGGTCGGACGTCGCACCAGCGATCTACGGCTGGAGTACCAATCTCTCTCCTCAAGGACTGACCTCACACGCTTGAGCAGTCGCCATCCAGCGCGAATGCCCGACCCCTCGCCGTTCCTGCTGTCGCGAAACCGAGAGATCGCGCTGGTGGTAGCGGAGTGAGTCCGACCTCGACCGCGCGCCGTGGGATCTCCGCGCCGCGCATCGGCGCCCTGGCTCGCCGCGCACCTCGCGACTGCATCTGTTCTGTCGGACAGCCGTCTCGCGGCCCGGGCCCCCTGTCCTTGAGCACCGTCATCATGGGTCCATGGCTGCCGGCGCTCACACATCAGCGTCGCGGACACCGGATCCGGCCGATGTGTATACCGAGGACCTCGCGCTGTACCGGGAGAAGTTCCGGCGGCGGTTGCCGGTCTCGCTCGCTGATTTGCGCGGTCCCGTGCACGGGGACGTGGCACTGCCGTTGCCCGTGGCGTGGTCCGGTATGACCGCGGCCCGCTTCACCGTCACCGACCCCGCCACGGGGGAAGAGCGCGAGGGCGACGTCCCCAAGGAGATCTTCTGGCGTCCCGTCAGCGCAGAGCCGCTACGGCCCCGTCCTCGCGGAGGAGGACGTGCTCGGCACGAGGGTCCGTGCGCTCGGCGACCGAGGTGCCCCTCCTGACCTGATCGACGTGTTCGCGGCCTCCCGGCGCCGGAAGACCGCCGAGCTCGAGGAATTAGGCCTGCGCCGTGTCCGTGGGCGCTTCCGACCGCGAGGACCTCCAGGCCAACCTTGCGGGTGCCGATCGGACCGACGACGAGGCGTTCGCCGCTTACGGCCTCGACGCGGCCACCATCACCGCCCTGCGCCGCTGGGCAGACGCATGGGCCGACGATCTCGCAGCCCGCATCCTTGAGGAAGCCGACGAACCGGATCTCGACTGAGGTCCCTCCCTTGAGTGTTCGGCGCCAGGCCACCGAAGGCGCGCCGAGACCGGACCGATCCGCGCTTCCCGCACGGGCCGCTCGCCGTGCTGGACGAGGACGGTGGCCCCTTGCCCCGGCCCTGGTCCCGGAACGTCGAACGCGATCTGGTTCTCCGTCATGTACCGCTCCGAGGGTGCGGCCACAGTGGTCTCGAGGGCGGTTACGCCGCCGCGTTCAGCAGGTCGGCCAGCACGTCGGGCCGTTCCAGGGCGATGAAGTGACCGGCCTTTCGGATCTGCGTGAAGTCGGCGGCCGGCAGCAGCTTCTTGTTGGCTTCCCGGTCCGAGAGCCGGGACCAGTCCTTCTCGCCGTAGACGAGGTGGACAGGGGCCTTGACCTCGGGGTAGCGCGAGCGGGCCGCGATGAGGCTGGGCAGGCTCTGGTACACGGCCCGGGCGACGGTCGGGTAGCCGGGGCGGCGGCCCACCTGGAGCAGCTCGTCCAGGTAGTCCTCCCGCAGAGCGGTCGTGTCGCCGAGGCCGCCTTGCAGGATCTTGCGGAGGGCGCCCCTGGGCTCCACCCCGGCGAGCACCGGGCCCACTCCCGGCGTGAGGACACCGCCGACCACCACGCGGGCGAGAAGACTGGACCGGGCGATTCCGTCGCGGAAGTCGTACGTGTTGACCGCAACGACGCGCCGGACGCGCTCCGGCAGCTCGGCAGCGGTGGTCAGGGCGAGCACCGCCCCCATGGACTCCCCGACCAACGTCACGTCGTGGAGGTCGAGTTGGGTGAGGAGACGTTCGACGCCCGCGCGCATCGCCGGCTCGTCGTACGAGGCGCCGGGCACGATCTCGGAGTAGCCCATCCCCGGCAGATCGAGGGCGTACACGGTGTACCGGTCCGAGATGAGCGGGATGAGGAGGCGGTAGTGCTCGGCCTGCGTGCGCACGGTGTGCAGCAGGACCAGGGGAGCACCGGTGCCCGATTTGAGGTAGCGCAGCGTTCCCTCGTGGCTGTGGTGGCCCGCGTGCGGGCTGATGGTGTGGCTGGTGGTCCCGGGGATGTGCATGGTGGGACGTGACTCGTGGAGGGGCATTTCGTCAGTTCCTTGTCCTACTTGGTCTTACTTGGGTAGCTGGGCGTACAGGCCCGTGAGGTCGCCGGCGAAACCGCCTGGACCTGGCGCGAGCTGTCGTCGGCGAGCGCTCGTAGGCCCCCGCCTCGATGCCGTCGATGCCGTCGAAGGCGGGTGCGGCGAGGTCACGAGGGTCGGACTTGGGTGCGCCGACGCCGTTTGCTGGGCCTCAGCTGTCACCGGTGACGAAGACATTTGCGCCCTTCAAAGCGGTCATGACTGACTCCGCAGAGGGGTAAACCGATCGGTTTCCATCACGGTAAACCGATCGGTTTCTCAGCGCAAGGCCAAGGAGGGGACCAGTCGTGGCGAGCTGTCTGGTCGCAGCTCGAGGCGGCCCCGCCCGGCGGTTTCATGCTGGCCGCACCCAGCAGGATGCGCACCCTCGGCAGGTCCGCCAGAGCCCCGGACTCGGCGACTCGTTCGCTTGCGCCATGGAAACCGATCTGTTTTTCTAGGTGGAAACAGATCGGTTTCCGAACGATGGCCCGTCCATGCCCAGCAACTTAAGGGGAAAAGTGAGTACTACCTTCGACCGTGGGGCGCCCGGCTCCGGGACATCAGATTCGGGTCGCCGCGGCTCACATGCCGTGCGCTGGTGGGTGCTTGTCGTGCTGGGCACGGCGCAGCTCATGGTCACGCTCGATGCGACCGTCGTGAACATCGCGCTGCCCGCAGCGCAACATGACCTCGGTTTCAGCGACGGCAGCCGGCAGTGGGTCATCACGGGCTACGCCCTGGCGTTCGGCAGCCTGCTGCTGCTCGGTGGCCGGCTCGGCGACCTGTTCGGCCGACGCACCACCTTTGTGACCGGCCTGATCGGTTTCGCGGGCGCATCCGTCCTCGGCGGCGCGGCCACCAGTTTCGACATCCTCGTCGCGGCACGCGTGGCCCAAGGACTCTTCGCGGCGCTGCTCGCGCCCGCGGCACTCTCCCTGCTCAGCGTCACCTTCACCGACCCGACCGAGCGGCCGAAGGCGTTCGGCATCTTCAGTGCGCTGGCCGGTGCGGGCGGCGCGGTCGGGCTGCTGCTCGGCGGCATGCTCACCGAATGGGCGTCGTGGCGGTGGGTGATGTACGTGAACGTCGTCTTCGCGGCCGTAGCGCTGGTCGGTGCGGTGCTGTTGTTGGCCAAGCCCGCGGTCACCGAGCGGCCCAAGCTCGACATCCCCGGCACCGTCGTGGTGAGCGCCGCGCTGCTCGCCATCGTCTACGGGTTCGCGCACGTCGAATCCACCAGTTGGACCGACCCGGT
Source organism: Streptomyces sp. NPDC058295 (assembly GCF_042880655.1). Classification (NCBI taxonomy): domain Bacteria; kingdom Bacillati; phylum Actinomycetota; class Actinomycetes; order Kitasatosporales; family Streptomycetaceae; genus Streptomyces; species Streptomyces sp. NPDC058295. Next base: position 58,959 of record NZ_JBHVYO010000041.1, read on the forward strand.
CACCCTCGCCTCCATGATCACCGGCGTGGTGCTGCTCGCGGTGTTCGTATGGCTGGAGTCCAGGGTCGCGCATCCGCTGCTGCCGCTGCGACTCGTGCTGGACCGGACCCGCGGGGGTTCGTTCCTGGCGGTGTTCGTCATCGGCATGGGGATGTTTTCGATCTTCCTGTTCCTGACCTACTACCTGGAGGCCAGTCTCGGCTACTCGCCGATCAAGACCGGCCTTGCGTTCCTGCCGATGGTCGCGGGCATTGTGGCCGCGTCGACCACGGCGCCTTCGCTGCTGCTGCCCAGGGTCGGTCCGAAGATCGTGGTCAGCGCCAGCTTCCTGGTCGCCGCAGCCGGCATGGCCTTGCTGACCCAGCTCGAGCTGGACAGTGCCTACGCCGCCCACATCATGCCCGGTCTGATCCTGCTGGGTCTCGGCCTCGGTGGGGTGATGACGACCGCGTTCCAGGGTGCGACCGCAGGCGTGCACCACGAGGACACGGGCGTCGCCTCGGCGCTGATCAACACCGGCCAGCAGGTGGGTGGCTCGATCAGCACGGCGCTACTGACCACCGTTGCCTCATCGGCCGCGACCGACTACCTGTCCTCACACAAGCCTGGCGCACTGACCATGGCCCAGGCCGGGGTCGAGAGCTACACGGCCACCCTGGCGTGGGGCGCCGGGTTCTTCGTGGTCGGTGCTGTCCTGTCGGCGCTCCTGATACGGAATGCGCCGCTGGCGCCGTCGGAGGGCGAGCCTGTGATCGCCCACTGAGCCTGAATCCGCCGGGGATACACCCCGGTGTGGCGGGAGCCGCATGCGTATACCCTCTCGGCCGTGGACGGCGTCGAAGATCGCCCCGCCAAGCGTCGTAAACCGATCGGTTTCCAAGTAGCCGGAATCGAGTTAACCTCGCCATATGACCACCGACGCGAAGTCAAGTCCCCGAGAGCGGCTGCTGGAGGCGGCAGCAACGCTCACCTACCGAGACGGTGTCGCCATCGGTGTCGACGCGCTGTGCAAGGCGGCGGGGGTGTCGAAGCGTTCCATGTACCAGCTGTTCGAGAGCAAAGACGAACTGCTGGCGGCGAGCCTGGAGGAACGCGCCTCCGCCTACGTGGCGACACTCCTGCCCGAAGCGGACGACAACCGTTCACCCCACGAGCGGATCATGCACGTCTTCGATCAGTTGGCGTCACAGGCGGGTGCCCCCGACTTCCAGGGCTGTCGATACCTCGCCGTGCAGATCGAGCTCAAGGATCAGAGTCACCCTGCGAGCAGGGTCGCCCGCCAGGTCAAGGCGAACCTGACCGGCTTCCTCCGTGCCGAGGCCGAACAGGGCGGTGCGAGCGACCCGGACCTGCTGGCCCGGCAGCTGATGCTGGTCTTCGACGGCGCCAGTGCCCGTGCGGGGATCAAAGCCGATACGCCGACAGGGCTCCTTGAGCCCACTGTGGCCGTCCTGCTCGATGCCGCGGGCATGCGCTGACGCATCGCGTGTACGAGCAGTTCGGCGACCGAGGTGATCGGCGAGCCCTGTACCCGCATCTCCAGGAGCATCGGATGACTGCCCCGCGTCGGGCTTGACCGTCTCTCCTTCGGCTGCCATCGAGCTCATATCGCCGACGTCGGTCTCCGTGACGGTGATCGCCACCCATACGGAGCAGTCTGTATCCGGTAGGTCGGGGAACACGGGCGTTGCGCCGGCAGGTGTGGTGCGCTCCGCCGCACTCTGGCGTGTGGGTGGTCGCAGTCGAACTTCCCCGAGTCGACCGCGGCCACCCGAGCAACAAGAAGTCCGCACGCTGGTGGGAGCGTGCGGCAGCAACGCATGGATAGGGATCGTGCGGGAGCAGCCGACCTACGGCCGCACATTCCCCGCCGCCGATACCGCGCGCTACTGGAGCAAGGGCACTCGGCGAGGGGCGGGATCGGGGTAGCTGGATTCCGGGCAGTCCGGGGGAGTGGTGACGGACTGGCGGAACGTGAGGGGACCGATGTCCGGGAACGTGGCCCGGGAGCGCGTGGGAGGGCAATGTCGGCCTCGGAGGTGCCCTGGATGCGGGTGCGGGAGGTGTGGGTGCACACACCGTCGACCTGAACACGGGAACCGGGTTCCACGACGTCCCCCGCGCGGTGTGCGTGGGTCTCGTCGACGATGTCGCCGCCGCGCTCCGGGCGTGTACGGATTTCCCGCTCGTCGAGCTGCGAGCCGATGACGGCGGCCGGACCTGGCTCCTCGGAGTGCCGGCGCTGCGGATCCGGTCGTGGCGAGCGGAGGCATCCCCAGCCTGGCTGCTTACGCAACCGGACGCCCTGTGCCAGGACGTCTGTACGCCGCCGGCGGATCGGAGCCCGTACTGCCCGCGTGGCTGTGAAAGCAGAGGAATCACGATGAAGTTGCCGGCATCGGCATCGGCATCGGCATCGGCATTGGCGGCGGGCGGCGACGCGACCTGAACGTCAAGTTGATCAACAAGGTTCGCGGCAGCGACACCCCGGTGCACTTGTCCTGCAGCCGTCGTCCCGCTGCGGCCCCGCACCGCTGGTTGACCATGGCGAGCGGAGCCGCAGCGGGCACTATCTGTCAGGCGGCCCGCAACTCGAATCAGACGAAGGCCACTCCGCCTTGTGGAAGGACCGTCGCCCGAAGCCCGCAGGGCCGGTCCCCTCCGAATCCGTGGTGCGGCGGCGACCGTCGTGGTGGCAGGTCGTCGGAGGCAGCGACGTCGATTCTCAAGGTCAACAGGTCTTCGAGTACGGTCCGTTCGGCGACGGCCTGACGCAGAGAGCCCGCCCCGGCCGTCCTGGGCGACCTCCCAGTCCCGTGCTGTGGCAGGGGCGCGTGTCGCCGCGCGGCGACCAGCGTTCACCTCAGTCCGACTTGCCCGCTGCTGCTGTGTACGGCGTGCCGGGCCCGTGGCACTTCACAACAGTCATCGGCGCAGACCACGAAGCGGTACGCAATCGTTCGGGGTCGATGGGGCAGGGACCGCGAGTTGGAGCCGGCTGCCCATGTTCAGCCGGACCTCGCTGTGGGCCTGTATGTGCATCCAGCAGAGTGGGGTCAGGGCGCGTTTGTTCTCGTCGATAAGGAGGTCGGCCTATCCGGGGCCGGCGGGCATGTCCTGGATCATGAGGGTGCTCACGTAGAAGAAGGCGTATCGGCGTGGACATACACATCGCCCTCGGCGACGTCGTTGATTTCCTCGGCCTGCGCGGCGGAGAAGCCGGCCAGACGCAGGATGCCGATCAATGCCGTCTGCATGAGTAGAACGACCTCGGCGTAGCGCTTCCACTCCGGTGCTGCCGGGTCCTGCCGTTCTGCTACTGCCTGCAAACCTGCCTCTCCCAGTTCTGGGGCGCTCCAGCGGACGTAGAGGCCTCCGGCGTATTCACCCTGGCTGTCTACTTCCACCCAGGCGCCGGGCTGTGTCGCCACTCCCGGACGCACGACATCAGCGGGAAGACCGGCGCGACGGAGTTCTCGGCAGACCCGGCCCGCCAGGTCGTACCCAGCGGCGATGATCTCCTCCGAAGCGTACGGATGACCGTGTGCCTCAGCCTTTGCTCGACTCTCGGGATCTACGTACGTCACGAGACCAGGATCCATTCTCAAACCGGTCTTGCCCAGAGCAGGCAATGACGCCCGACCGGTCGCCGCTTCGTAGGAGGAGGCGGTCTTGTCGTATCTGGTGGCGATGCCGCGGAAGTCTGGAGTCACTCGAAGCGAGATTCCTCAACACACTGGCCGACAGAGGGCATGGCGACAAGCCACGGTGACCAGGCCGAACGAGGTGGCGTCGGATCAGATGGTTCGGGGCAGGGCACACCTCCGCGACAGGCGCCGAGCGGGAACAGCCTGCAAAAGGTGCGCGCGGCCCGCACCAGCTGGACCCGGGCAAGCCGTATGCCTCCCGGTGGGGAGCCGGGAGGCGCGGCGGGCCCGCCGCGCACGGGACGGCAGGGCGGGGCATGGGGATCCGGGGATCCGCCGGCGGGTGGAGCGGGATCCCACCGGCACACCTGACGTTGCTGAGCCGCTCGAGCGAGCCGGTTCTCTTCCCGCACCACCCCCGTTTTGTCTGTGCAAGCTGCCCTCCGTGCGCAGGCAGTGGGGCCCGAGGGGTAGCGTCCCCGCCTGCCCGCGGGGACGGTGCGTCAGGCCATGGGGAGCCGGTCCACCAGCAACTCCACCCTCTGCTCGGTGTCCTGCGGCGGCAGCCGTCCCGACCGGGTCAGGGTCGCCACCCCGTGCAGGGATGCCCAGAACACCTCGGTGAACAGCCCCGGGTCGACGCCGTCCCCGGTGACCTCGCCGAGGCTCTCCAGCAGCGCGGCGAAAGCATCCTTGAGGGGTTCCGGGGTGTCCTCCTGTGCGTAGGGGAGACCGCCGTCGAGCTGGAAGATGGCGTCGTAGACGGCCGGGTTGCGTCGGGCGAAGTCGAGGTAGGCACGGGCGAGGGCGTACACCCGCTCGCGCGGGCCGTCTGCGGCGGCGGTCGCGGCGCGCACCGCTGCGGCCAGCTCGGCGGCGCCGTCGAGGGCGACGGCGCCGATGATCTCGCGCTTGCCGCGGAAGTGGCTGTAGAGGACGGGTTGGCTGTACTCGATGCGCTCGGCGAGTTGGCGGGTGGTGACCGCGTCCCAGCCCTGCTGCTCGGCGAGTTCGCGTGCCGTCGCCACGATGAGGCGCTCGCGGGCCGCCCGTTCGCGCTCCTTGCGCTCCTGTACCGACATGAGTCGATCCTATCACCGCTAGACAATCGAGCGGCAGCAGTACTAGCGTTGCATCATCTTCTAGCGCTGCTATATCTCAGGAGGGGTCGTCATGATCAACGCACTCGAAGTCGTCACCACCGTGGTCGTCGGCGTGATGGTGGGGGTGGAGTTCTCCGTCGCCTTCGTCATGAACCCGATACTCAAAGCACTCCCGGAGGACAGCGGCCAACTCGGCCACGCCCACGGGGGCCGGATGCTCGGCGCCGTGATGCCGGTCTGGTACATCGGCTCGCTCGTCCTCGTCGCGGTCTGGGCCATCGCCGGATGGGACCACCACGGCACCGGCCTCGTCGTCACCGCCGGCGCGTTGCTGCTCCTCAGCGTGGTCATGTCGCTGCTGCTGCTCGTCCCGATCAACAACCGGAACAAGACATGGACCCCCGAGAACCGGCCCGAGGACTGGAAGAAGCAACTGCACAGCTGGGAACGCTTTCACTACGTCCGCGTCGCCGTCCTCATCGCCGCCTTCACCCTGCTCGTCGCCGCCCTCGTCTGAGCCTGCGGACGGCCCGCGCCGGCGGCGCGTGATCCCCCCGGACGGCAGCGGTCCACCGAACTTCCGCAATTGCGATCCCGACCACCGCGCCTATCGATCGGCCGCGTCCGGGCGGGCTGATCAGTTCGTACCCTCCACGCTGACCAAGCTGAAGACTCGCAAGGGGAAGAACAATGTCGCTGAAGAAGATCAACACTGTCCTTGCCGCCGCCTTCATCCTCTTCATCCTCTGGTTCGGGGGAGAGTTCATCCTGAGCCCGGAGGCGACGGCGCCGAGCTTCGGCCTGCCGAGCTGGCCATCCGGCGACGGTGATGGCTTCCTGATCATCAAGGGAATCCGCGACGTCGTCCTGGCCCTGGTCCTGGGCATCCTGCTGGTGACGGGTCACCGCCGGGCGCTGGGCTGGGTGTTGCTGGTGGAGGCCTTCGCCGCGTACGGCGACATGACCACCGTGCTGGCCCACCACGGCTCCGTGGCGACCGCGCTCGGCGTCCACGGCCTGACCGCGACGCTGATGGTGGTCAACGGACTGCTGATAATGCGAGAGACCCGCAAGGCCGCGGCGGCTCTGGCAACACCCGCCCCGCAGCCCGCCTGACGACACTTTGGCGCGTGTCGGTATCCGCCCGCAACGCAGCGTCTACGGTGCTTGTTCCATCCAGCTGACCCGGCGCTCCGCCTCCGTACGGGGCGCCACACAGCCCCGTTCGCCGGGCTGGACTCGCGTCAGTTCAGCAAGCTCATCACCGCTTTGCGACGCGCCGGTGCAGACCCGGTTCGCAAGGGTCGGCCCTGGGGTCTGTCGCTGGAGAACCGAGCCGAGAGCGCGACCGGGCCGAACTCCCGCCCTGGCGGGAGGAGCACCACGCCTCCCACCGCATACCCGCGTCTTCGCCCGGATGAAGACCTGGAAGATCCTGCGCTACTGCCGCCTGAAAGGCGATGGTGTCCCCTACGCCGGGCTCGGCATCGCCCGTCCATACAACCTCGCCCTCGCCGGGTGACCGAGAAAGCGGCAGGCCAGCCAGCGTCTCGTAGATCATTTGCCGTGCAGTCCTTAGCATCACTGGTCATGGCTACAGTGATCGTGACCGTGGGGCTGGCCTTCGTTGGCTACTTGGCGACCTACCTGAACGGTCTGCGCCTTGCAGAGAGACAGGCCCGGCTCACACGCGTCAACCAGCAGCTGAGTGAGTTCTACGGGCCGCTGTTCGCTCTGATGGAAGCCAACAGCCGCACTTACGACACGTGGTCAGCGAAGTTTGCCCGCCCCGATGGTCGTGACCCTTTCCGGCACGAGATTCCTCCCAGCGAGCAGGAACTGGTGGAGTGGCGCACCTGGGCCACGACCGTGTTCATCCCCAACATCAAGGCCATGCGAGATGTGGTGGTCACCAGGGCCGACCTGCTCATCGAGGAAGAGATGCCTGAAGCCCTCATGCAGCTCTGTGCCCATGTGTCGGGCTACGAGATCACTGCTGCCCGCTGGGATCAAGGCATCTATGAAGAGCATCTGTCGCTCATATCCTTCCCCGGCCGGGCGCTCCGGGAGTACATCTGCGACAGGTTCACCGAGCTCAAGCGGGAGCAGGCCCGATTGCTCGGGCACAGCCGAGGTGCTGGCCGTAATCGATGGACGAGCCTCATCGGCCGATGAGGCGAGCTCCCCAGCATGGTCGGATCATGGCGCAAAGTCGGCGCCCATCCGGTTCTGCAACACGCTTTGGACCACCGGAGAGACCGCGCGGCCGGGCCCCGAACCGCGTGCCGACGCGAGCCCCGAGTCGTGGGAAACACTCGTTGAATACCAGCGTGCGGCCCACGCTGCGCAGGACGCCCTTCACCGGCTGAGCGATCACGAGGAGCGCAAGCGGCAACGGAACGGTTGAAGCGGACCCACAGCCGGGTGGGCGCCGACGCGTGAGCCGAGGCGGTTTCCTCATGCCTCTTCGTCGAACGATTCGCCATCCAACGAGACGATTCTGCGAAGAATATCGATGGCCTGTTCCCGTTCGTCCGAGGGGGGCGAGCTGAGGAGTTGTTCGTTGACCATCTCGGCGGGGGCGATCAGGGAGCCGAGCAGATCGGCTCCCTCCTCGGTCAGGCTCAGCAGGGTTCGCCTGCGGTCCTCGTTGCCTCTTTCCAGGCCGGGAGTTCGGCCTGGCCGCGCTCGCGACGGTGCGGAATGACCGGGCCGGTGCCCCGGTAGCCGCCGTCAGCGATCACGGTCGTCCTGCCGACGGCGTCCTTTGCGCCGGACACTTCCCAGCACTCGCGGCCGGATGGCCGATCGCCAGCGGCATCGTCGAAGGCGCCGCACGTCATCTGGTGGCCGACCGGCTCGACATCACTGGCGGCCGGTGGAGCGTCCCCGGAGCCGAAGCCGTCCTGACCCTCCGGGCCCTCATCAGCAACGGCGACTTCCCGCAGTACTGGACCTTCCACACCCACAGAGAGCGCGAACGCCTCTACCCCCGGCCCGACCAGCACAACAACGAACTCCTGGCCTGACAGACGAGCTCACACCAGAAGACCCGCACCCATCCAGGTCCGGGTCGCCTTCGCTGAACAGGCCCTTGCCGGCCAGGTCGACGCCGATCGTCAGCAAGGTGACAGGAAACTCGTCGGGACGTACTCCGGGCAGCGAGTGTGCGGAGCAACTCCGTTGCCGCGCACGTGGTTTCGGGGGCGTCCGGCCACTTCTCCGCTGAGGGTCCCTCCCGGGGGTACTCGCGCGGCATGACTGTCTATGGATTACACGCCTCGCACGAACAGGTCCCGCCCGCGGATCTGCTCGACGCCGTGGTGCACGCGGAACGCGCGGGCTTCACAGCCGCCATGTGCTCCGACCACTTCTCGCCGTGGAGCGTCCGTCAGGGGGAGTCCGGGTTCGCCTGGTCGTGGCTCGGCGCCGCCCTCCAGGCCACCGACCAGGTGCCGTTCGGCGTGGTGAACGCGCCCGGCCAGCGCTACCACCCCGCGATCGTCGCGCAGGCGGTCGCCAGCCTCGCGGCCATGAATCCGGCCAGGTTCTGGGTGGCGCTCGGCACCGGCGAGGCCTCCAACGAGCACATCACAGGGGCGGGTTGGCCCCGCAAGGACGTCCGCACCGCGCGGCTGCGCGAGTGCGTCGACGTCATGCGGGCACTGCTGCGGGGCGAGGAGGTCAGCCACGACGGCCTGGTGACCGTGGACCGGGCTCGGCTGTGGACGCTGCCGCCCGACGTACCGCCGCTGATCGGAGCCGCGTGCAGCACGGCGACCGCGGCCTGGTGCGCCGAGTGGGCGGACGGCCTGATCACGGTCAACGCTCCACGCGCGCGGCTGCGCGAGATCGTGGACGCGTACCGTGACGCCGGCGGCCGTGGGCCGCTGCACCTCCAGGCGCACCTGAGCTGGGCGCCCGGCGAGGACGAGGCCCGGGCGCTGGCGTACGACCAATGGCGCACCAACGTGCACGCGCCCCCGGCAAGTTGGGACCTCGACTCCGCGGAACTGTTCGACATCGTCAGTGAACACGTCACCCCCGAGCAGGTGGCGCGCTCGGTCAACATCTCGTCCGACCTGGGCCGGCACACCGCATGGCTGCAGGAGTACACCGAACTCGGCTTCGACGCGGTGATGCTGCATCACGTGGGCCGCGAACAGGGCCCGTTCATCGACGCGTTCGGGGCCGAGGTACTGCCGCGACTCGACGTCACCCGCCCGCTTCCCGCCACGGTGAAGGAGTACCGATGCGTCTGACCCGTACGTCCGACCTGTGGTGGAAGAACGCGGTGGTGTACTGCCTGGACGTCGAGACGTACCAGGACGGCAACGGCGACGGGATCGGCGACTTCGCGGGCCTCACGCAGCGCATCGACCATCTGGAGCGTCTCGGCGTGACCTGCGTGTGGCTGATGCCCTTCTATCCGACGCGGGAGCGCGACGACGGGTACGACATCACGGACTTCTACGGTGTAGATCCCCGCCTGGGCACCCTCGGTGACTTCACCGAGTTCACCCGCACCGCCAAGGACCGCGGCATCCGTGTGATCGCCGACCTCGTCGTCAATCACACCTCCGAGGACCACCCCTGGTTCAAGGACGCCCGATCCGGCCGGGACTCCGCCCACCGCGACTGGTATGTCTGGGCGGACAAGCCCCCCGAGGGCGGTCCCAAGGGTGTGGTCTTCCCCGATGCGGAGGACAGCCTGTGGGAGTACGACAAGGGCAGCGGCCAGTACTACCTGCACCGCTTCTACAAGCAGCAGCCCGACCTCAACGTCGCCAACCCCGAGGTCCGCGACGAGATAGCCCGCGTCATGGGGTTCTGGACACAGCTCGGGCTGTCCGGTTTCCGGGTCGACGCCGTGCCCTTCCTGCTGGAGACGGACGGGCAGGCCGACGCCGGGGCACTGCCGGACCCGCACGAGTACCTCGCCGACCTGCGCGCCTTCCTCGGCCGCCGCAACGGTGAGGCAGTGCTGCTCGGCGAGGTCAATCTGCCCTACGACGACACCGCCCGCTTCTTCGGCGACCCTGCCTCGGGCCGCGGCGACGAGCTCACCATGTGCTTCGACTTCATCGCCATGCAGCAGATGTACCTGTCGATGGCGCGCGAGGACGCCGGGCCGCTGGCCGCCGCGCTGCGGGACCGCCCCGCAGCCCCGCGAGACGCCCACTGGGCCACGTTCGTGCGCAACCACGACGAACTCACCCTCGACAAGCTGAGCGACGCCGAACGGGCCGAGGTGTTCGCGTCCTTCGGCCCGGACAAGAACATGCAACTCTACGACCGGGGACTGCGCCGCAGGCTGCCGCCCATGGTCGAGGGCGACCGGCGCCGCATCGAACTCGCCTACAGCCTGCTGTTCACCCTGCCGGGTACCCCCGTGCTCTTCTACGGCGAGGAACTCGGCATGGGGGAGAACCTGGCCGCCGAGGGACGCCAGGCCGTACGGACGCCCATGCAATGGACCCCGGAGGCGGGCGCCGGCTTCTCCCATGCCGGCCCGGACGCCTTTCCCAACCCGCTGACCGACGGCGTGTTCGGACCCCAGAAGGTCAACGTGTACGAGCAGAGTCGCGACCCGGGCTCGCTGCTCAGCCGCATGCGGCTGTTCATCGAGCGCTACCGGGAGGCTCCCGAGCTGGCCTGGGGTGACTACCGCCTCGTGGACACCGGGGAGCGAGCGGTCCTGGCGCACATCGCCTGCACCACCGACGGGACCGACGGGACTGTCCTGGCGATGCACAACTTCGCGGGCGGGCCGGTCACCGTACGGCTGCGGCTGCCCGAGGCCGGGCCCGGCGGGAGGCTCATGGATCTGCTCGACGAAGGGCACGCCGGTCTCACGGTGGACGACGACGGCCTGCTCCGCGTCGAACTGCCTGCCTACGGCTATCGGTGGCTGCGCGTCGGCACCCCGGCCGACGACCCCGTAAGGGTCGCCTCCGACTGACATCACGTCCGCCGGGAGAGCCTCCGGGTGCGGCTCTCCTCCGGGGAAGCCTGAGCTGGTAGAACGCTGGTTGACGGGGTGGGTGTCCTTCTACTGTGGCGTCCCTGCAGAAGAGCTACACCCATCGACGTCTGCGGCGAGAGCAACCAGTCCAAGCTCGCCCTCTACCTGCGCGACCGGGACGTCCCCGAGCCGATAGGGCAGGACCAAGAGGCGTTCAACGAGTGCGTCGTCCTCATCTCGGCTGGGACGGCGCTGCACATCGGCTGACGCCCCTCAACCGGACTCGGCGGCGGCCAGGATCTCGTCGACAAACGGCGGCGTCTTGAGCAGCCAGGACGGCGCTGACCGCGGGGATGACGACGCCGTGGACACCGGGACTGGTCCCCTTCCGGCCGAGTTCTGCGGGAAGGGGCAGCGTCTGCCCAGGCCCCGCGGGGCGAGGGGCGTCAGCGGGAGGTTAGCCGTGGTAGTTGATGTATCCGTTGCCGTCGGCGTCGTTGGCGCGCTTGGTGTAGGAGTGGACGTCCGCCTTGGCGCCGGTGGGCTTGAGCAGGTAGATGGTGTCCTTGTCGTTGTTCCAGATGAAGTTGCAGTTCTGGCGGTAGACGACGTTGCCGGCCATCACGCCGCCCATCTCGTCGAGAGGTGGCGTCACGGCGGGCCTTCCAGGCGAGTGGATCATGCGGGGGTGGGCGACACCCCAGTGGCGCCAGGAGCCGCTGTTCATCGCAGCTCGGGACATGTCGCGCGTCACCCGCACCCACGTCACCGTCGGCTGTCAGGAACCCTTCGATGCTTTGACCCTCTACCTCGCCGGCGCCTGCTGTCGCGGGCTTGGACGACGGCGTTATCTTGAGTGGGGCCGGCGCCGACCAGCATGACACCGCCAGGGATGAGGCGGCGGAGGACGCTCAGCGCATGGCGGCCCAGCGGGGTGCGGCCTCGTCGATGATCCGGGCGGTCTACGGGATCCCGAAACGCCGGGTCGGCTGGATGGAGACATTGGCTGTCCTGCTCAGCGTGGCGCCTTCCGTTGTCGTGTTCGCACAGGCTGGTGTTCTGGAGCGCCGCCCAGGTGTGGCACTTTTTGACCGACACCTCCGAGTGGGAGCCGTGAAGTCGATCTTTACCGAGATGCGGTGGCCCGGCGGATGCGGTTGAAGGCTTCGATCTCGGCTTCGGGCCAGCGCTGGCCACATACCCGCAACCCTGATGTTCTGGGGGGAGCGCACGCGGATGGTGACGCCCGGGTTGCCCCCGCACGGAGATCACTGATCTGCCCAGGTAGCCGGTTGACGAGCTGCGCGGGGCCTAATCGGTAGACCCGGGCGGCCAGCAGCGTCACGCCGAGCAGGACAACCATGCTCACCAGCGGCAAGGCCAGCACACTGCTGACCTCGCCGAGCAGGGAGCGGTCTTTCTGACGCCCATGAGACCTCTGATAGGGCGTTCGGTGGTAATCTGCTCGCTCTCTATGGCGCTGTGAAGAGCATCGGGAAGCGCAGGCCCAGCCACGGTTTGCGGCCCCAGACGACGACCTTGGCGCGGGCCATGACGGTGGGGGCGGTCCAGCGGCCCAGAGCGAGGAGGAAGAAGGCGACGGGGTCGATGGCTATCGTGCAATCGGGGCGCCTGGGCGGAATATCGGTGACCGTCGGCACGCCGTCCGCGAAGGTGACGGCGAAGCGGTCGTGGCCGATCCGCAACAGATAGCACGCATGGTGGCCGGCCGATCGCGCCGGAGTTCACCACACGGGGCATGGCCAGTCGCATGAAGGGCAGCGTGAACGCGACCATGTGCCGGTCGACCATGTGCGGCCCGCGCAGCGCGACCGCGATGTCGTATCCGTGCCCGAGCAGGTGCGTGAGCAGGTATGAGCCCAGGGTGGCCCTATCCATCGGCCCCATCGGCGTCAGCACCGCCTCCCGCGGGCTGCAACCGGCCGCGGCCGCAACGAAGTCCCGGGCTCTGTCCGCGATCTCCGCGCCGAGGACCGCCGGATCCCGCTGCGGGAAGACGGCCAGAGCCGCACGGTTGGCCGCCGCGAGACCGCTCGGCGTCCCATCGCCGTAGGGGCGGTCCTCGCCCGCCCCGATGTCCGCCATCAGCTTTCCCGCCAGCGCGAGGTGCGCCGCCGCCTCCCCCACCGTCCACTCCGCGCCCGGCAACGGCGTCCGCGGGTCGGCCCCCGCCTCCAGCAGCACCGCGATCCGGTCGGCAGTGGTGACAATGGCTTCCTCGGGTGTCATGGGCACGATCGTGTACGCAGTGGGACGTCCTGTCCAGTGCCCTGTCGGTCCCGCTCCCCGCCTGTACCTGAAGAACCACTACTGACCTTTTCGGATTGTCTTCGGGCGTCTGAGGCAAGGGTCAGACCAGTTTGCGCCCGGCCTCGGGCTCGATCTGTTCGAGGCTGCACACGCGAGGTTGGACGCTCTCGGCGTTCGCGTCCCGGCGATCCGTCTCGTCGATCGTGACGGCGCCCACTCCTCGGCCGACCTTGCGATCGTCGAGGACCTCTCGGGCGCGGGGCGGGACCGATGACCCGCGGGACCTCGCTCGCGTTGCCGGCGATGCTGGCCGATCTGGAGGGCCTCGTACTCTGCGAGTCTTTCTCAGCGGACCACGAGGCAGTGGCGCGCAGCGCCGAGGTGGTCGGCGCCCTGGGGGCCAGGCTGTTGGGGGGCCGGGCCGGAGGTGATCGTGATCGACGGTGTGACCCATCTGCGGTGGAGCTTCGGCACTCCGCGGGTCCTGCTGGTGGGACACCACGACACGGTGTGGTCCATGGGCTCGCTTCAGAGCCACCCCTGGTCGGTGGCCGATGGGATCGCCCGCGGCCCCGGCGTCCTGGACATGAAGGCGGGCCTGGCGCAGATGTTCCGCGCGCTGGCCTCCCTGCCCTCCCCGGAGGGGGTGTGCGTTGTGGTCAACGGGGACGAGGAAGTGGGCTCCGCGACCTCCCGGCAGCTGATCGAGGAATCCGTGCGGGGGTGCGCGGCAGCCTTGGTGCTGGAGGCGTCCGCGGACGAGGAAGGCGCGCTCAAGACCGCCCGCAAGGGCACTTCGCGGTACGAGGTCGTAGTGCACGGCCGTGCCGCACACGCGGGCTGGGAACCGCAAAATGGGATCAACGCCGCTATCGAGGCCGCTCACCAAGTCCTGGCCGTCGCCGACCTCGCAGGCTCAATGGGCGCCACCGGAGCCCCCTGCCCCGCCCTGGGGCCCCGACCATCACGCCCACCCCGCGGTGCCGTCAGCATGGCATCGGGGTGCGATCGGGTGCTCGTGACGAAGGCGGGTCCTCGGCCACACCGGGCTCGTCAACGGTTACAGGTCACCGGCGGCCGTGTCGTGGACCGCGGGAGGGCGGGACCTGTCGTTGATGACGGATCGGATCGGGGCACCGCGTTTTGCCTGCCAGTACGGCCCATGGTGACTGGGGCCCGTTCATGCATGATGACGGGATGAATCATGGCGACCAGCGCTTCCACGTCATCGTGCTGTCGAACTTCGCGAAGGGCTTCGACAAGTACGCCTACGCTTACGGTAAGGCGGGCATTCCGGAGAGTACCTATCCCGACCGGTTCCACCTGCTGACTCGTGCGGAGTTGGGAATCGGCATCGGCAAGGCACGACGGCTGCTGGACCGGCTGGCCATTCCGGGCGACCGGCTGCTGGTACTGGAAACCATGGTGAACCCCGACAAGCTGGTGCCCAACGTGAGGACCGGCCTCGGCCTGGAACTGCACGAGGTCCGCATCCGGTTGTCAGCAGTCCACGAGCTCGACCAAGCAGGCGACGAGTTCACTCTGCGCCCGACAACCGTCGAGGACGCGATGGCCGCCTCCCTGCGCCTGCACGGATCGCCACAGCGTCGCTACGCCGACACGCGACCCCGTTCGGTGTCGCTTCTGCCGGTCGCCTCCGCCTGCCAGGCCCGGTGTTCGTTCTGCTTCTCCTCGGCTTCGATCTCCAGCGACCAAGCGCCGGCGCGGGTCCCATGGGACGCGGTCACCCACTGGCTGGAACGCGCCCGTGCGGCGGGTGCCGAGCGTGCGGTGATCACCGGCGGCGGGGAGCCCACGCTCATACCGTTCGAGCAGCAGCTGCGGCTGGTGTCCGCCTGCTCGGAGGTCTTCCCGAAGGTCGTCCTGATCACCAACGCGCACACCCTGGCGAAAGGCCGGCACGCCGACCGGGCCGACCGCCTCGCGGCCCTGAGCGCCGCAGGACTGAGCGTGCTGGCGGTCTCCCGGCACCATCAGGACGACGCCGTCAGCGAGCAGCTGATGATGCTGCGCACACCGGTGAGCTCTGTCATCGACACCTGGCGGGTGGAACGTGAGCGCTGGCCGGGACTGCGGATGAGGCTGATCTGTGTGCTCCAACGCGGCGGCGTCGCCGACGCGGCCGGGGTCGCCGGCTACCTTTCGTGGGCCGCGGCCCACGGTGCCGAGGAAGTCTGCTTCAAAGAGCTCTACGTATCCACCAGCACCGAGTCGCTCTACTTCGACCGCGCCGCCAACGTCTGGAGCCGAGAGCACCAGGTTTCGCTGTCCGTCGTCACCCGGTTCGCCGAGCAGCACGGCTTCGAACTGGCGAGCCGCCTGCCCTGGGGTGCGCCTGTCTACCACGGCACCTGGGACGGACGTCCGATGCGGATCGCCGCTTACACCGAGCCCAGCCTGCTCTGGGAACGCACCAGCGGGATCGCACGCAGCTGGAACGTCATGGCCGACGGACGGTGCTACGCCTCCCTGGAGGACCGGGCCAGCGAGATCGTGCCGGAAGATGCAGCGGCATGAGGTTCGAGGAGTTCCAGGAATTCCGGCAGCGCCGACTCGGTGCTTCCTCGTCGCTTCTGGACGCCGCCGAAACCAATGTGTACCGGGCGCTTGCTCCGATGCGACCGAAACCGCCGACCGACATGAGTACGGTGCACCGGTGCGATCTCGCCCGTGCCTGGCTGCGGCGCTTCGAGCTGCCGGAAGAGTGGTCCGGCCATGCCATGGTCTGTCGAGGGGTCCGGCACGGGCTCAGTGTGGTGTTCCACTGGCTGCGCGGCGTGCAAGCGCGTTTGTGGCTGCCCAGCGACGTCTACCCGGTCTACTTCGAGCTGGCCCGGGCCGCGGGCCTGGCGCCCGCGTCCTACCCGACGCTACCGGAGCCGGCCCTGCCGAGGTCGCCGACGGACCACCGGCCCGAATACCTGCTGCTCGCCAACCCCAGCAAGCCGCTCGGCCGATACCTCTCCGATGCCGAATGCACAGCGGCGATTTCGTGGTTGCGGCAATCACCAGGCCGCCACCTGCTGATCGACAGCGTCTACGATCTGGGATCCCCATTCGCTGCCGGCACACGGCGGTTGCTGGACACCGGTCGTGCGGTCCTGCTGCATTCGGTCACCAAGGGATGGCTGTGGCCCCGCACCTTCGGCGTGGTCCTGCTGGCTCCGGCGCAAGCCGAATTGGCCGAAGCGTTCCGGGCGGATACGCCGACGTCGGCACAGCTGAGGCTCGCCCACCGCCTGCTGACCGAACACAGCGACGTGCCCGGGCAGGTCGCCGGTGAACTGGCCGAACGGGCTGAGCGGCTGTTCGAACGTTTGCCGGACGAGGTGCTCACGGCGATTCCCATGGCGAGCCGGACATGCCCCGGCAACTACTTCTTCCCGGTGGGAATCCCAGCGGAGATGCTCGAGCGTGAGTACGGCGTGCTCGCAGCGCCGGTCAGCGTGTTCGGGCAGAACAGCTGGTCCGGCTCCATCCTGACCAGCCTTGCTGATGCTTTCGGCCCGACGCCGACGGTGACACGGTGAAACCACCGAAGGACTTGGCTTCATACGGCGATGCGGACTTGACGGCTGCTCGAGCGCCGGGTTGAGGTGGTGGTCCTCAAGGTCACCTCGGACTACTCGCGGCTCCTCTGCTGCGCGGCGCAGGTCCTCACCCGGGGCGCGGCCGGGGTGCGCACGCAGGCCGACCGGAACCGCTTGCCCAGGTCCAGCCCCGCAGCCCGCAGACAGATGACTTCGTCCTTCACGTCCTGCCTGGCCACCGCCGCATCCCCTCCCACACCAACCGATCGGACGGGGCTGCGCGCGGCGCAGGGACGCGCGGACGTGGTGGTCGAGCCGGATCATGCCGCCGCGCCCGCACCGGGATCCGAACTCACAGGCCGCGCGCGGGATGCGCCTGCCGGTCGATCCTGACGTCACCTCGGTCATTCCGTCGGAGAAGACCATCTGGGGCGCTTGGCGGAGGACCGAGCACCAGACGCTGGCCACCTGCCGCACCCCACCCAACCGCACCCCCACTGACCGCAAGCGTCAACAGGCGCAACCGAAAGGGCAGTTCGTGCGTCAGTCAACGGCAGGACGGGTAAACCGGCGCCTGCGGAAGGTGTTCTTGGAGGCGGACAGTTCGCTCTCCTCCTCCGCCGTCCCACCTGACGGGTGGTGAGTGATTCCAGGGGGGAAGCATGAACAGACGCTCGGGTGAACAAGGGTCGCGCAGGCTGCCGTTGTTGGTGGCCACCGCCATGGGGCTGGTGGCGGTACTCGCCACGTTTCTGGTGACCCGGGAGGTATCCGGCGGCTCCGGACCGGACTGCGGCGTCCGACTGGAGGTGAACTCCTCCACGGAGAAGGGCGATCTGCTCGCCGAACTGGCGAAGAAGTACAACACCTCGGGGCGCGAGCTGACGGACGGCAAGTGCGCCCGGGTAACGGTGTCCGAGACGAGCTCGGGCATCGCCATGGACGCACTCGCGCAGGGCTGGGACGAGAAGCGCGACGGCGCGCCCGAGCCGCAGGCGTGGACGCCGACCTCCTCGCTGTGGCTGACGCTGCTCACCGAGAAGGGCACCGCGTCGGACCGTACCGTCCTCACCGGTGACAAGCCCATCTCCCTGGCCACCAGCCCGCTGGCCATCGCCATGCCCCGGCCGATGGCCGAGGCGGTGGGCTGGCCGGAGAAGAAGATCGGCTGGCGGGACATCCTGTCGCTGACCGAGAAGGGCTGGGGCTCGCTCGGCCACCCCGAGTGGGGCCGATTCTCCCTGGGCAAAGACAACCCGCACACCTCCACCTCGGGCCTCGCGGCGACCGTGGCCGCGTTCTACGCCGCCACCGGCCGATCGAGCGATCTCACCCTGGACCAGGTCAAGGACCCGAAGTCCCGGGCGTTCGTATCGGGAGTCGAGGCCGGTGTGCTCCACTACGGCTCCGACGCGACCGCCTACATGGCCAACCTTGCGGAGGCGGACGCGAAGGGCCAGGCCCTTTCGTATGCCAGCGCCATCGCTGTCCAGGAGCAGCTGATCCACCTGTACAACCAAGGCAGCCCCACCGGCGACGTGAAACTCCTCGGCAAGGGCAAGAAGCCGAAAGTGCCGCTGGTGGCCGTGCACCCGGACGACGGCACCCTCATGCTCGACCATCCCTTCGTCGTACTGCCCTCGGCGAGCAGGGAACAGCGCGCGGCGGCCGCGGACTTCAGCGCCTTCCTCCTCGAAGCCGCCCAGCAGCGCCGCTTCCAGCAGCACGGCTTCCGCGACCACGAGGGCAACGCGGGGCGCGAACTGGCGGCCTCGGTCAGCCTGTCCGACGGAGGGAAGCGGAAGCTGTCCCTCATCGACCCGCCCTCCCCGCAGGTGCTCGGCGCGATCCTCGACAGCTGGGACGAACTGCGCAAGAAGGCAAGGGTTCTGCTGGTGATGGATGTCTCCGGCTCCATGAACGAGTCCACCGGAGGCGGGCAGAGCCGGATGGAGGCCGCCAAGAAGGCCGCCGTGGCCGCGCTCGGCCTGTACCACCCGGACGACGAGGTCGGACTGTGGGCCTTCTCCACCGAGACCGCCGACCACCGCGAGCCCTACCGGGAGATCCTGTCGCCCCGGCCCATCAAGGTGGGCAGGAGCCAACTCATCACCTCCATCAACGGGTTGAGCGCCGAGGGTGGCACAGCCCTGTACACCACGGTGCGCGCCGCCCAGCAGGCCGCCCTCTCCGATCTTGACACCGATCGGATCAACGCCGTGGTCGTCCTGACCGACGGCAAGAACGAATACCCGGCCGACAACGACCTCGACGCCCTGCTGCGCGATATCGACGCCACCCAACTGGAGCGCTCGGTACGCGTGTTCACCGTCGCATTCAGCGACCAGGCCGACTTCGACACCCTCAGCGAGATCTCGGCAGCCACCAAGGCCACCTCGTACGACGCCCGTGATCCCGCCGTCATCGACAAGGTGATGGTCTCCGTCATCAGCAACTTCTAGGCATCCGAAAGGAGTTGAGCACCTGATGAACGGCCGGAATCTCCCAGCCGCGGCCGCGGCCACGCTCCTGGGCGCGGCGGGCGCCGCGGCAGCGGGCCTGGCGGGGGCCGGGCCCGCCGCGGCCCTGCCCGCCGGTGCCGCCATTGGTCTGCTGGTCTGGACAGCCCACACCGTCACCGACCGGCTGACCCGCCGGCCAGGCGCCGAGGCCGGACGACGGACCGCGTCCGCAGGGCCCGGCCCCGTACGGTTCGCGTGGCAAGGTCCCGGCTCCGAACGGCCCGAGCCCCCTCCCGACGCCAGGCTGTGGCTGGAACGCGCCTCGGCCGCCGTCGGCAGACTCGACCGCCACCGGAGCGACAGCACCACCCCCACCCTGACCGAGGCGCTGACCGCGGCCGTCGCCTTCGTAGAGACCGCGGCCGACGAACTCCAGGCCCGCGCCGAGGCCGTCCGCGTCATCGACGCCACCACCGCGGGCACCGACCACCGGGCGCTGCGTGACGAGGAGCGCAGGCTGGACAAGGAGGCTCGGGCCTCGCAGGGAGCGATGCGGGAGGCCAAGGAGGCGTCCGCCCGCGCGATCGGTGAACGCGCAGCCTCCCTGCAACGCCTGGCGGAACTGCGCGAACTCCTCGTGGCTACGCTGGAATCGACCGTGCTGCGCTTGGAGGCCGCCGCCGAACGCGGTTCTCTGCTGGTCTCCCTCCACGCGGTCGGTGACGCCGCCACGGACGCCCCGGACCTCACCTGCCTCGAACACGAACTGGAGGCCGTGCAGGCCGGGCTCGACAGACTCGACGAGATCAGCCGCTCACTCCACGGCACCGAACGGCCCGACCCCGGCCCGGCCCCCGTGGAGCCGCATGACCCGCAAAAGTAGGACTGGCCCGCTGTCGGCCGTGACGATCTGGTCACTGATCGTCACACCCGCCGCGCTGTTCGTCGGGGGGTCTCTATGTCTTTCGTCAAGGCCGTGGTGCCGGGTGTGAGGCTGTTTGGGATGGTCATGCGGCGAGGACGACGGCGGGGACTCTGGACTCGTAGAAGGTGCCGTCTCGGAGCATGGCGAACAGGACGCTGATGCATTGGCGGGCGAGTCTTAAAGAGCGTTTTGTCCCGCAGAGGTTGTTTGGCGTTGATTTGCAGACCGAGCTGGTGTGTGGTCCTTGGGGCAGACGTGCCTGATGTGGGGCAGGGGATTGGTGTCGTCGTTCGGCGACCGTTTCGTTCCGTTCGCTCCTGTCTGATCCCAACGCGCCCCCGGTTGACCTCGTTTGCGCCCTGGGGAGGCGGCCTGCTCGACGGTACTACCGAAACATGACGCGACACCGCCCGTACCCGAGCGACCTCTCCGATGCGCGCTGGGAACTGATCGGTCCCACGCTCACGAGCTGCCGGGCCGAGCGCAGAAACAAGGGTCTCGACATCGGTCGCCCACCCGAGCATGACCTGCGCCGCATCATGGACGCCATCCTCTACGTCGACCGCAC
>NZ_JBHVYO010000042.1:0-68421 GCF_042880655.1 Streptomyces sp. NPDC058295
GGGGCCCTCCACGCGCGCGTGGAGGGCCCCTTCTTCCGTACGAGGGCACGGGTCGTGTCAGGTGAAGCGGCGCGTCCCCGACGGGGTCACGACCGCGTGCACCGGCCGGTCGTGCGCCTCCCCGGGGACGTGCTCGACGACCTCGGAGTCGTACAGGAGCACCACCAGCGCGGGGTGGGCCCCGGCGTCCGCCAGCCGGGCCAGTACGCGGTCGTACGATCCTCCGCCGCGCCCCAGGCGCGTTCCGTGCGCGTCGACCGCCAGCCCCGGCAGCAGCACCACGTCGGCGGTCGTCACGGCGTCCGGGCCGAGGCGCTCGCCGGCCGGCTCCAGGAGGGCCATCTTCCCGCCGTGCAGGACCCGCGCGAGAGAGCCTTCGCCGGTGTAGGTGCCCCAGTCCAGGTCGTTGTCGGCCAACAGTGCGGGGAGCAGCACCCGCACGCCCCGCGCGCGCAGCGCGTCCAACAGCGCCAGGGTGCCCGGCTCGGTAGCCACGGAGACGTACGCCGCGACCGTGCGCGCGTGCGTCAACTCGGGTAGCTCCAGGGCCCGCTCGGCCAGGGCGACGGCAGCCGCGCGCACGTCATCGGG
This sequence comes from Streptomyces sp. NPDC058295, assembly GCF_042880655.1. Classification (NCBI taxonomy): domain Bacteria; kingdom Bacillati; phylum Actinomycetota; class Actinomycetes; order Kitasatosporales; family Streptomycetaceae; genus Streptomyces; species Streptomyces sp. NPDC058295. The sequence continues at coordinate 592 of NZ_JBHVYO010000042.1, forward strand.
CGTCAACCTGTTTCTCACGGTGAGGAACCCTCGCCGCAACGTACGTTTGTCAGACTCTGGTCCGCCTTCGAGGTGGCTCATATGTCGCTCCTGTACTTGTCCCACACCGCTCCAATGCGTTCATATGAACATCAATTAACCGGAGCCACAGATCCCTCTCAAAGTCACCGGATAAGGTTGCCGACATGACGCAGTCGCACCCCAGGATCAGCAAGGCTGTCATCCCCGCAGCCGGCCTCGGTACCCGGTTCCTGCCGGCGACCAAGGCCACTCCCAAGGAGATGCTGCCGGTCGTGGACAAGCCGGCTATCCAGTACGTGGTCGAGGAAGCCGTCTCCGCCGGCCTCGACGACGTCCTCATGGTCACAGGCCGCAACAAGCGCCCTCTAGAGGACCACTTCGACCGCAACTACGAACTCGAGTCGGCGCTGCAGAAGAAGGGCGATGCCGCCCGGCTCGCCAAGGTCCAGCAGTCCAGCGACCTCGCGACCATGCACTACGTGCGCCAGGGCGACCCCAAGGGCCTCGGACACGCCGTCCTGTGCGCGGCCCCGCATGTAGGGCAGGAGCCCTTCGCCGTCCTGCTGGGCGACGACCTGATCGACCCCCGCGACCCGCTGCTCCAGCGGATGATCGAGGTGCAGGAGCGGCACGGCGGCAGCGTCGTCGCGCTCATGGAGGTCGCACCCGAGCAGATCCACCTCTACGGCTGCGCGGCCGTGGAGGCCACCGTGGACAGCGACGTCGTCAAGGTGATCGGCCTCGTCGAGAAGCCGGACCCGGCGGACGCCCCGTCGAACTACGCGATCATCGGACGCTACGTCCTCGACCCGAGCGTGTTCGGCATACTGCGGCAGACCGAGCCCGGCCGCGGTGGTGAGATCCAGCTCACCGACGCCCTCCAGCAGCTCGCGCAGGACGAGAAGGTCGGCGGCCCCGTCCACGGCGTCGTCTTCAAGGGCCGCCGCTATGACACCGGCGACCGTGGCGACTACCTGCGTGCCATTGTCAGACTCGCGTGCGAACGTGAAGATCTGGGTCCGGACTTCCGGTCCTGGCTTCGCAGTTACGTCACCGAGGAGATGTAGCCACTTTGAGCACCGCCGCGCACCGCCCCACCGGCCAGGACCAGCTCTGGTCGGTGGACGAACACCTGGAGGACATCCTCGCCACCGTCCGCCCCCTGGAACCCATCGAGCTGCAACTGCCCGACGCCCAGGGCTGCGTCCTGGTCGACGACGTCATGGTGCCGGTCTCACTGCCGCCCTTCGACAACAGCTCCATGGACGGGTACGCGGTGCGGGTCGCGGATGTCGCGGGCGCGAGCGAGGAGTTCCCGGCGGCTCTGGACGTCGTCGGGGACGTCGCGGCGGGACAGGCGGCCGATCTGCTGTACGTGGGACCCGGCCAGGCCGCCCGGATCATGACTGGCGCCCCGCTCCCGGCGGGCGCCGAGGCCGTCGTCCCCGTGGAGTGGACCGACGGCGGACTCGGTGAGGGCCCGGTCAGCGGGATGCGTGCCCGCAGCCTCGCCCCCGAGCAGGCCTCGGGGCACGTGCGCGTGTACCGGCCCGCCGAGGCACGCGCGCACGTACGCGCGAAGGGCAGCGACGTGAAGGCGGGCGACCGCGCCCTCGACGCCGGGACCGTCCTCGGACCGCCCCAGATCGCCCTGCTCGCCGCGATCGGCCGGGGCACCGTACGCGTGCACCCGCGCCCGCGCGTGGTCGTGATGTCCACCGGCAGCGAACTCGTCCAGCCCGGCGAGGAGCTGGGCAGCGGCCAGATCTACGACTCCAACAGCTTCGCCCTCACCGCGGCCGCCCGGGACGCCGGCGCCATCGCCTACCGGGTCGGCGCGGTCGCCGACGACGCCGAGACGCTCCGCTCCACCATCGAGGACCAGCTCGTCCGCGCCGACCTCGTCGTCACCACCGGCGGGGTGAGCGTCGGGGCGTACGACGTCGTCAAGGAGGCCCTCGAGCACGTCGGCGACGAGGACGAGGCGGGCAGCGGTGTCGAGTTCCGCAAGCTCGCCATGCAGCCCGGCAAGCCGCAGGGGTTCGGCTCCATCGGACCCGACCACATCCCCCTGCTGGCCCTGCCGGGCAACCCGGTGTCGTCGTACGTCTCGTTCGAGCTCTTCGTGCGCCCAGCCATTCGCACCCTCATGGGTCTCGAGGACGTCCACCGGCCCACCACGCGCGCGAAGCTGATCGCCGACAAGGCGCTGACCTCGCCGAAGGGCCGCAGACAGTTCCTGCGCGCCACCTACGACGACGGCACCGTCCGCCCCGTCGGGGGCGCTGGATCCCACCTGGTCGCGGCCCTCGCGCACGCCGACTCGCTGATCGTCGTCCCCGAGGACGTGGAGTCCGTCGAGCCCGGTGCCGACGTCGAGGTGGTCCTCCTCGGCTGAGTCCCCCTGGTTGGGGGTACCGTGTCGCGCACAACAGGCCCGGACCGGGAGCGCCACACCACCATGAGTACGCAGGACCGACTGACGCACATCGACGACGTGGGCGCCGCCCGCATGGTCGACGTTTCCGGCAAGGACGTCACCGCGCGCACCGCGCGTGCCAGCGGGCGTGTCCTCGTCTCGCCCCGGGTGATCGAGCTGCTGCGCGGCGAGGGGGTACCCAAGGGGGACGCGCTGGCCACCGCGCGGATCGCGGGCATCATGGGCGCCAAACGCACCCCGGACCTGATCCCGCTGTGCCACCCCTTGGCCGTCTCCGGTGTGAAACTGGATGTGTCGGTCGCGGACGACGCCGTGGAGATCACCGCCACGGTGAAGACGACGGACCGCACGGGCGTCGAGATGGAGGCGCTCACCGCGGTCTCCGTCGCCGCGCTGACCGTGATCGACATGGTGAAGGCGGTCGACAAGGGAGCGGTCATCACGGACGTGCGCGTGGAGGAGAAGACGGGCGGCAAGTCGGGCGACTGGAGCCGGGCATGACACTCGACACGTCGGTCGGTGGCGCCCTGCCCGCTCGGTACAGCGCGCTGGTCGTGACCGCCTCCAACCGGGCCGCCGCCGGCGTCTACGAGGACCGGGGCGGCCCGCTGATCGCCGAGGGCCTGCGCGGCTTCGGCTTCGCCGTCGACGGGCCGCAGGTGGTCCCCGACGGGGACCCGGTGGAGGCGGCGCTGCGGGCCGCCGTCGAGGCCGGGTACGACGCCGTCGTCACCACCGGCGGCACCGGTATCTCGCCCACCGACCGCACCCCCGAGGCCACCCGCGCGGTGATCGACCACGAGGTGCCGGGCATCGCCGAGGCCATCCGGGCGTACGGCCGGGAGAAGGTGCCCACCGCGGCGCTCTCCCGGGGCCTGGCCGGAGTGGCGGGCGGCACGCTGATCGTCAACCTGCCGGGCTCCTCGGGCGGGGTGAAGGACGGGCTGGCCGTCCTGGAGCCCCTGCTGATCCACGCCGTCGACCAGATCCGTGGCGGCGACCACCCCAGACCGAGCCATGGGGGTGCGAGCTGAACACCTCATCCTGGCCCGTCGAACTGGTGGAGGGCGACATCGTCCTGCGGCCCATAAAGCTGCGCGACCAGCGGGCCTGGCGCGAGGTCAACCGGCGCAACCGGGACTGGCTGCGCCCCTGGGAGGCGACCATCCCGCCGCCCGCGCCCAGCGGGCCGATCGCGCACCGGCCGACCTACCGTCAGATGGTCCGGCATCTGCGGTCCGAGGCGAACGCGGGCCGGATGCTGCCGTTCGTGATCGAGTACCAGGGGCGGCTCGTCGGGCAGTTGACGGTCGCGGGGATCACCTGGGGGTCGATGTGCTCCGGACACGTCGGTTACTGGGTGGACGAGTCGGTGGCCGGCCGCGGTGTGATGCCGACGGCCGTGGCGCTCATCGTGGACCACTGTTTCCGCACCGTCGGACTGCACCGCATCGAGGTCTGCATTCGGCCCGAGAACGGGCCGAGCCGCCGGGTCGTGGAAAAACTCGGATTCCGTGAGGAAGGGCTGCGGCCGCGCTATCTCCACATCGACGGCGCCTGGCGTGACCACCTGGTCTTCGCGCTCACGGCGGAGGAGGTCCCGGAGGGCCTGCTGAACCGGTGGCGGCGCACACGCTCGCAGAAGGCGTCCAATTGAATTAGCCGACCAGCCGAATAGATGTTCGAAAATGATCGGTTGATCGCACCGGTCGCAAAAAAAGTTCGAAATATCAGCCAGATCGTGCGACACACCGGCCCAATTGGCGGATGGCCTCACGTAAACCCCTCTACCGTGTGAGGCGTGAGCAGCAGCGGCCTCATCTACGCAGTCATTGTCGGGGCCTGGGCCGCCTACTTGGTGCCTATGTGGCTCCGTAGGCAGGACGAGCTGAACGAGGCCCGTCCGACGGAACGCTTCAGCACCGCCATCCGGCTGCTGTCCGGACGGGCGGGAATGGAGCGCCGGTACGCCAAGGACCTGCGGGCGCGCTCCACCGAGGAGGGGGAGTCCGACGCCGACGTCCCGGACGCCGTCACCGCATCGGTGGACGTCCGGTCCTTCGCCATGCCTCCGACCCGCCCGCAGGTGAAGGCGCCGGTCCAGGAGCGAGCTCAGGAACGCGTTCAGGAAAGAGCCTCGGAGCGCGGACAGGAGCGCGGACAGGAACGAGGGTCGGGGCGTCCGGAGGCTGGACGTCCGGAAGCGACGCGTGAACCGGCGCGCGATCCGGTGGCCAAGCCCGCGCACGACCACCGTGAACAGGGCGCCAAGCCCGCACGCGAAGGCGGCACCGTTCCGGCCGGCCGTCGGGCGCCGGTCGCGCGGCGCACGCCTGCCGAGCAGGCGTCCGCCGCGCGCGCCCAGCGCTCGAAGGCGCTCGCCCGCCGTCGGCGCACCACCGTGATGCTCTTCCTCGCCTTCACGCTCGGCGCGATCGTCGCGGCGGTCGGCGGGCTCGCGTTCCTCTGGGCGCCCGGCGTGCCCGCCGTCCTGCTCAGCGGGTACATCGGGTACCTGCGCGCCCAGGAGCGACGCCGCTTCGCCTTCCAGATGGACCGCAGGCGTGCCGAAGTCGCCGCGCAGCGGCTGCGGGAGCGTCAGCCGCGCCGACGCGCGCCCGCCTCGGCGAACGCCTCGTCCGTCGACACCGGCCCCGACGCCGGCGCAGAGGAGCCGCACGCGGCCCCCGAGCCGGAGACCGACCCGGGTCTGCTGGCGCTCGCCGCGGACCGCAGGGCGCTCGTCGAGCAGACCGATCACGCGGAGTGGGTCGACCAGCAGCGCGAGCGGCAGCGCCGGCCCGGCCACGGCGAGAGCTGGGACCCGGTACCGGTACCGCTGCCGACGTACGTGACGGCGCCGGTCGCGCCCCGGGCGACCTCCGACGTGGACCTCGGGGCGCCGGACGCCTGGAGCTCGGCCCGCTCGAGTTCGGTGGCGCCGGAACACGAACCGGCCGACGCCGGGGACGCACCGGCCGGGGAATCCGACGACGCGGACCGCGCGGAGGACCGGGAAGCGGACGGCGGCGAGCGGAGCGACGCCCGGCGCGCGGCCTCCGCCCGACGCTCGCGCGAACGCGGCCGCACCCCGCTGTTCGACCAGTACGAGGACGGCGAGCGACCGCTGGCCGCCAACGAATGAGAGCCCCGGCATCCCGCTCCCGGCCTCGGGGAACGGATTTCCAAGCAGGCCGACCGGGATGCTAGAGTTTCACTCGTTGCAAGGGCCTGTGGCGCAGTCTGGTAGCGCACCTCGTTCGCATCGAGGGGGTCTGGGGTTCAAATCCCCACAGGTCCACGCAGCTCAAAGCCCCGGTTGGGATCTCCTAACCGGGGCTTTGGCATGCCGTACAGCAGCGAAGTACAGCAGCTACTCCGGATCTTGCTTCCCAAGGTGCTTGCCCAGCTTGCGCAGTGCCCGGCGGGTGGCCTCCGAGGGCACGTGCGTGTACACCTCCATCGTCACCGCGATCTTGCTGTGCCGAAGGATCTGCATGGCGACCCGCGGGTGCACGTCGAGTGCGGCGAGGAGCGAGCCGCAGGTGTGCCGAGTGTCGTGGAGGCGGATCTGACGGACGCCGGCCCGGGTCGAGCGGTCGACGAACCGGCGGTTGAAGTTGCGGGGTTCGAACGGCGTGCCGTAGCGAGTGCTGAACACGAAGTCGAAGTCTGACCACAGCTCACCGGCCGCCTGCTTGGCCAACTCCCATTCCTTCTGCCTGCGCTGGAGAGCCGCAATGCAGATTTCCGGAAGCGGCAGCACGGCTGTGGACGCCTCGGTCTTGGTCTCGTCGTGGACCAAGCGCCGGTTGATGCGCTGTAGCTGCATCTGCACCGAGATCTCGCCGGCGTCCAGGTTCACGTTCTCCCAGGTGAGACCGAGCACTTCGCCACGCCGGAAGCCCAGGACGAGGATGAGTACGTACGCCGCGTACAGAGAGTCATGGGCCGCGCTCGCCGCTTCAAGCCCCGGCTGCGCTCCGCTCCGCCGGGCGCGCTTCCCGGCTCCGCTGCGGGCGACGCTCCTGCCTCCGGCCCGCTCCGCCCGCGCTGCGCCGACGCGCGCCCACTGGTGGATAGGGCCGATGGCCATGAGTCGATCACCGCGTACGCGACGGTCGGAACAGTGCCTCCGGCGGGGGATCGGCCGGCACCGGGATGGAGGGGGTGCCGTCGCCGACTGCGGGTCCGTCGTGGCGGATGCTGGGAGCTCCCATCCCGTCCACCGTCGACCCAGGCAGATCCGAGCAGACGCGGCCCCTGGCGTCCAGGTCGTTCGTACAGTGGCGCGCTCCACCTGGACGCCAGGAACCACGCCCGCTCCACGGTGTGTGGGTCGACGGCGTAGGGGATGGGAGCTGGGTGAGTGGTGACTGAAGGCGGTTGTTTGGCGCGCGCGCAGATTCGTCCTGGCCCACGGCTGGGCCGTGGGGCCTCATGTCAGACCCGCGGATGTGGCGCGGTGATCACTGGTGATCAGAGCTGAATCTGCCGTCGATGTCTGGGATCCAGAAGCAGATCTCCAACGTCTTCAGGCGGTCCCAGTGCCGCACACGGCGCCCGTGTCTGACTGCGGCAGTCAGGCTCACCAGTAGCAGTGCCGCACAGCATCCTGCCAGCACCCGATCGGATCCCACAACGAGCTCGATCATCGCGACGACGAGCGCGAACAGCAGGGCGAGGGCCGAGTTCCGCAACATCAACGCGACGCCTTGGAGCCGAGTGATCTCACCCGCTGCGTCCTTGTCGTGGAGTTCCGCCGCAGCCAACAGCAGAGATACATCAGTGCGCACGAAAGCTCGGTCCCGCGACTCGGGCACCCTGGCCACGAAATCGAGACGAGCGTCCTCGATGCTCCAGTTCCAACGTGGTGCCACCTTGTCCAGGAGGGCGCTCAGAGGATAGGCGAGATGCCCCAGCAGGTAACTGGCAACAGCGACTCCGACTACCTGTAGCGCTGACGGTGCCGCGACCAGACTTGGGACATCGATGACCTGCAAGCGTGCGAGCACGTAAATGATCAAGGATAGATGCAGCATGCCTGGTATCCCATAGGTGAACAGATCGAAGATACCCACAGCTAAGGTCACGAAGCTCCCCCTCGACTCGCCAGGCCGCTGACTCTAGTGAGTAGCGGACAGGCATGGCCGGCCCGTGTCCCTCATGTGCCCGATCGAGCAGCCACCACCGGGGACCAACAGGGAATCACGGAGACGGTGCCGAGGAGACGCAGGTGACCGTCTCGTCAGCTCAGCCCATACCCGCATACGCGATCTTCCAAATTGGTGCTTCAGGATCCAGGCAGCAGCGCCGCTTAACCGGGGCGAATACGTCACCGAGGTCTCCGGCTACGCCTTGTTCCAGGAGTCGGTCGGTGAGTACGAGGACGAGTTCGTCGCCGCGTATCGGTCCGAGAAGGGTGACACCAAGTTCGGCCTCTTCGTAGGTCACGGCACGCTGACAGCGGAGAGCTGCCCCGAGCAGCCGCTGGGCGAGGTGACGGACAAGCAGGTCACCTGTGAGCACGACGGCGACGCCTGGTACCGCAAGGCCGGTGACAGCCACGAATACGCGGTGCCCGAGGACGGTGTGAGGATTCGTCTCATCGCCGGCGCGGGCAAGGTCGACCGCGCCGTTCTGCGTGAGGCGGCCGAGGCGGCCCATCGTCCGGACGACGCCGAACTGGCCGCCCTCCTGCCGACCACCGACGGCGCGGACACCTGAGAGGACGGCACGAGGTCGACCGCCGGCCCACGCAGGTCTCGTGGCAGGTCCGGTGGTTCATGGTCGGGGCGGGCGTAGCGCCGGTGTTGTCGATGTCAGGGCCGTGACTGTCGCCAGCAGGGCGCAGGCTGCTGTGGTGCAGGTGAGTGCCTGCCAGGGCAGGGCGATGGTCGGTGGGGCCGAGAGCAGGTGCAGGGCGGCGCTCAGGCCGGTCAGGTTGACGGCCGTGACCACGAGGCCCAGCAGTGTGCCGACCGCCACGGCGACCAGTGCCTCGGTGGCGGCCAGTCGCAGTATCTGACCGCTGGTGGCGCCTGTCCGCCGTAGGGCCGTCAGGTCGGCTCTGCGTTCGGCGGCAGCCATGGCCAGGGTGTTGGCCACCGAGATGCCGGTGTACAGAAGCGCGATGCCCAGGACGAGCAGCATGCCGAGCCGGGTCGTGCTGTTGGTCTGCGGGTGAGCGGCTCGCACCCACTGTGTCCTGCTCATCACCCGCACCCCGTCGACGGTCCGCAGCCGTGCCCCCACCGCCGTCGGGTCGGCGCCTGCCCGTACCCGTACGTCCACGCGGTCCACGCCCCCGCCGCCGGCGTTGGCCGGGGTGACGTAGGCGCCGTTGTCGCCGGTGCCGATGGACAGGACGGCGGCGATCCTGAGGGTCTTCGGCGTTCCGTCTCCGAGCCACGCCCGCACCCGTTGTCCCACCCGGTGCCGCGCCCACTCCTCGGTCACGACGATCGACCCGTCGTCGAGGTCGGTGAGCCGCCCGGCGGTCACCGGCAGCCGTACGGTGGTGGCGAGCAGCGCCGGATCGGCCGCCCTGGCCTCGGACTTCACGAGCGCCACGCCGTCCTCCAGGGTGAACACGGTGGTGGCGGAACTGGCCGACACCACCGTGCCGGGCACCTGCCGCAGCTTCTCCAGTGCCCCTGCCCGCAGGGTCGTTCCGTCCTGCGGGGTCACCACGAAGTCGGCGACCGTCTGCTGCCGTACCTCCGCCGCCCGCGCGGCGCCGATCGTGGCCGTCGCGCCCGGCAGGGAGCCCGCCAGCGCGACGGTGGCCAGGACGGGCGCGGCCACCGCGGCGGTACGGCGTACCCCGGCGACCGCTCCGGCCCGCGCCAACAGGCCGACCGCGCCTGGCAGCCGGGGCACCAGCCGACGCACCGTCAGGGGCGAGAGGAGCGCCACCGCGGTGATGAGCAAGAGGGGGCGGCTGATGTACGACTTGCGGTGGAGCAGCTCGCCCGGGTCGGTCGCCAGCGTGTACGTCAGGGTCGCGACCGCCGTGAGCAGGAGAGCCGTACCGCACGCGCGGCGTCCCCGGGTCAGTGCGCGCCCGTCCACCGAGGCCTCGCGCAGCGCCTGGGCCGGGGCGGTGCGTCCGGCCCGCCAGGACGCGGCGAGCGCACCGCACAGGGCGACCAGCAGACCCGTCCAGAAGGCCAGGTGGTACGGCCAGACGCCGGCCGAAGGGCCGCCGATCGCGTACCACTTCGGCGCGAGTCCGCCGTCGACCACCAGCTCGGCCAGGTGCGGCGCGCCGTACGCGCCCAGCACGCAGCCTGTCGCCGAGGCGAACGTGCCGATCAGCAGGGCTTCCGTCAGGACCGTCCGCCGGATCTGGCCCGGAGTCGCCCCGGCGGTGCGCAGCAGGCCGAACTCGCGGCGCCGCCGGTCGACCGCGAAGGCGAAGGTGGAGGCGACGACGAAGACGGACACGAAGGCGGTCACGCCACCCGCCGTGCCGAACAGGGCGTTCAGCGCCGTCAGGGCTTCGGCGTCGCGGCCCGGGTCGGCGTCGGCCAGCCGGCGGGCGTCCCCGGTGAGGATCCGTACGTCCCCGTCCCCGTCCTCGTCGTCGCTCTGGTCCTTGACGGCCGCCCGTACGGCCGCCGCGTCCGCCTCGACGACCAGCTGGGTCGACTCCGGTGCGAGACGGGCGGCTTGGGCGTCCGGGTAGAACACGGCGTGCTCGAAGCCGGGTCCGGCGGCGGCTTGGGGGCCGAGTCCGGTACTGGTGCCGGGTCCGGTGCCGGTGGCCGGTTCGCTCACCGTCCCGACGGTGCCGACCACGCGCAACGGTCCGTCCGCGGTGTGCAGTCGGGTGCCGACGGTCGCCCAGTTGCCGCTGGTCACCACCTCGTCGGCCGCTGCCGGGGCGCGGCCCGCGGTGAGCCGGTAGGGGGCGAAGCGGGCCGTCGACCAGGGGTGGCCGACCAGGTCGTCGGGCACGGTGGGGGCGCCGTACGCCCGGACCGGGAAGGAGCGGTCCTCGGTGACCGGGCCGAGCGCGCGGAGCGCGGCGACGGTCCCGGCGGGCACCGGGCGCGGCCGGGCCAGCTCCTTCGTCCGCTCACCGGTGGAGGTCGCCACCCGCAGGGTGTCCTGGCCCCTGACCACCACCGGCGCCGCCGCGAAGCGCTCCGGCGCGCGCACCGGCGCGTTCAGGGAGGCGGCCAGCGCCTGTCCCATCACGGTGAGCAGGGCGACGCCGAGCGCGAGGGCGACGAAACTGCCGGCGAAGGCGGCCCATCGGGCGCGCAGGGTGTGCCACGCGACGCTCAGCACGCGGCACCTGCCGGGGAGAGCGTGGCGCCGTCGGCCGCGGTCTCCAGCCCCGCCATCCGGGCCGCGATCGCCGCCACGGACGCGTCGGCGCCGCAGAGTTCGCCGTGGACGCGGCCGTCGACCAGGAAGACCACCCGGTCCGCGTAGGAGGCGGCGAGCGGGTCGTGGGTGACCATGACGACCGTCCGGCCGTCCTCGTCGACCAGGGAGCGCAGCAGGACCAGCACCTCGCGGCCGGTACGGGAGTCCAGCGCGCCCGTCGGCTCGTCGCCGAACAGGACCTCCGGGCGGGTGATCACCGCGCGGGCCAGGGCGACGCGTTGCTGCTGGCCGCCGGAGAGCCGGTCCGGGCGGTGACCGGCGCGGTCGGCCAGTCCGACCTGCCGCAGGGCGTCGCGGACCTGTGCCCTGGACGGACGGCGGCCGGCCAGCCGCAGCGGGAGGGCGACGTTCTGCTCGGCGGTGAGGGTGGGCAGCAGGTTGAACGACTGGAAGACGAAGCCGATCCGCTCCCGGCGCAGCAGCGTCAGCCGCCGTTCGCTCAGCCCGGTCAGTTCGGTCCCGCCGATCCGCACCGACCCCGAGGTCGGCCGGTCCAGCCCCGCGGCGCACTGGAGCAGCGTGGACTTGCCCGAGCCGGACGGCCCCATGACGGCGGTGAACGAGCCCCGGGGGAGGGCGAGGGTGACGTCGTCGAGCGCGGTCACCCTGGTGCCCGCGGCACCGTATCGCTTGCTCACGGAGGTCAGTTGGACGGCGTGTGTGGTCATGGCCCCACGAAACCGCGCGCACCCCGGTCCGGTCTCTCGGGCAGGACCGAGACCTGGGGTAGGGCCAGGCATACCCCCGAACCTCCGGTCAGGCCGATGGTCCCGGCGCGGCGCCCCTTCTACGGTGATCCGTATGCAACCCCGAAACATGTGGCAGGCCTTGATCCGCCCGGGTTACCTGCTGACGCCGTGGCCCTGGCGGGCCGTCGCCTACCTGCTGACGGGCGCGGTCACCGGAGCGGCCGTCCTCGTGGGGCTGGTCGCGGTGGTGGCGGTGGGCGGAGTTCTCGCGGTCGTCCTCGTCGGGCTGCCGCTGCTCGCGGCCGTCGCCTTCGCCGGGCTGCCCGTGGCCGCCCTGGAGCGGCGCCGGCTGCGCCTCGTCGACGCGGACGACGCGCCCGGCGCCCATGCCGAGCCCGCCGCGCCGGGCCTGCGCAGCTGGCTCACCACCCGGCTCCGGGAACGGGCCACCTGGCGCGAGCTCGGCCACGCCCTCCTCGCCGCGTGCCTTTTGTGGCCGGCCGAGGCGCTCCTGCTGACCGTCGCCCTGTTCGTCCCCCTCGCGATGGTCGCGGCGCCGCTGCTGCTGGCGACGGTCGGCGAGGGACGTGAGACGAAGGTGCTCAAGGTGTGGACGGTGACCGACTGGCCGACGGCTTTCGGCGCCGCCGCGCTGGGCGTGCTGCTGCTGGCCGTGGGCGGATACGCCCTTGGGGCGGCGGCGGGAGCCAGGGCCGCGCTGACCCGGCTGCTCGTCGCCCCGCGCGGGGGCGATGCGCAGGCCAGGGTCGTCGAACTGACACGCTCACGCGCGCGGTTGGTCGACGCGTTCGAGGGAGAGCGCCGGCGGATCGAACGCGATCTGCACGACGGCGCCCAGCAGCGTCTGGTCGCGCTCACCATGAACCTCGGCCTGGCCCGTCTCGACGCCCCGCCCGGCGGCCCCCTCGCCGAGCAGCTCGCCCGTGCCCATGAGGAGGCGGGCGCGGCCCTCGCGGAACTGCGTGAGCTGATCCACGGCATCCACCCCCAGGTGCTCGCCGACTACGGCCTGGAGGCGGCCGTCGCCGACGCCGCCGACCGCTCGCCCGTCCCCGCGGACGTGGAGTTCGCCCGGTCGGTGCCGCGGCTCCCGCAGGCCGTGGAGGCCGCCGCCTACTTCGTGGTCCGCGAGGCACTGGCCAACGTGGCCCGGCACAGCGGTGCGCGGCGCGCACGCGTGCGTGCGGAGCACCGGGGCGGACGGCTCCTCGTCCTTGAGGTGGACGACGACGGCCGCGGCGGCGCCGACAGCGCCCGCGGCACCGGCCTCACCGGTCTCGCGGACCGGGTGTCGGTGCTCGATGGAAGACTGACCCTGACCAGCCCGCCGGGCGGACCGACCCTGCTGCGTGTGGAGATCCCTTGCGAGCCGAGCCCGCCGAATCAGTCGAACCCGCAGGGCCTGCAGAGCGCGCCGAGCATGCCGAGCCCGCCGAGTCCGCCGAGTCCGCCGAGCGAGCCGCAGGAGCCGAGCGAGCGGACGGGAAGGGCCGCCGAGGCATCCGCGTAGTCCTCGCCGAGGACGGCGTCCTGCTGCGCGACGGCCTGACGACGCTGCTCACCCGCTTCGGGCACGAGGTCGTGGCGGCGGTGGGCGACGCGCCGGGTCTGCTGGAGGCGGTCGCCGAGCACGCGCCCGACGTCGTCGTCACCGACGTCCGCATGCCGCCCGCCTTCCAGGACGAGGGGCTGCGGGCGGCGGTCCTGCTGCGCGCGGAGCGGCCCGGGCTGCCGGTGCTCGTCCTCAGTCAGTACGTGCAGCGCGCGTACGCGGGCGAACTCCTCGACTCAGGCGACGGCACCGGCGTCGGCTATCTGCTCAAGGACCGGGTCGGCCAGGTGGAGGAGTTCGTCGACGCGCTGCGCGAGGTCGCGGCCGGCGGCACGGTCGTCGACCCGGAGGTCGTACGGCAACTGCTGCGCCGGCGCCGCGACCCGCTGGCCCGGCTCACCCCACGCGAGAGGGAGGTGCTGGCGCTGGTGGCGGAGGGGCGGTCCAACGGTGCGATAGCCCGTCAGCTGGTGGTGTCGGAGGCGGCCGTCGGCAAGCACATCGGCGGCATCCTCACCAAGCTGGACCTGCCCACGGCCGACGACACCCACCGCCGCGTCCTGGCGGTGCTCGCCTACCTCAGGAGCTGAGGCTCTCCCGTAGCCGAGCGGTTTCGGGAGCCGACGGGTTTCAGGGCCGAGCGGTTTCGGGAGCCGAGGCTCCTCAGGGACGGAGCGGCTTGGCGTAGCACCGGCTGTTCTCGTACTCGCGGTAGTAGCCGAACTTCGTGCACGGCGCGTACCCGCTGGAGGTGTACAGGGCGATGGCCTCGGGCTGCTCGGTGCCGGTCTCCAGGACCATCCGGACGCGGCCGGCCGCCCGCGCGTCCTCCTCCAGCGCGGTGAGCATCCGCCGGGCCAGTCCTCTGCCCCGCATCTCCCGGACCACGAACATCCGCTTGAGTTCGGCGTCGCCGTCCTCGTGCCCCTCGCCGTCGTCGTCCTGGCTGCGCCAGCCGCCCGTGGCCACCGGCCGGTCCAGCTCGTCGTACGCGATCAGGTAGACCCCGTGCGGCCGCTGGAAGTCGGACGGCTCCAGGACCGTGGCGTCACCGCCGTCGCCGTAGCGCTCGTGGTATTCGGCCTGCACCTCGTCGTTGAGCTTGACGGCGTCGGGGTGGTCGAAGGCGACCGGACGTATATTCATGCCGCTCACAGTAGTTGTATGCACAATCCTGGAAAAGTCGATTCTGGACCTGGTCCAGTGTGCCGGTATCCGCCGGAGGGTGGATGCCGGAGGGTGGATGCCGGCGGGCGGAGGGCGGAGGTCCGCGCGGGGCCGGGCCTGTATCGTGCCGGGGTGCTGACCGTGACCTCCGTGAACGTGAATGGACTGCGTGCCGCCGCGAAGAAGGGCTTCGTGGAGTGGCTCGCGGACACCTCCGCCGACGTGCTGTGCCTCCAGGAGGTGCGGGCCGAGCCGGGGCAGTTGCCGGAGGCGGTCCGGGCCCCCGAGGGCTGGTTCGTCACCCACGCACCGGCCGCCGCGAAGGGCCGCGCCGGTGTCTCGCTGTACAGCCGCCGTGAACCGGACGCCGTCCGGATCGGCTTCGGCTCGTCCGAGTTCGACGGCAGCGGCCGTTACGTCGAGGCCGACCTGCCCGGTGTGACGATCGCCTCCCTCTACCTGCCCTCCGGTGAGGTCGGTACCGACCGGCAGGACGAGAAGGTCCGCTTCATGGGCGAGTTCCTGGCCCACCTCAAGGATCTGCGCGCCCGTGCCGCCGCCGACGGCCGCGAGGTCCTCGTGGTGGGCGACTGGAACATCGCCCACCAGCAGGCCGACCTGAAGAACTGGCGCTCCAACACCAAGAGCTCCGGCTTCCTTCCGGAGGAGCGCGACTGGCTGACCCAGGTGTTCGCCCCGACGGACGGTGGCTACGTGGACGTCGTGCGGTCGCTGCACCCGGACGTGGCGGGGCCGTACACGTGGTGGTCGTACCGGGGGCGGGCCTTCGACAACGACTCGGGGTGGCGCATCGACCTCCACGTCTCGACGCCCACCCTCGCGGGCAAGGCCGTCAAGGGATTCGTGGAGCGGGCGGCCACACACGGCGAGCGCTGGTCGGACCACGCTCCGGTGACGGTGGTCTACGACCTTTAGGGCGACCTTCATGGCGCCGACCAACAGGGCGACCTTACGGCGACGACCTATAGGGCGACGGCACGTACGACCTGAGTAGGACGGCAAGCACGACGCCGAGCGCTTCCGGGGACGACCGCAGGCACGGCCCCGGTCGCGTTCACCAGGGTGACGGCACGTACGACCTGGGTATGACCGCGATTGCCACCGCGGGCGCGACCGCCGAAAGGATCTCTAGGTCGTCTTGTGCAGTCGTCGGTCCAGGGCGAGGGACAGTTCCGCCTCGACCACGCTGCGTGCCAGTGGGCGCAGGCGGGGCAGGTCGTCCTCCGTCGCGTGGCGCAGGATCAGGTCGGTGAAGAGGGCGGCGAGGGCGTCGGCGTGTTCGCGGACCCGGACGCCGGCCGCCAGCACCTCGGCGAGCGGGATGCCCTCGCGGACCAGGGCGGAGGAGACGTCCAGCAGGCGACGGCTGATGTGGACGATCTCGTCGCCGTCGGTGCCCAGGTAGCCGAGGTCCAGGGCGGCGGCGAGGTTCTCGGTGGTGACCTGCCCCTCGAAGCGGGCGGCGAGTTCCTCGGGGGTCAGGCGGACCGGTTCCTCCTCGGTGGGCCCGCCGACGCCCAGGAGGTCGGCCACGCCGCGGCCGTGGTCGAGGGCGTCCGCCAGCTCCGCGATGCCGGTGAGGGTGTGGCCGCGTTCCAGCAGCGCCGCGATCGTGCGCAGGCGGGCCAGGTGATGGTCGTCGTACCAGGCGATACGGCCTTCGCGGCGGGGTGGTGCGAGGAGTTTGCGCTCGCGGTAGAAGCGCAGGGTGCGCACCGTGATGCCGGCCTCCGCGGCCAGCTCCTCCGTTCGGTACTCCCGCTTGTCCGTCACGGGCGAAGCCTATGTTGTACCGCCGGTAACTTTCCCTCTCCCGGCCCCTACCCATCGGTACGGAGCTGCTCTACGCTCCCATTGCGCCAGTGTTCACTGGCAGAGTCCGTAGAGTCGCACGCACGGCTAGGAGGCGTCGGGATGACCGAACACGTACGGGTGGCGGTGATCGGGTCCGGTTTCGGGGGGCTGGGGGCGGCCGTGCGGCTGCGCCGCGAGGGGCTCACCGACTTCGTCGTCCTGGAGCGGGCGGGCAGCGTCGGCGGCACCTGGCGGGACAACAGCTATCCGGGGTGCGCCTGTGACGTGCCCTCCCACCTGTACTCCTTCTCCTTCGCGCCCAACCCGGACTGGCCGCGCACCTTCTCCGGGCAGGAGCACATCCGCGCCTACCTGGAGCACGTCGCGGACGTCTTCGGGCTCCGTCCGCATCTGCGGCTGGACTCCGAGGTGCTGCGGATGACGTGGGACGCGCAGGAGTTGCGCTGGGACATCGAGACCAGCGGCGGGCGGTACTTCGCCGATGTCGTCGTGTCGGCCACCGGGCCGCTGTCCGACCCGAAGATCCCGGAGATCCCCGGCCTCGACACCTTCCCCGGCAAGGTCTTCCACTCGGCCCGCTGGGATCACGACCACGACCTCACCGGGCAGCGCGTCGCCATGGTCGGCACCGGCGCCTCCGCCATACAGATCGTGCCCGCCGTCCAGCCCGACGTCTCCCGGCTGACGCTCTTCCAGCGCACCCCGCCCTGGGTGATGCCCCGCATGGACCGGCCCATCAGCGGCGCGGAGCGCGCGCTGCACCGCGCGCTGCCCCTCACCACCCAGCTGCGCCGCGGACTGCTCTGGGGCATCCGGGAACTCCAGGTCCAGGCGTTCACCAAGCACCCGAACCAGCTCGGACTCGTCGAGCGGCTCGCCAAGCAGAACATGGCCCGCGCCATCAAGGACCCGGCCCTGCGTGCCAGGCTCACCCCGGACTACCGCATCGGCTGCAAGCGGATCCTGCTGTCCAGCACCTACTATCCGGCCCTTGCCCAGCCCAACGTGGACGTCGTCGCGAGCGGGCTGAGCGAGATCCGCGGGTCGACCCTGGTCGCCGCCGACGGCAGCGAGGCCGAGGTCGACGCGATCGTCTTCGGCACCGGCTTCCACGTCACGGACATGCCGATCGCCGACCGGGTGGTGGGCGCCGACGGGCGGACGCTCGCGGAGAGCTGGAAGGACGGCATGGAGGCCCTGCGCGGTGCCTCCGCCGCCGGCTTCCCCAACTGGATGACGATCATCGGCCCCAACACCGGCCTCGGGAACTCCTCCATGATCCTGATGATCGAGTCCCAGCTGAACTACATGGCCGACTACCTGCGCCAGCTCGACGTCCTCGGCGAGCGCGCGGCGCTGGACGCGCGGCCGAGCGCCGTGCACGCCTGGAACCGCCGGGTGCAGGACCGGATGAAGCGCACGGTGTGGAACACGGGCGGCTGCACCAGCTGGTACCTGGACGCGAGCGGCCGCAACACCACCATCTGGCCGGGCACCACGGCCGAGTTCCGGCGGGCCACCCGACGCGTCGACCTCGCGGAGTACGAGGTCCTGCGCGCGTCCGCGGTGCCGCCGGTGCGCGCGGAGCACAACGAGAACGACGAGGTGACGGCATGACCTCCGCCCGCGAGCTCACCGCCGTCTCCGCCGACGGCACGCTCCTGCACGTCGAGGTCCACGGTCCCGAGGCCGCGCCCGCCGTCGTCCTCGCCCACGGCTGGACCTGCTCGACCGCGTTCTGGGCGGACCAGATCCGGGACCTGGCCGCCGACCACCGGGTCATCGCCTACGACCAGCGCGGCCACGGACGCACCCTGCCGAGCCAGGCGTGCAGCACCGACACGCTCGCCGACGACCTGGAAGCGGTCCTCGCCGCGACGCTCGCGCCCGGCGAGAAGGCGGTGATCGCCGGGCACTCCATGGGCGGCATGACGGTGCTGGCGGCGGCCGGCAGAGACGCCTTCCGGGAACACGCGGCGGCCGTCCTGCTGTGCAGCACCGGCGCCTCGGCCCTGGTCGCCGAGTCGACCGTCCTCCCCCTGCGGCCCGGGCCGTTGCGGACCTGGCTGACCCGGCACGTCCTCGGGTCGAGAGCGCCCCTCGGGCCGGTCACGCCGGTCGCGAAGCGGATCCTCAAGTACGCCACGATGGGCGCCGGTTCCGCCCCGCACATGGTGGACGCGTGCGCCCGCATCGTGCACGCCTGCCCGCGCAAGGTGCGGCACACCTGGTCGCACGTGCTGAACCTGCTCGACCTCGACCACGGCGTACGGGAGTTGCGGGTGCCCACGGCGGTGATCGTCGGCAGCGCCGACCGGCTCACCCCGCCGGTGCACGCCCGCAGGATCGCCGCCGCGCTCCCGCACTGCGTCGGCCTCACCGAACTGCCCGGCCTCGGCCATATGACGCCGGTCGAGGCACCCGGCCTGGTCACCGGCCGGATCCGGGAACTCGTCACCACATACGCACAGTTGAAGGAGGGCGCATGAGCAGGGTCAGTCTCGAGGGACAGGTCGCCGTCGTGACCGGGGCCGCGCGGGGCGTCGGGGAGCTGCTGGCCCGCAAGCTCTCCGCGCGCGGTGTGAAGGTCGCGCTGGTCGGCCTGGAGCCGGACGCGCTCAAGCAGGTCTCCGAGCGGCTGCACAGCGACAGCGACCACTGGTACGCCGACGTCACCGACCACGAGGCGATGGCCCGGGTCGCGGCGGAGGTGAAGGAGCGCTTCGGCAAGGTGGACATCGTGGTCGCCAACGCCGGTGTGGCCAACGGCGGTCCGTTCGCCGACTCCGACCCGGCGGCCTGGCGGCGGGTCATCGAGGTCAACCTGATCGGCTCGGCGGTCACGGCCCGCGCCTTCCTGCCGCTGCTGCGGGAGAGCCGCGGCTACCTCCTCCAGATCGCCTCGCTCGCCGCGATCACCCCGGCGCCGATGATGACCGCGTACTGCGCGTCCAAGTCGGGCGTGGAGGCGTACGCGCACAGCCTGCGCGCCGAGGTCGGCCACCAGGGTGTCCGCGTCGGCGTCGGCTACCTGTCCTGGACCGACACCGACATGGTGCGGGGTGCCGATCAGGACGAGGTGATGCGGGAGTTGAGGCAGCGGCTGCCGTGGCCGTCGAACAAGACGTACCCGCTGGGGCCGGCCGTCGACCGGATCGTGGCCGGGATCGAACGCCGCTCGTCGCACGTGTACGGGCAGTGGTGGCTGCGGGGGATGCAGGGGGTGCGCGGCTATCTGCCCGCGCTCATCGGGACGGTGGGCCAGCGGGAGATGAAGCGGTTCGCGCCCCGGCTGCAGGGGATGCGGACGGGGCTGGTGGGTGCGGGCGGCTCCGCCGACGAGCAGGCGAGGGCTACGCAGCGTAGTTGATCGAGATGCGCGCGGTGAGCGCCCGTGTGAATCTGGTCGAGGCCCCACCAAGGGGCCCAAACCCCCTCATCTCCTACAGGAGTGAACCCACATGGGTATGAAGGACAAGTTCCAGGACCAGTCCGAGCAGTTCAAGCAGCAGGCCAAGCAGAAGGTCGGGCAGGCCAAGGAGCAGGCGCAGCAGCGCGGCAAGCAGAACCAGGGTGAGCGTCCGGGCGAGCGGTCCGGCGAGCGTCCCGGCGAGCGGCCCGCAGAGCGTTCGGGCCAGCGTCCCGGTGAGCGTCCGGGCGAGCGTTCCGGCCAGCGTCCGGGCCAGGACACGGAGCGCATGCGGCGCGACGACGACGACCGTATCGGCCAGGACTTCTAGCCGGACCCGGTCGGTGCGATGACGTGGGGCGCCCTCCCTTCCGGGAGGGCGCCCTGCCTCGTCTAACGAAGCCCGTGGCGGGGCGGCAGCTTGGGCCGGGAGCGGTCGGGGACGTCGTCGTAGGTCGGCGGGCTCGCCGGGGGGCGGCTGGTGAGAAGGTCCAGGGCCAGCCGTACGGCGTCGTCGAGTTGGGCGTGGCGGCCTTCGGCCCAGTCGAGCGGGGTGCGCAGCACCTCGAGGTCGGGGGTGACGCCCCGGTTCTCCACGGACCAGCCGTACGCGTCGAACCAGGCCGCGTTCATCGGGACGGTGATGACGGTGCCGTCGCCGAGCTGGTGGCGGCCGGTCATGCCGACCACGCCGCCCCAGGTCCGCTGGCCGACCACCGGGCCCAGCTTCAGCAGCTTGAAGGCGGCCGTGATCATGTCGCCGTCCGAGGACGTCGCCTCGTCGGCCAGCGCCACCACCGGGCCCCTCGGCGCGTTCGAGGCGTACGACACCGGCTGGGCGTCGCGGGTGAGGTCCCAGCCCAGGATGGTGCGGGTCAGCTTCTCCACCACCAGTTCGCTGATGTGCCCGCCCGCGTTGCCGCGCACGTCCACGAGCAGTGCGGGCCTGGACACCTCCATCCGCAGGTCGCGGTTGAACTGGGCCCAGCCCGAGCCGCCCATGTCGGGGATGTGCAGATAGCCGCATCGGCCACCGCTCAACTCGTGGACCACGGCCCGCCGTTTGGCCACCCAGTCCTGGTAGCGCAGCGGGCGTTCGTCGATGAGCGGGACGACGGCCACCCGGCGCGGACGGCCCGCACCGCCCTCGGCCGAGGTGAAGGTGAGTTCCACCGTGGTGCCGCCCGCGCCGGCGAGGAGCGGATACGGGCCGGTCACCGGGTCGACCTGCCGCCCGTCCACGTGCGTGAGGACAGCCCCGTCCCGGATCCCGGTCCCGGCCAGTGGGGAACGCGCCTTGGAGTCGGAGGAGTCGCCGGGCAGGATCCGCCGGACCGTCCAACCGGCCTCCCGGTGTACGAGGTTGGCGCCCAGCAGGCCCTGGAGGCGCTGGTAGTGGGGCGGGCCCTCGTTGCGGCGGGCGGCGGTGACGTACGCGTGGGACGTGCCCAGCTCGCCCAGCACCTCACGCAGCAGATCCGCGAACTCGTCGGGTGACGCGACCCGTTCGACCAGCGGCCGGTACTGGTCGAGGATCGCGTCCCAGTCGATGCCGCACATCCCCGGGTCCCAGAAGTAGGCGCGGATCAGCCGCCCGGCCTCCTCGTACGACTGACGCCACTCGGCGCCCGGGTCCACCTCGTGCAGGATGCGCCGCAGGTCGATCCAGACCGTGGAGTCCAGGTCGCCGGACTCGGCAGACGGCACCGCCCGCAGGTCGCCCTCGTCGACCACGACCAGCCGGGAGCCGTCCCCGCTGAGCGCGAACCAGTCGAGGTGGTCGACGAGTTCGGACTTCTTCGCCTTGCTGATGTTGAAGTACTCGAGTGTCGGCCGCCCGCTGGTGTCGTCCGGGTTCGCGAAGGTCTCGCCCAGCGCCCCCGAGATCGGCCAGCGCAGCCACACCAGCCCACCGCCCGCCACCGGGTAGAGCGCCGAGTACTTGGACGCCGGTACCGGGAAGGGCGTGACACGGCTCTCCAGGCCCTCGATCTCGACGGTCACGGTTCCGTCGCCGCCCTCGTCGTCCTCCACCGGGTCCAGGCCTCCGGCGGCGGGCCGGCCCTCCGGGGTCAGGGCGAAGGGGGAGGGGGTCGCCGACGACAGCGGCACCAGGTAGGGGCGGCAGCCCAGCGGGAAGGACAGGTCCCCGGTGTGCACGTCGTACACCGGGTCGAAGCCGCGCCAGGAGAGGAAGGCCAGGTAGCGGCCGTCCCTGGTGAAGACCGGGTTCTCGTCCTCGAACCGGCCGTTGGTGACGTCGACGATGAGCCGGTCCTTGATGCGGGCCATCTTGATCTGCCGCAGCGACCGGCCGATCCCCGGATGCGACCAGGTCAGCCAGCTCCCGTCGGGCGAGAAGGCCAGGTCCCGCACGGGTCCGTTGACCGACGAGATCAGCTCGGTGACCGCACCGTCCGATTCCGCGCCGTCCGATTCCGTACCGGCCGGATCCGTACCGGCCGGATGCGTACCGTCCGATTCCGCACCCTCCGGGTGCGCGCCGCCCGATCGCGCGCCGTCCGCGTCGTCGGACCCGGTGATGTCGTCGGCGGCGAGGCCGAGGTCGTCGGCCAGGGAGAGGTCGTCGGACACCGTGATGAGGAGCAGCCGTCCGTCGTGCGCGGCGACGGCGAGCCGCTCGCCGTCGGGGTCGGACACCATCTCCAGCACCCGGCCGAGCCGCCCGGAGGCCAGCCTGCGGGGCGCGCGGTCGCCGGTGGCCCGGGGCAGATGGGCGATCTCGACGGCGTCCTCGCCCTCCGCGTCCGTCACATAGGCGACCTGGCCGCCCGAGCCGAGCATCTCCGGCAACCGCACCCGTACCCCGGGAGTGTCGGTGATCGTCCGGGCGGGGCCGTCGCGGTGCGTCAGCCAGTACAGGCTGCCGCGTACGACGACCGCGCTCGCCCGTCCCGTCTCGTCGACGGAGATGCCGTCCACGTGCTGGGCGGCCGGGATCTGGTAGGGCCGCCGCCCCGCGCGCGGGCCGCTGAGCCGTACGTCGATCCGGCGCGGCTCGGAGTCGGCGGCGAGGTCGTCGACGATCCACAGGTCGCCGGCGCACTGGTACACCACCCGGGTGCCGTCGCCGGCGGCGTGCCGGGCGTAGAAGGCGTCGTGGTCGGTGTGCCGACGCAGGTCGGAGCCGTCGTGGGCGCAGGAGTAGAGGTTGCCGACACCCTCGTGGTCGGAGAGGAAGGCGATCCGGTCGCCGACGAAGAGGGGGGAGTGCACATGGCCGTCGAGGTCCGCCAGGAGCCGCTGCCCGTGCAGCCACAGGCGGCCCGTCGCCCCGCCCCGGTAGCGCTTCCAGGCGGCGGGTTCGTGCGGTGGGGTGCCGGTGAGCAGGAGGGTTTTGCGTTCGCCGGCGATGTCGGCGGTCTGCAGGTCGGAGACCGGGCCCCAGGGGAGCTTGCGGCCGGGTGCGCCGTCGGTGGGGACCTTGTAGGCCCAGGTGAAGTAGGAGAAGGGCTCGCCGTGGGAGGCGACGGCGAGGATGTCGGTGTTCCCGTCCTGGTCGGGGGGCGTCCAGCCGCAGACCTGGGTGTCGGAGCTGCCCCAGTACGTCAGCCGCCGTCCCGGCCCGCCGTCCACGGGCACCAGATGGATCTCCGGGACGAGACTGCGCCAGCTCGTGTACGCGATCAGGCTGCCGTCGGGGGAGAACCGGGGGTGTCCGGCCTTGGTGCGGTCGACGGTGAGCCGCCAGGCGCGGCCCGGGTCGGCCAGGGGGGCCAGCCAGAGGTCGTCCTCGGCCACGAAGCACAGCAGGTCACCACTGAGGTGGGGCAGACGCAGATAGCTCACCTCCCCATGCTTTTCCGGCGAATGGGGCAGGGCAACTCGTGCGCCCGTCTTATGTGCCCTTCACGTTCGTGAGCCAGCACACGTACGAAACGGTTTCGTTTCGCTGCTCCTCGGGGTATCTTCATGGTGTACGAGACGAGTTGGCGACGACGGAGCCGGAAGGTGAGTGACATGACTGAGATCGCGACGACGCGTCGCAGTCGCATCACGCCCGAGCGCGAGGCCGAGCTGTACCGGGCCGTGCTCGACCTGCTCCGCGAGGTCGGCTACGACGCCCTCACCATGGACGCCGTCGCCACCCGCACCCGATCCAGCAAGGCGACGCTCTACCGCCAGTGGGGCGGCAAGGCCGAGCTGGTGGCGAAGGCGGTGCGGCACGACAAGCCGGGCGTCTCCGCCGGCGGCGTCGACACCGGATCGCTCAGGGGCGACCTGCATGCCCTCACGATGCGTTCGGACGACTGCGAGATGGAGCAGAACTCCGCGCTGATGCGAGGACTGGCCATGGCGATCCATGGCAACCCGGACCTCCTGAGGGCGTTCAAGGAACATCTCGTCGAGCCGGAGATGGCGGAGTTCCGCAATGTGCTCCAGCGGGCGATGGACCGGGGCGAGATCCGTGCGGACAACCCGGCGATCGACTTCGTGCCGCACATGATGATCGGCGCGTTCGCCGCCCGCACCATGCTCGACGAACAACCGCCGACGCAGGCCTTCCTCCTCTCGTACATCGACGCCGTGGTCCTCCCTGCCCTCGGCGTCTCCACCACCACCTGACCGTCCCCACGGTTTGCCCACCCTGACGTCACCGCTCACGTCGTCGGGCCGATCACCCCTGCTCTCCCCGCCGGGTTGGTCAACCCTGCCCTTGGGGCCTGTGGCCCCACACCACGACCTGACCGGGAGTACGCCTCCGTGGCCACGTTCCTTTACAAACTCGGCCGTCTCGCCTTCCGGCGACGCCACTTCGTCGCCCTGATATGGGTGGCCCTGCTGACCCTGGCCGGCGTCGGCGCCGCCTCCGCGCCCGCCGCCGGCTCGACCTCCTTCTCCATCCCCGGCGTCGAGGCCCAGAAGGCCTTCGACCTGCTGGAACAGCGCTTCCCCGGAGCCAGCGCCGACGGCGGGACCGGGCGCATCGTCTTCAAGGCGCCCGAGGGCCAGAAGATGACGGACGCTGCCAACAAGGCGACCGTCGAGAAGACCGTCAACGCCCTCGGCGACGGCTCCGAGGTCGCCTCGGTCACCGACCCGTTCACGACCGGTGCCGTGAGCAAGGACGGCACGGTCGCCTACACGTCGGTGAAGTACGACGCCCCCGGCATGGAGCTCAAGGACTCGACCAGGGACGCCCTCGAGAAGGCCGGGGACGACGCCCGGGCGACCGGACTGACCGTCGACGTCGGAGGTGACGCCCTCCAGGCCGGCGCCGAGCCGGGTGCGATCGGCGAGGTCATCGGTCTCGCGATCGCCGCCGTCGTCCTCGTCATCACCCTGGGCTCGCTGGTCGCGGCCGGACTGCCGCTGCTGACGGCGATCATCGGCGTCGGCATCGGCGTCTCCACCATCACCGTCCTCGCCAAGGCGCTCGACCTCGGCGACACCACCTCCACCCTCGCGTTGATGATCGGCCTCGCGGTCGGTATCGACTACGCGCTGTTCATCGTCTCCCGCTACCGCAGCGAGCTGGCCGAGGGCCGCGACCGCGAGGAGGCGGTCGGCCGCGCCACCGGCACCGCCGGCTCGGCGGTGGTCTTCGCCGGCCTCACGGTCGTGATCGCCCTGGCGGGCCTCGCGGTCGTCAACGTGCCGATGCTGACCAAGATGGGCCTCGCGGCGGCGGGCACGGTCGTGGTGGCCGTCCTCATCGCGCTCACCATGATCCCCGCGCTGCTCGGCTACGCCGGCAAGAGGGTCAGGGCCACGGGCGAGAAGCGCCGGTCGACCGGCTCCAAGACGGGTGCCAAGACCGATGCCAAGGCCGGTGCCGGGACCGGGGAGAAGGATCGGCAGGGCAAGCAGGCCAAGCAGGCCAAGCCGGGTCCGGGCGTCCGCTGGGCGAGCTTCGTCATCCGCCGTCCGGCCGCCGTGCTGCTGCTCGGTGTGGTCGGGCTGGGTGCGATCGCCGTCCCCGCCACCCAGCTGGAACTCGGCCTGCCCGACGACGGCTCGCAGCCGACGTCCACGACGCAGCGCCGGGCGTACGACCTGCTGTCGGAGGGCTTCGGCCCCGGCTTCAACGGCCCCCTGATGATCGTGGTCGACGCCAAGAACAGCGACGACCCCAAGGCGGCGGCCACCACGGTGACCGACGGGATCAAGGACCTCAAGGACGTCGCGACGGTCACCCCGGCGATGTTCAACAAGGCCGGCGACACCGCCACGATCACCGTGATCCCGGGCTCCAAGCCGTCCTCGACCCAGACCGAGGACCTGGTGCACGCCATCCGTGACCAGGGCACCGACGTCAGGGCCGACACCGGCGCGCAGGTGCTCGTCACCGGCACCACCGCGATGAACATCGACTTCTCGCAGAAGCTCAACGACGCGCTGATCCCGTACCTGGGCCTGGTCGTCGGCCTGGCCTTCCTGCTGCTGATCGTGGTCTTCCGCTCCATCCTGGTCCCGCTGAAGGCGGCGCTCGGCTTCCTGCTCAGCGTGCTCGCCGCGCTCGGCGCCGTCGTCGCGGTCTTCCAGTGGGGCTGGCTCAGCGGCCTGATCGGCGTCGAGGAGACCGGCCCGATCATGTCGATGATGCCGATCTTCATGGTGGGCGTCGTCTTCGGCCTCGCGATGGACTACGAGGTGTTCCTCGTGACCCGGATGCGGGAGGCGTACGTCCACGGCGAGAGCCCGAGCCAGGCCATCGTCACCGGCTTCCGGCACAGCGCCAAGGTGGTGGCCGCCGCCGCGATCATCATGATGGCCGTCTTCGGCGGCTTCATCAGCTCCACCGAGTCGATGATCAAGATGATCGGCTTCGGCCTGGCGATCGCCGTCTTCTTCGACGCGTTCATCGTGCGCATGGCGATCGTGCCGGCCGTGCTGGCACTGCTCGGCAAGAAGGCCTGGTGGCTGCCGAAGTGGCTGGACCGCGCCCTGCCCAACGTGGACGTCGAGGGCGAGGGCCTGAAGACCCAGGCCGACGCCGCCTCCTCCCGTGACGGCGACGAGGACCGGGAACTGGTGCGCGCCTGACGTACCGGTCCACCGCACAAGACCGCCGGTGAGGGCTCCGTGGGGACGGGGCGCCCTCACCGGCTTCTTCTCACGCGATCGGCCACCGGTCGGCCCTCGGTCGGCCATCTCTGGATCGGGGCCGGAGCCGCGATCCTGCTCGCGCTTCGTGCGCGCTCGCGCGGGACGTACGACGGCTCCGGCACGGACCCGGCGTCCTGAGGCGGGACAACCCGCTCGCGTGCCCCCTACACCGGCCACTAGCGTGCGGTGCATGACGACGACAGCCGCGCATCCCCGATTCGCCGAGGCCCTGCACGACCTGGGCCTCGACCAGCTGCACACCCGGGTCCGCCGGTTCCCCGAGGCGACCAGGACCGCCGCCGAGGCCGCCGCCGCGATCGGGTGCGAGCTGAGCCAGATCTGCAAGTCGCTGATCTTCGCGGCGGACGGGGTGCCCGTGCTGGTGCTGATGGACGGCGCCTCGCGCGTCGACGTGGAGCTGGTGCGCAGGGAACTCGGCGTGGCGAAGGTGACCCGGGCCGCCGCCGACGTCGTACGCGAGACCACCGGATACGCGATCGGGGGCGTGCCGCCCTTCGGACACCGGACGCGGACGCGGGTGCTGGCCGACCGGAACCTCCTCGCGCACGACGTCGTGTGGGCCGCCGCGGGGAACCCGCACGTCGTCTTCCCCATCGCGCCCCAGGACCTCGTCGAGCACGCCGACGCGACCCTCGTGGACGTGCGCGAGCGCACCGCGTGACCCCGCTGGTCACCGCGGCCGTCCTGGTCGCCGCGATCACCCATGCCAGCTGGAACGCCATCGCCCACCGGATCACCGACAAACTCGTCGGGTTCACGCTGATCGCCGGCGGCGGCATGCTCATCGGGCTCGCGCTCGTGCCGTTCACCGCGTTCCCGGCGGCCCGCGCGTGGCCGTACCTGCTGTCCTCCGCTCTCGTCCACATCGCCTACTACGTGCTGCTGATGCGGTCGTTCCGGCTCGGCGACTTCGGGCAGGCCTACCCCATCGCGCGCGGCTCCGCGCCGCTCGTCGTCACCGTCCTCGCCGCCGTCTTCGCGCACGAGGTGCCGGACGGCTGGGCGGCCGCCGGTGTCGCGCTGTCCTGCGCGGGGCTGACCGGCGTCGCCCTGTGGGGGCTGCGCGGCCGGCGGCCGAACTGGGCGGCGATCGGTGCCGCGCTGGCGACCGGGCTGACCATCGCCGCCTACACCGTCGTCGACGGGCTGGGCGTGCGCGCCTCCGGGTCCTCCCTGGGGTACATCGCCTGGCTGATGGCCGTGCAGGGGGTCGTCATCCCGGCGTACGCCGTCCACCGCTGGCGCGGGGGGACCCTCGCCGTGCTCCGCCCCTACGCCGCCCTGGGGCTGCTCGGCTCCGCGCTGTCCGTCGTCGCGTACGCCCTCGTCCTGTGGGCGCAGACCCGCGCCGAACTGGCGCCGATCGCCGCGCTGCGGGAGTCGTCGGTCATCGTCGGAGCGGCCATCGGCGCCCTGTTCTTCAAGGAGCGGTTCGGCGCGCCCCGGCTCGTCGCCGCCGGACTCCTCGTCGTCGGTATCGGCCTGATGCTGCACACGGGCTGACTCGCCTGTCCGCTCGCCCGCCCGTCCGCTCGACCGCCCTTCGTCCGTCCGGGTGCCCGGCTGGTTAGGGTGAAGTCATGCCCGAGACCACAGCGTTCGGCCCTGACGATCTCGACTCCTACCTGAGGAGGATCGGCTGGGAGGGGGAACGCCGTGCCGACGCGGCGACCCTGCGGGGTGTGCATCTGGCCCACAGCCGCGCCATCCCCTTCGAGAACCTGGACCCGCTGCGCGGCACGGTCCCCTCGCTCGTCCCCGCGGACCTGATCGCCAAGCTGGTGCGGGGCGGCCGGCGCGGCGGCTACTGCTACGAGCACAACATGCTGCTCGCGGGCGTCCTGGAGGCGCTGGGCTTCGGGGTGACCCTGCTGACGGCGCGGGTCGTCGTGGGCGCGCAGCGCTTCGAGGAGCGGCCCCGCACCCATATGGCGCTCCTCGTCGAGGTCCCGGGCGACCCGCGGCCGTACCTCGCCGACGTCGGTTTCGGCGCCCCCGGAGCCCTGCTCGAAGCCGTCCCGCTCACCGCGGACGTGGAGTTCCACGACGCGGGCCGCCGCCATCGCCTCGTCCACGCCCCGCACCGCGGCCCGCTGGAACTGTGGGTGCTCCAGGCGCACGCGGCGACGGCCGGGGCGACCGGGGTGTCCGAGGCGCCCGGGACTTCCGGGACTTCCCGGGTGTCCGGCGGGGGCGGCTGGCAGGCGCAGTACGCCTTCACTCTCGAACCCTTCGAACGGCCCGACTTCGAGGTGATCAACTGGCACATCGCCACCAACCCCCGCTCACCGTTCAGCAGCCGCGCCTACGTCCAGCGCAGCACCGCCGACCGCCATCTCCTCCTCAACGGTCCGCTGCTCACCGAGACCCACCCCGACGGCACGGTCAAGCAGCGCGAGCTCACCGACGAGACGGAGGCGCGCCGGGTCCTCGACGAGGAGTTCGGCGTCGCCGTACCGGACGGAACGCGGCTGCTGCCCTGAGCCGACGCGGTGCGTTCGTCCGCTCGCGGGAGCACCCTGGAAGGAGGACCCCCGGAGGTGACCTCATGACCACTATGCACACCACTGTCGGATGGCATGTCGAGCTGGAGTTCGAGGAGGACGGCCGGCACACCCGCGCGGTGGCGCTGGTACGTCTGCCCGACGGGACCGAGATCAGGACCCATGGGCATGCCACCCGGCACAACGTGGACGTCAACCAGCCACGGGTCGGCGAGGAGATCGCCGGCGCCCGCGCCCTCAACGAGATCGCCATGCAGCTGCTGACCAAGGCCCATGTGGAGATCGACGACGACTCGGGCCACAGGTCGCACTCGATCAACGTGTGAGACACGTGAGGCGTGCGAGGACCTTGAGACGCGCGTGAGACGGGTGGGCGTCAGCGCTCGGCGGTCAGGGCCGTCCGCAGCGCTCGCAGCAGCGCCTGCGCGCGCGGGTCCGCCGTCACGCTCGTCCGGAAGCCGTTGGTGACATAGCCGAAGGCGACGCCGGACTCGGGGTCGGCGAGGCCGAGCGCGCCTCCGCGGCCCGGGTGGCCGAAGGAGGTGGGGGACAGCAGCGGGGACGCGGCCCCGTGCAGCATGGGGCCGAGGCCGAACCGGGTGTTCACGACGAGCACCCGGTCGGGGCCCGAGGACTGCTCGCCGCGCGCCAGTTCCACCGTTTCCGGCCGCAGCAGCCGCACCCCGCCCGCCACCTCGCCGATCAGCGACGCGTAGAAGCGGGCCAGGCCGTCCGCGGTGGCGATGCCGTTGGAGGCGGGGAGCGCCGCGGCCCGGTAGGCGGGGTCGTTCTCGTCGGGCAGCGGGGTGATCGCGGCGAAGGCGCGGCGGGTGAGGGAGGCGGGGTCGGCGTGGGCGGCGGTGACGGCCGGCTTGGGCCGGGTCTTCAGCGCCCCGCTCCGCGCGGGCGCGTCCACCTGCCCCACGCGCCCCACGCGCGCGTGCTGCGCCTGCGGCAGTCCGAGCCACAGGTCGGCCCCCACCGGGCCGGCGATCTCGTCGGCGATCCACTCGCCGATGGTCCGCCCGGTGATCCGCCGCACCAGCTCGCCGGTCAGCCAGCTGTACGTCTGGGCGTGGTACCCGTGGTCCGTCCCGGGCTCCCAGGCCGGCGCCTGCGCCGCCACCGCCGCCGCGCCGAGGTCGGGGTCGGCGGCCTCGGCGGGTGTCAGCGGCCGGTCCAGCACGGGGACGCCCGCGCGGTGCGCGAGCAGGTGCCGGACGAGCGTGCGCTCCTTGCCCGCGGCCTTGTACTGCGGCCAGTACGTCCCCACGGGCGCGTCCAGGTCCAGTTCCCCGCGCTGGTGCAGCAGCAGGAGTGCGACGGCGGCGACGCCCTTGGTCGCCGACCGCACGATCTGCGCGGTGCCCTGTTCCCAGGGCGCCGCGTCGGCCGTGCCGGCCGCGCCGTCGACGTCTCGCGTGCCGCCCCACAGGTCGACGACCTTGTGCCCGTCCCGGTAGACGGCCACCGCCGCGCCCCGGTCCCCGAGCACCTCGAAGTTCGCCGCGAACGCCTCCCGGACCGGCTCGAAGCCCTCGGCCACCGCACCGTTCACGTTCACGCCCGCACGCCCTCTCGAAGACCGCCTTCAACTCCTGGGGGAACACCCCCGTCGAGCCTGCGATTCCTTCGTTTCGCTAGCCGAGAATGATCGTTACATCGATGTTGCCGCGGGTGGCGTTCGAGTAGGGGCACACCTGGTGCGCCGCGTCGACCAGCTTCCCGGCGAGTTCCGGGTCGAGTACGGGGAGCGAGACGCTGAGCGCGACGGCGAGCCCGTAGCCCTTGGTCTTGTTGGGGCCGATCCCGACCTTCGCCGCCACCGTGGACCCGGTGAGGTCGTAGCCCGCGCGGTTGCCGACCAGGATCAGCGCGTTGTGGAAGCAGGAGCTGTAACCGGCCGCGAAGAGCTGCTCCGGGTTGGTGCCGTTGCCGTCGCCGCCCAGCTCCGGCGGCATCGCCACCTTCAGCTCGATCTGGCCGTCCTGGCTGGTCACGTACCCGTCGCGGCCGCCGTGCGCGGTTGCCTCGGCGACGTATGTGATCTTCGTCGGACGGGTGTCGACGGTGTTGACGGTGTCGACGGCGCTGCCTTCGGTCACGGCGGGACCTCCCCCGGGAACTTGCCCAATAACCTTGCCCAATTACATCGTGCACAAGGTACCGGCCGGTAGGTAGGTGCTCGTCTACCAGGGGGGCCGTACCGGGGGTAACTCAGGGGGGTGGAGGGCGGCGGTGGCAGCCGTGAGGCTCCGCCGGACTCCGTGCCGCCGGACTCCGTTGCAGCCGGACTCCACCGGACTCCACCGGACTCAGCGGGTGCGGTCCGCCGCGCCCTGTGCCCGTTCCGCGAGCTCCCACAGCTCCTCGCGCAGCCGTGTGACCTCCGCCGCCCCGAGCCCCGTCGTCGCGAGCAGGGAGGCGGGCACGCGTTCCGCGCGCCCTCTCAGCTCCTCGCCGCGCCCGGTGCATGCGACGAGCACCGAGCGCTCGTCCCGCGCCGAGCGCTCCCGGAGCACCAGCCCCGCCCCCTCCAGCCGCTTCAGCAGCGGCGACATCGTGCCGTAGTCGAGGCGCAGGGCCGACGCCAGTTCCTTGACGGTCGTCTCGCCGCGCTCCCACAGGACCAGCAGCACGAGGTACTGGGGGTAGGTGAGCCCCAGCTCGTCCAGGAGCGGCCGGTAGGCGGCCGTCACCGCCCGCTGGGCCGCGTACAGCGCGAAGCACAGCTGCTCGTCGAGGAGCAGGGTGCCGTCGGCGGTGGGTGCCTCGTTCGTCACGCGCCCATTGTTCACGCGCCCATTGTTGCGGAGCGCGGGTCGAACCCGAAGGGCAGCTCCAGGCGATGGGCGCGCATGAGGGCGTCGTCGGCGAGCAGATCGCCGGTCCGGCCGTCCGCGGCGATCACGCCCTCACTGAGGATGAGGGCGCGCGGACACAGCTCCAGGGCGTACGGCAGGTCGTGCGTGACCATGAGCGCGGTGACGTCCAACGACCGCAGGATGTCGGCCAGTTCCCGGCGCGAGGCGGGGTCGAGGTTGGAGGACGGCTCGTCCAGGACGAGGATCTCCGGTTCCATCGCGAGCACCGTCGCGACGGCCACCCGGCGGCGCTGGCCGAAGGACAGGTGGTGCGGCGGACGGTTCTTGAACTCCGCCATGCCGACCTGTTCGAGGGCGTGGTCGACCCGCGCCTCCAGGGCGGCCCCCTTCAGCCCGGCGGCGGCCGGCCCGAACGCCACGTCCTCGCGGACCGTCGGCATGAACAGCTGGTCGTCCGGGTCCTGGAAGACGATGCCGACCTTGCGGCGGATCTCCGCCATGTGCTGCTTGCCGACGGGCAGCCCGGCCACCGTCACGGTGCCCGCGCCGCCGGTCAGGATGCCGTTGAGGTGCAGCACGAGGGTCGTCTTGCCAGCGCCGTTGGGGCCGAGCAGTGCGACCCGCTCGCCTCGCGCGACGGAGAAGTCCACGCCGAACAGGGCCTGGTGGCCGTCGGGGTAGGCGAAGGCCAGACCGGCCACTTCCAGGGAGGGCGAGGGCGTCACGGAAGGCGTCACGGCGTCAGTCACAGGGACCATCCCAACACGCAGACCAGAAGGGCGACGAACGGGAGGGTGAGTGCGTACGACCACTGCGCCCGTGACGCGGTCACCTCGTCGATCACCGGCATCGAACCGGCGTACCCCCGGCTGATCATGGCCAGGTGTACGCGCTCGCCGCGTTCGTAGGAGCGGATGAACAGCGCGCCCGCCGACTTCGCGAGCACCCCCCAGTGCCGTACCCCGCGCGCCTCGAACCCGCGTGACTCCCGGGCGATCCGCATGCGCCGCATCTCGTCCGCGATGACGTCGCCGTAGCGGATCATGAAGGACGCGATCTGCACGAGCAGCGGGGGCAGCCGCAGACGCTGGAGGCCGAGGAGCAGTTCCCGCAGCTCGGTGGTGGACGCCAGCAGCACGGAGGCGGCGACGCCCAGGGTGCCCTTCGCGAGGACGTTCCAGGCGCCCCACAGGCCGTTGACGCTGAGCGACAGGCCGAGGACGTCCACCCGTTCGCCCTCCGCCACGAACGGCATCAGTACCGCGAACGCGACGAACGGCACTTCGATCAGCAGCCGTTTGAGCAGGAAACCGGCGGGCACGCGCGCGTGGCGCGCGGCGAAGGCCAGCAGGACCGCGTACAGGCCGAACGCCCACATCGCCTCCCGCGGCGTCGACACGACGACCACCACGAAGGCGAAGACGGCGGCGAGCTTGGTGTGCGGCGGCAGGCCGTGCACGGGCGAGTGCCCGTGCCGGTAGAGCCGGTGTGCGTGTCCCGCGCCCATGACGTCAGACGTTCTCTACGGCCGTCGGTGACACGTCGTCGCCCGTCCGGCGCCTGCGCACCGCCCAGAACACCGCGCTGCCCGCGACGACGGTCGTGCCGACGCCGATCACGCCCGCGAGGCCGCCGGACAGACGGGCGTTCGTCACGTCCTTGACGCCGTAGTCGGCGAGCGGGGAGTCGGCGGAGGCGTGCCCCTCGGCCTTCCTGTCGATGCCCTTGTCGGCGGCGACCTTCTCCAGGCCGTCGGGGTTGGCGGAGGCGTAGAAGCTGACGAATCCGGCCAGGACGAGGGACGTGACCAGGCCCGTCACCCACAGCGTGCGCCGCGAGGTGCGCGCCGCCACGGGCGTGCGCGCGCCGGCCGGCGCCTCCTCGGCCGCCGGGGCGTCGACGAGTTCGCCGTGCACCCGCAGCCGGAGCTTCTGCCGCAGATCGCGTGCGCCATGGACGAGATCCGGCCGGACGGCGACAACGGCGCCCACGGTCAGCGCGGTGATCACGGCCTCGCCGATACCGATCAGCACATGCACGCCGATCATCGCGGTCGCCACCTTGCCGATCGCCACGTCGGTGGTGCCGCCGATCCAGTAGATGAGCGTGAAGGCGACGGCGGCGGCTGGCACGGACAGTACGGCGGCGACGAAGGAGGCGACCGTGATGGACCGGCGGCTGCGGGGCAGCACCTTCACCAGGCCGCGGAAGACGGCGTACGCCACGACGGTCGTCACGATGGCCATGTCGGTGATGTTCACGCCGAGCGCGGTCAGACCGCCGTCGGCGAAGAGGACGCCCTGCATCAGCAGGACCACGGACACGCACAGGACCCCTGTGCAGGGGCCCACGAGTATCGCGGCGAGCGCGCCGCCGAGCAGGTGGCCGCTGGTCCCCGCCGCGACGGGGAAGTTCAGCATCTGCACGGCGAAGATGAACGCCGCCACCAGGCCGGCCAGCGGCGCGGTCCGGTCGTCCAGCTCGCGGCGCGCGCCGCGCAGGCTCACGGCGATGGCGCCGGCGGCGACGACTCCGGTCACGGCGGAGGTCGGGGCGTTGATGAATCCGTCGGGTACGTGCACCCGACGATGATAGTGGCTTAATGCGAACGGTTCGCAAGAGCGAGAAGCTTGTCTCTTCCGGCGCGGGGCTCGCGGCTCGCGGGGCTTGCGAGGTGCGCGGGGCTCGCGGCAATCCTGCGGCGGGCCCCCGCCGCATCCGTGTATCGCACAGGTGAGATATGCCTGCGCGAGGAGCGCAATCCGCAAAATATGCGACATTGGAAGGGGAGCGGACGCACAGCTTCCGCACAGGTCACGCTGCGTGAGAGGGTCGGCCGATGTCCGTAGTCGAACAGTACGCGCGAGCCCACATCGTCACCGACGCCGATCAGGCCGAGGAAGAACGCACTGCCGTACCCGTCGTCCTGCGGTACGACCCCGAGGATCCCCGGTCGGTCCGCGTCGGGCTGCCCGACCGGCGCGAGTGGACGTTCTCCCGCACTCTCCTGGAACAGGGGCTGCGTGCCCCGGCCGGTACCGGCGAGGTCCGGGTGTGGCCGTGCGGGCGCGTCCAGGCCGTCGTCGAGTTCCACTCCCCGCACGGAGTCTCGGTCGTCCAGTTCGAGTCGAAGACGCTGCTGCGGTTCCTGCGCCGCACCTACATGGCGACGGCACAGCAGCCCGTCACGCACTAGCCGGACGGTCCGGCCCGGACCGGACCGGCCCGGCGGGCGTGCCGGACCGTGTTCCGGTGGGCGTCAGGCCCGCGTTCCGGTGGGCTTTCGGGCGGGGTGTCAGCCGCCCAGGCGCAGCAGTGAGGCCACGATGGGTCCGGCCGTGTCGCCGCCGTGGCCGCCCGCCTGGACGACGCCGGC
Organism: Streptomyces sp. NPDC058295; assembly: GCF_042880655.1. Taxonomy (NCBI): domain Bacteria; kingdom Bacillati; phylum Actinomycetota; class Actinomycetes; order Kitasatosporales; family Streptomycetaceae; genus Streptomyces; species Streptomyces sp. NPDC058295. The sequence continues at coordinate 35,924 of NZ_JBHVYO010000042.1, forward strand.
GGCCGCCAGGTCGCCGCGGTAGGCGGTGAACCAGCCGTTGGGCTTGTCCTGGTTGTCGACCTCGGCCGAGCCCGTCTTGGCGCCGTAGTCGGGGCCCAGGCCGGACATCGCCTCGGCGGCGGTGCCGGCCGCGGCGGTGTAGTTCATCAGCTCCCGCAACTGCGACAGGGTGGAAGACGACATCGTGCGCGAGGCGGTCGCCAGCGTGCGGTCGTCGACGGACGGGGCGACCAGATACGGCTGGTGGAAGGTGCCCGCCTTCACGGTGGAGGCGACCGACGCCATGTTCAGCGGATTCATCCGGACCCCGCCCTGACCGATCAGCGACGCCGCCATCTGCGCCGCCGACTGCACCGGGACCGAGCCGTCGAAGGACGGCACGCCGATCGCCCAGTTGTTCATCGACAGGCCGAAGACCTGCTGCGCCTGCTTGGTCAGGCTGTCGTTGTCCAGGTCGGGCGCCTGGCTGATGAAGGCGGTGTTGCAGGAGCGCGCGAAACTCGCCTTGAACGTGCCGCCGTCGATCTTGAAGTCGTCGTCGTTGTGGAACTTCCAGCCGCCGTAGGTGAACGTCTTCGGGCAGGGGTGCACCTTGTCGGCCGACGCCAGGTCCTTCTCGATGAGGAGCGACGAGGTGATGACCTTCATCGTGGAGCCGGGCGCGAGCGAGCCGTTGAACGCGGTGTTGAAGCCGTGGCTGGCGTTGGCCACCGCGAGGATCTCGCCCGTGGAGGGGCGCATCACGACGACCGACGACTTCGCGGTCTTCGCCACCTGCCGCTCGGCGGCCGCCTGGAGGGTCGGGCTCAGTGTGGTCTTCACGGTGCCCGGAGTGCCCTTGCTGAGCTCCAGCAGCGTCTTGTCGGAGGCCTTCTTCGCCTTCGACGCCTTGCCGCGGACGACCTGGAGCTCCACACCGGCCTTGCCGCCCGCCTTCTTGCCGTACTTCTCCCGCAGCCCGTCCAGGACCGGCTCCAGGGAGGGGTACTTGGCGGCGGTCAGCTCGCCGCCCGCACTGTCGACGGCCTTGACCGGCGGGGTGCCGGAGTCGCCGGTGACGAGCGTGTCGCCGTCCTGGAGGTCCGGGTGGACGACGGAAGCGTGCCAGTCGACCTGCGCCGTGCCGTTCTTCGGGTTGCGGACGACGGTGAGGGTGCTGGCGTACGTGAGCGGCTTGCTGACGCCCTTGTACTTCACCGTGCCCTTCACGGAGAACGGGACCTTGGCGCCGGCGGCCTTGCCCGCGGTGAAGGTGGCGCCCGTGACGTGGGCGTCCTTGGTGTAGCCGGTCAGGAGGGCGGTGGCGGCCGCGGGGTCGTCCGTGGCGGCGGCCGCCCCGGACACCTTGCCCTGCTGCCAGGCCGTCAGGAACCGGGCGGCCGTGGTCTTCGCCTCGGTCGCCGACGGCGCGTCGGCCCTGACCCGGGGCACCTGGGTGCCGTTGGCCGTCGCGGCCGAGCCCTCGTCGGCCGCCGCTCCGCCCCCGTACAGCGCGTAGACGCCGATGCCCGCCCCGACGATCACGACGGCGATCATGCCGCCGGCGACGGCGGGCCGCCGCTTCTTGCGCCGTTCTTCGACGCGCCTTCTCTTGCCCACTGCCAGATCCTCCGGATCCCCAGGGGCTTCCCCCCAGCCCCGCTGCCCTCGTTGCCCTCATTGACCCCAACGACGGCTACCACCCTAGAGTCCCGTCCTGTGAGGGTGACGTCATGTGTGACGTCAGCCACCGTCCCGCCGTTCAGCCGGCCCGCAGCACGTCCGCGACGATCGGGCCGGACGCGTCGACGCCGTGACCGCCGTCCTGGGTCATCGCGGCGGCCGCCACATCACCCCGGTAGCCGGTGAACCAGCTGTCGGACCTGCTCTGCCCGTCGACCTCGGCGGAACCGGTCTTCGCGCCGATCCGGCCGCTCAGCCCGGCCATCACCTCGGCCGCGGTGCCGCTGGTCGCGGTGCGGTTCATCATGGAGCGCAGCTGCTGCACGGTGCCCGACGACAGACCACGCGCGTGTGCCGCTTCCCGGCCGTCGAGGCTGAGCGGCACGATCACCGGCTGGCGGAAGGTGCCCGTCATCGCGGTCGCCATGACCGACGCCATGTTCAGCGGGTTCATCTGGACCTGGCCCTGGCCGATCAGGCCGGCCGCGGTGTCCGGGCCGCCGGCGGCCGGGACGGAGCCGTCGAAGGACGCGATGCCGGTCTGCCAGTCGAGGCCGATCCCGAACCGGTCCCGGGCCTCGTTCGTCAGCGAGTCGACCTTCACCTCGTCCGCGAACTTCACGAACGCCGTGTTGCAGGAGCGGGCGAAGCTCTCGGCGAGGGTCGCGTTGTCGTTCGGCTTCATGCCGGTGATGTTGTGGAAGGTCTGGCTCTCGGAGACGGCCGTGGACGGACAGGGCGCGGGGCCGTTCGCGGTGGTCAGGCCGTTGTCGATGAGCGTGGCCGCGCTGAGGATCTTCATGGTGGAGCCGGGTGCGACCTCTCCCAGGAACGCCGCGTTCCAGCCGTCCGTCCGGTTGTTGGCGACCGCCAGCACCTCGCCGGTGCTCGGCTTGACGGCCACCACCGACGACTGGTCGTACTTCTGCACCGCCTTCTCCGCGGCCGCCTGCACGTCGGCGCTGAGGGTGGTGGGCACCTTGCCCGCCTTGCCCTCGGCGAGGGTCAGCAGCGGGGTGTCGGCGGTGTCCGGGGTGGCGTGTCTGATCGCCAGCTCGACGCCGGCCGTCCCGCCCGCCTTGTTCCCGTACTTGGCGCGCAGCTGGTCCAGGATCGGCCCCAGGGAGGGGTACTTCTCCTTCGTGAGCACCTTGCCGTCACGGTCCACGGCCTCGATCGACGGCGCCGTCGAGGAGCCCGTGACCAGGGTGTCGTCCATGGACTTCAGCTCGGGGTGGACGACCGAAGGCGCCCAGTCCACCAGTGCCTTGCCGGTGGTGACGCCCCGGACGACCGTCAGCTCGCTCTTGTAGGTGAGCGGCTTGGACTTCCCGTCGTACGACACGGTCGCCCGGACCGTGAAGGGCACGCTGTCGCCCACCGACGCGCCCGGCGTGATCTTCACGCCGGTGATGTGCGCCGCCTGGCCGTACGAGGTCAGCAGGGGCTCGGCCTTCGCCGCGTTGTTGGTGAGATGGGCGGCCGCCACGGCCTGCCCCTTCTCCCAGGCCGCGAAGAACCGGGCGCTCGTGTCCTTCACCTCGGACCCGCTGGGCGGCCCGGTCTTCACGGCCACCGGCTCGCTGCCCCCCGGCCCGTCGGCCCCGCTCCCGCCGCCGTTCAGCGCGTTGACGATGTTGAAGGCCCCGTACCCGGCCCCGCCCACCATCACCGCGAAGACCGAGCCGACTACCGCTGCCTTGGCCCCCTTGCGCATGTACGCCCTCCCCGTTGTCCCCGTTGCCGCCCTCGTGGGCGTTTCTGAACGCGTTCAGAAAATTCCCTCAGGCTCACAGTAAGCGGAAAGGGTGGCGCGTGGGGCGAGAGTTTCAGTAATCGTTAGACCCACGTATCCAGCCACATACGTGAACGCCAGTCGTCGATCGGGATGGCCTGGCCGGTGTACAGGGGCCAGAAGTAGATGAAGTTCCAGGCGATGAGCAGGACGAGGACACCCGCGCCGGTGGCGCCCGCCACGCGGCGGGTGTCGCTGGAGCCCGGGGGACCGATGAGCGCGCCGATCATCATGGCCACCGCCAGACACAGGAACGGCAGGAAGACGACGGCGTAGAAGAGGAAGATCGTGCGTTCCTGGTACATGAACCACGGCAGGTAGCCGGCCGCGATGCCGCAGACGATCGCGCCGGCGCGCCAGTCGCGGCGGAAGAGCCAGCGCCACAGGACGTAGAGGACCGCGAAGCAGGCCGCCCACCACAGCAGGGGCGTGCCGATCGCGAGGACCTCGCGGGCGCACTTCTCGCCCGCGTCCGTCGGGCAGCCGTCCTGGCCCGGGGCGGGGGACTCGTAGAAGTACGAGACCGGGCGGCCGAGGACGAGCCAGCTCCACGGGTTCGACTGGTACGTGTGCGGCGAGGTGAGGTGGGTGTGGAACTCGTAGACCTCGTGCTCGTAGTGCCACAGGCTGCGCCACCAGTCGGGGAACAGCCAGGTCCAGTTGCCGCCCTTGCCGTCGGTGGCCGCCCAGTTGCGGTAGTAGCCGCCCTTGCCGTCCGTGGCGGACAGGATCCAGCCCGTCCACGACACCAGGTAGGTGACCAGCGCGACCGGCACCGTGGCCAGGAACGCGAAGCCCGTGTCGCGCTTCAGCACCGCCAGGTACGGGCGGCGGGCACCCGCCACCCTGCGCGAGGAGACGTCCCACAACACCGCCATCAGGCAGAACGCGACCAGGATGTACAGGCCGTTCCACTTGGTGCCGATGGCCAGGCCCAGCATCAGACCGGCGCCCCAGCGCCAGGGGCGCAGGCCCAGGCGGGTGGTCTCCGCGATGTGCGGGTCGGGGCGGCAGCGGCCGTCCACGTCCACGGGGAGCGCGGCGGCGAGTTTCTCGCGCGCCTTGTCCCGGTCGACCACCAGACAGCCGAAGGCCGCCAGCACGAAGAACATCAGCACGCCGTCGAGCAGCGAGGTGCGGCTCATCACGAAGGCGAGCCCGTCGACCGCCATCAGCGCGCCCGCCAGGCAGCCCAGGAAGGTGGAGCGGAAGATCCGGCGGCCGATCCGGCACAGCAGCAGAACACTGAGCGTGCCGAGCACCGCCGTCATGAACCGCCAGCCGAACGGGTCGAACCCGAAGAGCAGCTCGCCCAGCCCGATCACGTACTTGCCGACCGGCGGATGCACGACGTACGCCGCGTCCGCCGGGATCGTGACGTGCCCGCCGGAGGAGAGGATGACGTCGTTGGCGTTCTTGTCCCAGTTGACCTCGAACCCGCGGTGGACGACCGCCCACGCGTCCTTGGCGTAGTACGTCTCGTCGAATATCACCGCCTTGGGGCTGCCCAGATGCCAGAACCGGAGCACGCCCGCCAGCAGCGTGACCAGCAGCGGACCGGTCCAGGACGACCGGCGCGCGATCCGGTCGGCCCGCTGGTGCGAGATGCCAAGCGCCTGCCACAACCGGGCGCTGGGCTGCGCGAACGGCGGCACCAGCCGCTCCCGGACGTCGGCGGAGGGCTCCGCGGTGTATCCGAAACGGCGCAGCCGTTGCTGCCACGACGGCCGCTGGTCTGGCGGTGTCTGGCCCTGCCGGTAGTCCGTGGAGTCCATGGAGGACGCGGTACTGGTCACCGCGCCATCGTAGGGAACAGGTCTGTGTGAGTCCCGTGCACGGGCCCTAACCGGCCTGGCCGATCGAGTGGGGCCCGGCCCTGCGAGGATGGAAACGTGACAGCTACGCCCGGAATCCTCGTTCTCGCCGGTACTCCCATCGGTGACGTCTCCGATGCCCCGCCCCGTCTCGCCGAGGAGCTGGCAGGCGCCGACGTGATCGCCGCCGAGGACACGCGCCGGCTGCGGCGGCTGACCCACGCGCTGGGGGTGACGCCCAAGGGGCGGGTCGTGTCCTACTTCGAGGGGAACGAGTCCGCCCGTACTCCCGATCTGGTCGCGGATCTGGTGGGCGGCGCGCGCGTGCTGCTCGTCACCGACGCCGGGATGCCGTCGGTCTCCGACCCGGGATACCGGCTGGTCGCCGCGGCCGTCGAGCAGGACATCCGCGTCACCGCCGTCCCCGGCCCGTCCGCGGTGCTCACCGCGCTGGCCCTGTCCGGGCTGCCCGTCGACCGGTTCTGCTTCGAGGGGTTCCTGCCGAGGAAGGCTGGCGAGCGGCTGTCCCGGCTGCGGGAGGTCGCGCAGGAACGCAGGACCCTCGTGTACTTCGAGGCCCCGCACCGGCTCGACGACACCCTCGCCGCGATGGCCGAGGTGTTCGGCGCGGACCGGCGGGCCGCCGTGTGCCGGGAGCTGACCAAGACGTACGAAGAGGTGAAGCGCGGTCCGCTCGGCGAGCTGGCGGAGTGGGCGGCCGAGGGCGTGCGGGGCGAGATCACCGTCGTCGTCACCGGGGCGCCCGAGCGCGGCCCCGAGGAGCTCGACGCGGCGGAGCTGGTGCGGCGGGTGCGGGTGCGCGAGGAGGCGGGCGAGCGCCGCAAGGAGGCCATCGCGGCGGTGGCCGCGGAGGCGGGGCTGCCGAAGCGCGAGGTGTTCGACGCGGTGGTGGCGGCGAAGAACACCGGGGGCCTGTGACGGTTGTTGCCCGGGTGTTGTGAAGGGACTCACACCCCCTCTGAGCAGGGCGCATGTCGTCTGAGCGTGCGCCCCATGTGCGGGCAAAGGACGCCGGGCGTTGGGGCAAGGGACGCCCAAATCGCCTTCAACAGTGCACAGGTCGAGTGCATTCGCTCCGGGCGAGGCGTCCACTGGATGACGGGACCTGAGCGGTCCCACCAGCGGACACCAGGAGCGGTCATGAGTGACATCACAGGGCAGACCGGCCTCCGCGGCGGCGCCGGCGCCGTCGTCAACGAGTCGTACTCCTTCGCCTGCATGCGCTGCGGGCACGGCTGGGAGCAGGCCTTCGAGATAGAGCACCACACCGACGCGGACGGTCACGAGTTCGTGCTCTACGTGGCGAACGGGCGGGTCGTGCCGTCGCCGCTGAGCCGCCCCGCGTGCCAGAACTGCGACGGGCACGTGGTGCGCATCATGCGGGCGGGGCAGGTCTCGTCGGTGCTCAACGCGGCTCGACAGCACAAGGCGCCCCCGGCCGGACCGGTCCAGGCACCGGTCTCGGCGGCCGGGGAGCCCTCCGACGCACAGCCCGACGCGCGGTCCAAGGCGCCGCAGCACCACCACTGGCACCTGTCCGACCTTCTGCACCCGTTCCGCAAGGCGAGCTAGCCGGGCAGGCGAGCCGGCCAGGCGGGCGGCGCAGGCGGGCGGCCCGATCGCCCGCCGAGGAGGGCGTGCCCCTTCCGTAGGATCGGGGCATGCCTTCGAACGCCGACAAGAACGCCGACAAGAACGCCGCGCCGCCGCTTCCGGCCCCTCTCGGGGTGCCGGTCGCCGACTCCCACACCCACCTCGACATGCAGTCGGGCACGGTGGAGGAGGCCCTCGCGAAAGCGGCGTCGGTCGGCGTGACGACGGTCGTGCAGGTCGGCTGCGACGTACGGGGCTCCCGGTGGGCGGCCGAGACGGCGGCGGCCCACGGCAGCGTCCACGCCACGGTCGCCCTGCACCCGAACGAGGCGCCGCGCATCGTGCACGGTGATCCCGACGGCTGGTCCCGCCAGGGCGCGCGGACGCCGGGCGGCACGCAGGCGCTCGACGAGGCGCTCGCCGAGATCGACCGCCTGGCCGCGCTTGCGCACGTCAAGGGCGTCGGCGAGACCGGACTCGACCACTTCCGCACCGGACCCGAGGGAAAGGACGCCCAGGAGACCTCCTTCCGCGCCCACATCGAGATGGCCAAGCGGCACGGCAAGGCCCTGGTCATCCACGACCGTGACGCCCACGCGGACGTCCTGCGCGTCCTGAAGGAGGAGGGCGCCCCCGAGCGCACCGTCTTCCACTGCTACTCCGGCGACGCCGAGATGGCCGAGATCTGCGCCCGCGCCGGATACTTCATGTCCTTCGCCGGCAACGTCACCTTCAAGAACGCCCAGAACCTCCGGGACGCCGTCGCGGTGGCCCCGCTGGAGCTGCTCCTGGTGGAGACCGACGCCCCGTTCCTGACCCCGGCGCCCTACCGCGGACGGCCCAACGCGCCGTATCTGATTCCGGTCACGGTGCGCGCCATGGCCGCCGTACGGGACATCGACGAGGACACCCTGGCCACCGCCCTCGCCGCGAACACCGCACGCGCGTTCGACTACTGAGGGCGCCCGCCACCCGTCGAACACAACTCTCGGTAGCCGCGCCACTTTGGAGAGTGACCGTCGCTCCGCTAGGTTCTGGGGGCCTGATCCGGACCCCTCCCCTGGAGTGTCGGCGTGAGCAACTCGCAGTACTTCGAGTACGAGCCGTACGCCGGTGGCGGGTCGTACGTCGACCTGCACAACGCCGAGACGATCGCGTACGGCGTGTACGCGGCGCCCGGGACGTACGACGACACCTACCGGCCCGCGTACGAGACGTACGAAGCGCCGCCCCCGCCTCCCGAGACGCTCCAGCTCCCCGAACCGGTCCGGTTCGCCGAGCAGGCCCCGCCCGCCGGGACCGCTCCCTACGCCGAGCCGGGCCGGTTCACGGGGGCCGCTCCGTACGCCGAGACGGTCCAGCTCTCCGGACCGGTGCTGCCCCAGCAGGCTCCGCCGCCCCCGCTGTCCCCGCTGCCGCGGCAGGACGCGGGACAGGACGCGGGGCGGGCCGCGCGCCGGCGCCGGGGGCGCTCCGCCGAGCGTCCCGAGTCCACCATCCGCCGACTGGTCCCGCAGGCACTCGTCGTCGCGTTCCTGGCCGGCGGCACCACCGCCTTCGTCGCCGAGGACAAGGCGGTCGAGCTGACCGTCGACGGCAAGCCGCGCACGCTGCACACCTTCGCCGACGACGTGAGCGAACTCCTCGCCGAGGAAGGCGTGCGGGTGGGCGCGCACGACGTGGTGGCGCCCGGCCCCGACACCGCCCTCACCAGCGGTGACGAGATCGCGGTGCACTACGGGCGGCCCGTCCGGCTCACCCTGGACGGACACCGGCACGAGGTGTGGACGACGGCGCACACCGTGCAGGAGGCGCTCCAGCAGCTCGGGGTGCGCGCGGAGGGCGCCTACCTGTCCGTCCCGCGCTCCCAGCCGATCGGCCGCGCGGGGCTCGCGCTGGACGTCCGCACCGAGCGCTCGGTCACGGTCATGGCCGACGGCCGGGCCCGCACCATCCGCACCAACGCGGCGACCGTGGGCGAGGCGGTGGCGGCGGCCGGGATCACCCTGCGCGGCCAGGACGCCACGTCCGTCGCGCCCGACAGCTTCCCGCGCGACGGACAGACGGTCACCGTGCTGCGGATCACCGGCACCAAGGAGGTACGGGAGGAGGCGATCCCGTTCGACGTGCACCGCACCGACGACTCCTCGCTGTTCAAGGGCACGGAGGTGGTGGAGCGGGCCGGACAGCCCGGCCTGCGCCGGATCACGTACTCGCTGCGCACCGTGAACGGCGTACGGCAGCAACCGCGGCGGATCCGCGACGAGATCGTGCGCGAACCGCGCGATCAGGTGGTGAAGGTCGGGACGAAGCCGCTGCCCGCCTCCGTGCAGGGCGCCGACGGCCTGGACTGGCAGGGTCTCGCGGTCTGCGAGTCGGGCGGCCGGCCGAACGCGGTCGACCCCTCGGGCACGTACGGCGGGCTGTACCAGTTCGACACCCGCACCTGGCAGAGCCTCGGCGGCAGCGGACGGCCCCAGGACGCACCGGCGGCGGAACAGACGCTCCGCGCGAAGAAGCTGTACGTGCGACGCGGGGCGAGTCCCTGGCCGCACTGCGGGACGCGGCTGCACGGCTGAGCGGTCGGCGGCGGACGGGTGAGAGGTGCGGCGGCGGGCGGTGTCCGTGCGCCCCCGTACCCTTGTCCCGTGAGTACCAGCCCCGCCCCCGACGCCCTTCTGGGCCCCGCCGACATCCGTGAGCTGGCGGCGGTCCTCGGCGTGCGTCCCACCAAGCAGCGCGGCCAGAACTTCGTGATCGACGCGAACACGGTCCGCCGTATCGTCCGCACCGCGGAGGTCCGGCCCGACGACGTGGTCGTCGAGGTGGGCCCGGGGCTCGGCTCCCTCACCCTGGCGCTGCTGGAGACCGCCGACCGGGTCACGGCCGTCGAGATCGACGACGTCCTGGCCGGCGCGCTGCCCGCGACGATCGCGGCGCGCATGCCGGAGCGCGCGGAGCGCTTCGCGCTGGTGCACTCCGACGCGATGCAGGTGACCGAGCTGCCCGGCCCCGCCCCGACCGCGCTGGTCGCGAACCTGCCGTACAACGTGGCCGTGCCCGTGCTGCTGCACATGCTGGAGACCTTCCCGAGCATCGAGCGCACCCTCGTCATGGTCCAGTCCGAGGTCGCCGACCGGCTCGCCGCCGGGCCCGGCTCGAAGGTGTACGGCGTGCCGTCGGTCAAGGCCAACTGGTACGCCGAGGTCAAGCGGGCCGGCGCCATCGGGCGCAAGGTCTTCTGGCCCGCGCCGAACGTGGACAGCGGGCTGGTGTCGCTGGTGCGGCGGACCGAGCCGATCGACACCACGGCGTCGCGGCGCGAGGTGTTCGCCGTGGTCGACGCGGCGTTCGCCCAGCGCCGCAAGACCCTGCGGGCCGCGCTCGCCGGATGGGCGGGCTCCCCGGCCCGGGCCGAGGAGGCCCTGGTGGCGGCCGGCGTCTCGCCACAGGCGCGCGGCGAGGCCCTCACGGTCGAGGAGTTCGCCCGCATCGCCGAGAACAAGCAGCCCGAGCAGCCCGGACAGCCCGAGGAGTCCTCCGAGTGAGCGTCACCGTGCGGGTGCCCGCCAAGGTCAACGTGCAGCTCGCGGTGGGCGCCGCCCGCGCGGACGGCTTCCACGACCTGGCGAACGTCTTCCTCGCGGTCGGTCTGTACGACGAGGTCACGGTGACCCCGGCCGACGGACTCCGCGTCACCTGCGAGGGCCCGGACGCCGGCCAGGTGCCCCTGGACCGTACGAACCTGGCGGCGCGGGCCGCGATCGCGCTGGCCGAGCGGTACGGCCGTACGCCCGACGTGCACCTCCACATCGCCAAGGACATCCCCGTCGCCGGGGGCATGGCGGGCGGCAGCGCGGACGGCGCGGGCGCGCTGCTGGCCTGCGACGCGCTGTGGGGCACCGGCGCCACCCGTGACGAACTCCTCGAGATCTGCGCCGAGTTGGGCAGCGATGTGCCGTTCAGCCTGGTCGGCGGGGCGGCTCTCGGCACCGGGCGCGGCGAGAAGCTGACGGCCCTGGAGGCCGGCGGCACGTTCCACTGGGTGTTCGCGATGGCCGAACGGGGGCTGTCGACCCCGTCGGTGTTCCGGGAGTTCGACCGGCTGGCGCAGGGCCGGGACATCCCCGCACCGGTGGCCTCCCGGCGCCTCCTCGACGCCCTGGCAGAGGGTGACCCCGACGCCCTCGCGGCCACCGTCTCCAACGACCTCCAGCCGGCCGCGCTGTCGCTCTTCCCCGAACTCGCCGACACCCTCGCCGCGGGCCACGCGGCCGGCGCCCTCGCCACCCTCGTCTCGGGCTCGGGCCCGACCACCGCGTTCCTCGCCCGCGACCCCGCCGCCGCGGAGAAGATCGCGCAGGCGCTGCGCACGTCGGGCACCTGCCGGAACGTGCGCGTGGCGGCGGGACCGGCGCCGGGCGCGACGGTCGTCGGGGACCGCACGTGACGCGGCCGTCCTCGTCGTAGACAGCCTGTCCCGGCCGTAATTCGGCTGCTACCAGCGGCCCGTCCCCTCTAGGCTCCCCCGGCCGGTTCCACCCAGGACGCCGGGGTGGGGAGGCATGCGTATGAGATCGGCCGATCTGGCCGCGGCCGTCCGGCGCGGGGACGTCGAAGCCGTCCGGGACCTGCTGGAGGGCGTGGAGGACGCGAACGCCTGCGACCCGGCCGACGGCGTTCCGCTCCTCTGCGTGGCCGTGGCGGCGTACGACGAACCGGTCGCCGAGGCGTTGATCGATGCCGGCGCCGATCCGCTGCGCCCACTGGCCGGGGTACCGGGAGGGGACCCCGGGCTGCCGGGAGGGGACACCGCGCTGACCCGGGCGGTGGACGGCGGCTGTTCCTGGATGGCCGCCAGGCTGCTCCCCGATCTCGTGCGCCTCGACGCCGACGCGCGGGCCGATCTGCTGGCACGCGCGCGGTACTGGGCCGAGGCGGACCTCGGGACCGAGCTGCGGCGCAGGACCGGCGCGGCCGGGCCGGTCGAGCGCGGCACGGTGCGGGTCGATTCCTGGTCCTCGCAGTACGAGCGCCACTCGCTCGGCGGGCAGACCGTGTGGGACGGCCATCCGGGTGTCCTCACCGTGCTGGAGCAGCGCTTCCGGATCCGGACGTCGTTCGACGAGCTGGTCGCGCGGGCACTCACCCGCCCGGACCGGGACCACGGCGTCTGGTCCGACTCCGTCGTCCTCCTCGCCGGTCGGCTGGACGAGGAGACCTGGGGGGCCGCCCAGGCGCTGAGCGCGCATCCCGACCGACTGCACCGACTCTTCGCCGCGGACGTGCTGCGGTGCCTCGTCATCGGGTTCGGCGGCATGTTCTCGCGGCCGGGTTCCGTCGTCCACAAACTCGCGCCCGAGGTGTTCCTGCCCTGGGCCCTGGAGGAGCCGGATCCCGAGGTGCTCGCCCTGGTGCTGTCCGGGCTGAGCGAGGAGGGCGACTCGGACGGGAACGGGGAGATCATCGAGGCCGTGGGTCTGCCGTACGCCGGGCATCCCGACCCGCGTGTACGCCTGGAGGTGCCCGACACCCTGCGACCGGAATCCGCGGGTACGCGCGTGGCGCGCGGGAAGCTCGACGTCCTGTACGCACTCGCGGGCGACCCCGACCCCCGGGTGCGTGAGCGGGCGGCCCACTGGCTGGCGCACTGCCCCGCGCAGGCGCCCGGCGTCACCGACGTGCTCGCCGGACTCCTCGACGACGAGCTGCGGGACACCCGGGTACACGCCGCCTACGGGCTCGCGCAGCGCGACGACCCGCGCTGTGTCGCCGCCGTGCGCGCGCTGCGGCCCCTCGACGTCGACGGCGGCCCGGACGACGGCCTCGTGCGGGCGATGTGGCGCTACGAGGAACGCCACCCGGAGGTCTCCGAGTCGAGGCTTTCCGAGCCGAGGGGCTCCGAAGCGAAGCCTTCCGAGCCGGAGTGACGATGCCGGCCCGGCCGGAAGGGCTCGCGCCCGTGCCCGGCCCGCCACGGCGTGCGCGAGGGGGCGTCCGCCCCGCGCGCGCAACCGTTCGTCGCGGGCCGCCGCCCGATGGGTGTCACCGTCGGCACGCGGGGACCGGGGGCGTGAGCGATCCGCGCACGCGCCGTTCGTGAACAGCGCGCACGACCATCGCGCGCCCTGCCGCAAGCCGCTGCCGCCCTCATGACCGCGAAAAAGCCGGGCGCCGAAGGGTGTCCGCCGCGCCGACTACCCTGGAGGGTCGAGCATCCCCCGTGGCAGGAGAGAAATGGCCGTCAATCTGGTCAATGTCGAGAACGTCAGCAAGGTGTACGGGACCCGTACCCTCCTCGACGGCATCTCGCTCGGCGTGTCCGAAGGGGACCGGATCGGCGTCGTCGGCCGCAACGGCGACGGGAAGACCACGCTGATCCGCATGCTCGCCAAACTGGAGGACGCGGACTCCGGCCGGGTCACGCACTCCGGCGGGGTCCGCCTCGGCGTCCTCACCCAGCACGACTCGCTCGACTCGGCCGCGACCGTCCGGCACGAGGTCATCCGGGACATGGCCGACCACGAGTGGGCCGGCAACGCCAAGGTCAGGGACGTGCTCACGGGGCTCTTCGGCGGGCTCGACCTGCCGGGGTTCCCGCAGGGCCTGGACACCGTCATCGGTCCGCTCTCCGGCGGTGAGCGCCGCCGGATCGCGCTCGCCAAGCTGCTGATCGAGGAGCAGGACCTGATCGTCCTCGACGAGCCGACCAACCACCTCGACGTCGAGGGCATCTCCTGGCTGGCCCGGCATCTGCGCGAGCGCCGCTCCGCGCTCGTCTGCGTCACCCACGACCGCTGGTTCCTGGACCAGGTCTGCACCCGCATGTGGGACGTGCAGCGCGGTGACGTCCACGAGTACGAGGGCGGCTACTCCGACTACGTGTTCGCGCGCGCCGAGCGTGAGCGCATCGCCGCGACCGAGGAGGTCAAGCGGCAGAACCTGGTCCGCAAGGAGCTCGCCTGGCTGCGCCGCGGCGCCCCCGCGCGGACGTCCAAGCCGCGGTTCCGCGTCGAGGCCGCCAACGAGCTCATCAAGGACGTGCCGCCGCCCCGCGACAGCAGCGAGCTGATGAAGTTCGCCTCCTCGCGCCTCGGCAGGACCGTCTTCGACCTCGAGGACGTCACCGTCCAGGCCGGTCCCAAGGTGCTGCTCAAGCACATCACCTGGCACCTGGGCCCCGGTGACCGCATCGGCCTCGTCGGGGTCAACGGCGCCGGCAAGACCTCGCTGCTGCGGGCCCTGGCCGAGGCCGCCCGCACCGAGGGCGAGGTCCAGCCCGTGGCCGGCCGGGTCGTCGTCGGCAAGACCGTCAAGCTCGCCTATCTCTCCCAGGAGGTCGGCGAGCTCGACCCCGGGCTGCGGGTTCTGGAGGCCGTCCAGCAGGTGCGGGAGCGCGTCGACCTGGGCAAGGGGCGGGAGCTGACCGCCGGGCAGCTCTGCGAGACGTTCGGCTTCAACAAGGACAAGCAGTGGACGCCGGTCGGGGACCTGTCGGGCGGTGAGCGCCGCCGCCTGCAGATCCTGCGCCTGCTCATGGACGAGCCCAACGTCCTCTTCCTCGACGAGCCCACCAACGACCTCGACATCGAGACCCTGACCCAGCTGGAGGACCTCCTCGACGGCTGGCCCGGCTCGATGATCGTCATCTCCCACGACCGCTTCTTCGTCGAGCGGACCACGGACCGGGTCTTCGCCCTCCTCGGCGACGCCGCCCTGCGGATGCTGCCGCGCGGCATCGACGAGTACATCGAGCGCCGGCAGCGCATGGAGGAGGTCGCCGCGGCCTCGGCTCCGGCGGCCGTCGCGAAGCCGGTGACCGAGAAGAGCGCCGCCGATCAGCGCGCCGCCAAGAAGGAACTCCAGAAGATCGAGCGGCAGTTGGACAAGGTCTCGGAGAAGGAGTCCAAGCTGCACGCCCAGATCGCCGACAACGCCACCGACTTCGAGAAGGTCGCCGAACTCGACGCCGAGCTGCGGGGATTGGTGGGCCAGCGCGACGAGCTGGAGCTGCGGTGGCTGGAACTCGCCGAGGACGCGTGAAGGGTGCGTGAAGGCGCATAACGACGGCATCACGGGCCGGTCCTCCCTTGGGAACAGGGGTGGATCGGCCCCGGGAGCCATTGGCCGCGGGTGATAGAAAGAGCCGTCTGAGAACTCTCTGAAGACGGCTCCGGGCGGGTCACTGACCTGGGGGCGTGGCTAAAAACCAGTGACATAGGGGGAACACGCTGATGGCTCAGCCGCCCAATCAGCCGCCGCAGCAGGGTGGTTTCGGAGCACCGCAGGACCAGCCGCAGCCGCCACAGGCATCGCAGCCGCCGCAGCCGCCGCAGGGTGGCTTCGGCGCGCCCCAGATGCCGCCGCAGCCGCCGCAGGGCCCGCCCGCCCAGCCGCCGCAGCCGGGTTACGGCTATCAGCAGCAGCAGCAGCAGCCGCAGCAGCCCGGCCCGTACGGTCAGCCGCCGCAGGCCGGTCCGTACGGTCAGCCCCAGCAGCCGGGCCCCTACGGCCAGCCCGGCCAGCCCGGCCCCTACGCCCAGCCGGGGCCGTACGGCCAGCAGCCGGGCTACGGCTATCCGCAGGCGCCCCAGTTCCCCGGAGCGCCCGGTGCTCCCGGTACGCCGCCCGGTGGGCGCAACCCCTTCAAGGGGCGGCCCGCGCTGGTGGTCGGGGCCGCGGTGGCGGCGCTGCTGGTGATCGGCGGGACGGTGTTCGCGGTCTCGAACGGCGATGACGACGGCGGCAAGAAGCCGGTCGCCGAGCCGAGCGACGACGGCAAGGCCACATCGAGCGGCGCACCGGCCAACCCGGGTGACGGCAGCGGCGACGGCGGCGAGGACACCGAGGACTTCAACGCGGACCGCAAGGCCGGCGAGGCGAAGGTGCTCTGGTACAAGGAGGCGCCCGACGCGCCCGCCTCCGGCGCCGACGCCCCCGGCATGTGGATCACCTCCAAGGTGGCCGTGAAGGCCGCGTACAAGGAGGTCGTCGCGTACAACGTCGGCGACGGCAAGCCCACCTGGGACACCATCGCCCTGCCGCAGAAGATCTGCGCGGTCACCCCGCAGAAGACGGCGGACGACAAGGTCGTCGTGGCGTACATGAGCGGCACCAGTGACCGCGCCAAGTGCAACCAGCTCCAGCAGATCGACCTCGACACCGGCGCCCAGGGCTGGAAGGGCGTGGTCGCGGACGGCGCGCTGTTCGACAGCGCCATCAGCATCGAGCTGTCGCTGGCCGGCAACACCCTGATGGTGGGCCGCTCGCAGTCCGGCACGGCGTACGACGTCCGCACCGGCAAGAAGCTGTACGACAAGCAGAAGTACGGCGACTCCTGCTTCCCGACGGCGTTCGCCGGCGGCACCCGGCTGATCGCGGTGGCGTCCTGCGACGCGACCGAGGCCAACGAGCACGACGAGATCCAGGAACTGGACCCGGCGACCGGCAAGGTCAGGTGGACCCAGAAGTTCGACAAGGGCTGGTCGGTCGCGAAGACGTACTCCGTCGACCCACTGGTGGTCTACAGCACCAACGAGGACAAGAACACCTGGAACATCGCGACGTTCAAGCCGAACGGCGGCTACCGCTCGCAGGTCGGCTTCGACGAGGACTTCGCGCCCGAGTGCGACTCCGGCTTCCTCCAGCGCAACCTGACGGGCTGCACGGGCACGGCTTCCGACGCGAACACGCTCTACCTGCCGACCGAGTCGAGCAGCGGCCCCAACGAGATCGTGGCGATCGACCTCTCCACCGGCAAGGAGAAGTGGCGCGTGAAGTCCCCGACCGACGAGGCGATGCTGCCGGTGAAGGTCGAGGGCGGCAACCTCGTCGCGTACGTCGAGCCGTCGTACGACGCGGCCGGCCGGGTGGTGGGCATCCCGACGGCCGGGTCCGCCCACACGCCGACGACGCTGATGCAGCTGCCCCAGAGCACGGCCGAGATCGAGGACGGCTTCTACTCGCGTGACCTCGCCTGGGTCGACGGGCGGCTCTACCTCTCCTCCACCCGGCTGACGGGCAACGACGAGACGAAGGAGAAGCTGATGCTCGCCTACGGCAAGTGAGGCGACCCACCGCCTTCCCCGCCCCGTCGACGTCGTGTCCCCGTCCGCCCGAGCTTTCCGAGCGTTCTCCCGAGGTATCCACACCATGACCCAGCCGCCGCCCCCGCCGCCGAACCAGCCCCCGCAGCAGCCGCAGCAGGGCGGTTTCGGCCCGCCCCAGCCGCCGCAGGACACGCCGCCGAAGGACGCCGTGCCCAAGGACGCGACCCCTCAAGACGCCGCGCCGCAGCCTCCCGCCCCCGACCTGACGAAGGCTCCGGAGCCGGGCTACGGCTACCCGCAGGCACCCCAGCCGGGCCAGACGCCCCAGCCGCCCCAGGCTCCGGCCCAGGCGGCTCAGCACCCCCATCCGCCCCAGCCGCCGCAGACGCCTCCGCCCCCGGCCCCTGCCGGGCCCCCGCAGCAGCCCCAGCCGGGGTACGGCTACCCGCAGGCGCCCGGACAGGCGGCGCCCCCGGCCGCGGCCCCCGGTTACGGCTACCCGGCCCAGCCGGGCACGCCCGCGCCGTCCGCGTACGGTCAGCCCCAGCAGCCGGGCCCCTACGGCCAGCCGACGCCCCCGTACGGCCAGCAGCCCGGTTACGGCTACCCGGGACAGCCGGGTCAGCCGGGGTATCCGGCCGCTCAGCCGGGTTACGGCTACCCGGGGCAGCCCACCATGCCCATGCACCCGCAGGCCGGCGGCCCCGGCCAGGGAACGGGCGGCGCCGGCAAGAAGTTCAACGCGCAGGTGGCGATCATCGTCGGGGCGGTCGTGGCGATCGCGCTGATCGTCGGCGGCGGCGTCTGGTACGCGAAGTCCGGTGACAGCGGGAAGAAGGAAGAGGCGGGTCCCGCGGGCCCGACCGGCGCAGGGGGCGACACCGGCGGCTCGGGAGGCACCGGCGGCACGTCCTCCGGCGGCAAGGAGAAGGTGCCGGCCGACCCCGCCTCGGACGTCCTGTTCAAGGTCCCGATGCCCGTGATCAAGAAGGACGACAGCGTCGGCGTCAAGGGCTCCTGGCTGACCGACAAGGCGTACGTGAAGACGGGCGTCAACGAGATCGTCGGCTACGACCTGGACAAGGGCACCAAGCTCTGGTCGGTCCCGCTGCCCGGTCCGGTGTGCGAGGCCAGCAGGTTCGCCACCGACGACTACCGCACGGCGGTCACCTTCCAGGCGAGCGCCGCCGAGACGGCCTCCTGTGACCAGGTCGCCGCGATCGACCTCGCCGCGGGCAAGCAGCTGTGGAAGAAGACCGTCAACTCCGGTGACTACCCGATCAGTTTCAATAACGTGACGGTCAGCGCGAACACGGTGGCCCTCGGCAGCACCAACGGCGGCGCCGCCTTCGACATCGACTCCGGCAAGGTGCTGTGGTCGCCGAAGCCGGCCGACACCTGCTACGACGCCGGCTACGGCGGCGGCCCGAAGCTGGTGGCCGTGCGCAAGTGCGGCGCGTACGACAACCCCGAGCTGCGCATCCAGACCATCGACCCGGTGTCCGGGAAGGTGATCTCCGAGTACAAGCTGGCCACGGGCATCGACTACGCGTCCGTCGTGTCCAGCGACCCCCTGGTGGTGGCCGCCGACGTCGGCGACAGCGCCGGTGACGGCAGCGGCATCTCGGACTTCTTCTCCATCGACAACAAGACCGGCAAGCTGCGCACCCGGATCTCGGTCCCGGGCGACCAGTACGCGGCCGACTGCGAGGGCATCACCAGGATCGAGGCCTGCACGGGGCTGGCCGTCGGTAACGACCGGATCTACGTCCCGACCGAGGAGCACGACGGCACCGGCGACTACAGCCGGACCAACGAGGTCATCGCCTTCGACCTGGCCACCGGCAAGCAGACCGGCCAGCGCGCGGACGCCGGCGACGGCTACACGATCTACCCGCTGCGCATGGACGGCAGCAACCTGATCGCCTACAAGCGGCCGCCGTACGACAAGGGCGGCCAGGTCGTCAGCATCGCCGGAGGCTCCTTCAAGGAGACCAAGCTGCTGGAGAACCCGTCCACGGAGGCGGTGCACGACCTGGAGACCAGCATGTCCCCGGAGTACTCCGAGGTCCTCTACTCCCAGGGACGCCTCTACATGTCCGAGGTGTACGCCGACGACGGCTCGCTCTCGAGCGGCGACCCGCAGAACCTCGTGGTCGCGTTCGGCGCGGGCAGCTGATCGTCTTAATCGCCGTGACGGCCCCGCCCCTGCTCAGGGGCGGGGCCGTTCACTTACCGCCCATGACCCTCGAATGTGAGGAATTTCGGCGATCCGGGGCACTTCTCACCGGTAGGGGGAGCGCAACGTCGAACAAGCGTGTAGCTTCCGGGGGCATGAAGGACGGGGTGCCGGGGGGCACCCTTTGTTGGTCCGTGTGAGTCCGTGTGAGCCCGTGAGGGCATCCATGGGGGGACTGGGGGGTTGCTCGTTGGGAGTGCGGCTGATGGTGGTCGACGACCACCGACTGCTCGCCGAGGCACTGGCCTCGGCGCTCAAACTGCGGGGGCACCGGGTGCTCGCCGCGGCGGCACCGGCCGCGGGCGCGGCCGAGCTGGTGATCACCCGCGCCCCGGAGGTGTGTCTGCTGGGTACGGCGGTCCCGGCCGAGCCGGGCATCTTCGACCCGGTCGTCCGCATCAAGCGGGAGCGGCCGCAGGTGGCGGTCCTGGTCCTCGGTCCGGTACCGAGCCCTCGGGGCATCGCGGCGGCCTTCGCCGCCGGCGCCTCCGGGTACGTACGCCACGACGAGCGCATAGAGGGCGTGGAACGGGCCATCATGAAGGCGCGGGCGGGCGAGGCGGCGGTGGCTCCGGCGCTGCTGCAGGGCGCGTTCGGCGAACTGCTGAACCCGGCGGCCCAGCCGGACGACGAGGGCCAGCGGCTGCTCCAGATGCTCACGCCCCGCGAGGTGGAGGTCCTGGTCCGGGTCGCGGACGGCGAGGACACCCGCCTGATCGCCGCCGGCATGGGCATCGCCCCGTCCACGGCCCGCACGCACGTCCAGCGGGTCCTGATGAAGCTGGGCGTCGGCTCCCGGCTGGAGGCGGCGGCGCTCGCGGCCCGCACGGGTCTGCTGGACCGCGCGGGCCCGCTGCCGCACACCTCCCGGAACACGGGGGACACGGCCGGCGGTCTCGCATGACCGTCCGCACGGTCGTCGGGCGGGGTGTGCGCCTCGGCGCGCTGATCGGCGTGTGGCCCGCGGGGATCGTCGGCACTCTGTGCCTGGTGGCGGCGTTCGTCTTCCTGGTCGGCGGCCACGACGGCAGTGCGTGGAAGCTGACGGCAGCGGGCGCGTTCGCCGTGCTCGGCAGCATGGCCGTGGGCGTCACCCTGGGCACGGCCACCGGCCTCGCCCTGGCGCTCGCACCCCGCGGCCTCCTCACCCGCCCCCCGCTGCGCGGCCTGCTGGCGGCACTCACCGCGGGACTGCCGGTGGCGGCCCTCTTCGTCGCCGCCCTCACCGGGGGCGGCTACACCCTCGCGAGCTACCCGCCGTCGATCCACTTCCTCGCCTGGTCGGCGACCCTGACGATCGCCCTGGTGGCGGCGGCCCGCAGCGGCGACATCGCCGGCTGCGGCGCCGATCTCTGACGGGCGCCGATGAGTTTCGCCGTGATCCGCGGTCAGAGATCATGACTGAACCGACGGCGACGCCCCGACACCCCGAGGACCTCACATGCGCACCCTGATCAGCACCGCATTCATCTCGCTCGACGGTGTCGTCGAGGCACCGGGCGGCGAGCCCGGTTACCGGAACGCCGGATGGACCTTCAAGGACATCGAGTTCCTGCCCGAGGCCTTCGAGATCAAGGGCCGGGAGCAGACCGAGGCCACCGCGATGCTGCTGGGCCGGACCAGCTATGAGGCGTTCAGCCCCGTGTGGCCCGACATGGCGGACTTCGCCGACTACAAGGTGATGCCGAAGTACGTCGTCTCCACCACCCTCACCGAGGACGACCTGGTGTCGAACTGGGGCGAGACGACGATCCTGCGCTCGCTCGACGACGTCGCCGCGCTGAAGGAGACCGAGGGCGGCCCGATCATCGTCCACGGCAGCGCCTCCCTCAACCAGTCCCTCTCGGACGCCGGCCTGATCGACCGCTACCACCTGCTCGTCTTCCCGCTCCTGCTCGGCGCGGGCAAGCGGCTGTTCAGCGCCACGGACAAGGACACCCAGAAGCTGAAGCTCGTCGAGCACGAGGCGTACGCCAACGGCCTTCAGAAGAACGTCTTCGACGTCGTCCGCTGAGGCGCGAGTCCGGCGCGTATCCCTGCCAGGAGGTGAGCGAGGGCGACGGGCGTGGCGGTGAGGGCCGTGTCCGGGGCGTCGCTCTCACGGAGGTGAAGGGCCACGGGGGCGGCGGAAGCGGCGAGTTCGACGCAGGTGTTGCCGTTGCCGCCGTCTGAGAACGTGGACTTCTGCCAGCGCAAGGTGTGGTCCATGGGGTGCCTCACAGTTCCTTTGTCAGGCGGTGGATGAAGTCACGTGACGCTGCTGGTTCCAACGTCGCCTTCTCCACCCTACGGAAGAGCGTTCGGAGCTGGGCCAGTTGAGGTTCCGCATCGATGAACGCAGTTCCGGTGGGGGCGTCGCG
This sequence comes from Streptomyces sp. NPDC058295, assembly GCF_042880655.1. Taxonomy (NCBI): domain Bacteria; kingdom Bacillati; phylum Actinomycetota; class Actinomycetes; order Kitasatosporales; family Streptomycetaceae; genus Streptomyces; species Streptomyces sp. NPDC058295. Next base: position 57,457 of record NZ_JBHVYO010000042.1, read on the forward strand.
CAGGCCGGTGTCCAGCTGGGGCACGGGACCGCCGGTGTACATCAGCGAGGCTCCTGCGCCTGCGAAACCGTCCTGATCGGTAGGGATGACACGCACGGTGGCGTGCCCCTGCTCGATCTGATCGAGGATGCGCAGGAGTTGAGCGTGTGAGGCCCTGCGGTCGGCCACTCTAAGACGCAGGGCGAACTCGTGGACGATCGTCTCGTACGGGGTGGGGTTGTCGCCTTCGATGACGACCCGGCGTCCCAATCGGTGCTCGACGCGAGGTGTCAGTTCGCTCTCGGGCAGGCCGGGCATCATGTACGCGTAGACCGCGCGAGCGTAGTCGGCGGTCTGCAGCAGCCCGGGAACGTGCGTGATCACGATTTCCCGGAGGAACTTCGCGTGGTGCTCGACCTCCGCGGTGTCCAGGAAAACAGGGGGCAGGACTCCCCGGTACTCCTCCCACCAGCCGCGTGTCCGATCGGATGCCATGGCCATCAGGGCCTCGATCAACGCCTCGTCCGCGCAGGCGTAATGGGCCGCCAAGCGGCGGACACGCTCCGGGCTCACCCCCGCGACGCCGGACTCGATCTGGCTCATCTGGACCGCGTCGGCACCGAGCAGCGCAGCGGCTTCCCGCGCCTTCATGCCCGTCGCTTCGCGGAGTTTGCGCAGTTCAGCGCCCAGTCGCACCCTGCGGGCCGTGAGATGCCTCTTGGGTGGCACGCGGCGCACCTCCTCGTCTCAACTGCCCTGGTGGCATACCTCGTTCGAGGGTCAGGATAGGCCAACCGCTTGCGGCTTCCTAATGTTAGGAAATACCGTCGGTGACGCACCGCACACGCTGCGGAAGTGCACCGCTTCGTCCTGCCATGACGGCTGCGGCAACGCCACCGCGCGTAAATCCCCTCACGCCACTCGGAGTTGACCCATGTCCGACCCCTGGGAGTACTCCCTCTACATCCCCTGTGACCCACGCGCCGTGACCGTGTGCCGCCGCACCCTGCGCCTGATCCTCACCCTGCACGGACTGATCCACCTCGTGGACACGGCGGAGCTGCTCGCCTCGGAGCTGGTCTCCAACGCCGTACTGCACACCAAGGGCCCCGCGTGCCTGCGCCTCCGTTTCCGGGACGGGGTCCTCCAGATCGGCGCCTGGGACGCGGACCCCGAGCCGCCCGAGCCGCCGGGACGGCTGGAAGGGCTGACCGAGGCCGAGAGCGGGCGCGGGATGGCCCTCGTCCGGGCCTGCTCGGACCTCTGGCACTGGCAGCCGCTGACCCGGATGGGGCATCGGGGCAAGCTCGTGTGGTGCGAGCTGGTGGCGGCATAAGGCTCAGTCCGTGGTGCAAAGCCGATAATCACGACATACGGTGCGTAACCGTAACGTCTCGCTCTGTAGCGAGGCACGCCATCCAGACGGAAAAGGGTATGCAATGCGCAAGCTCCGCAACACCGCTCTCGTGGCCGCCATGATCGGGAGCCTCGGCATGGCCGGCGCCGGATTCGCCTCCGCCGCCGTCTACGGCTCGGACGGGGACTCCCGGGAGTGCTCCAACCACGTGGAGAACATCTCGTTCGGCCTCATCAACATCCCGAACCTGAACCTCCCGCTGCTCGGCCTCTCGTCGAACCAGGACGCGACCCAGCAGATCTGCAACAACGGGGACGACGCCATCAACGCGAACGTCGCCGACCACGAGTAGACGAACTGAGCCGGCTCCGGGACCCGACGCAACGGATCCTGGAGCCGGCTCGGCCTCGTGACCTGCGCCCCCGGCCCGCGGCTACTCGCCGCGCGGGGGCTTCCCCTCCAGCGCCTCCGGCGGCAGCGTCGGGGTGACCGGCGCCACGGGCCGCAGCTTCAGCCAGGCCAGGAAGAAGATGCCCAGGGCCAGCATGGCCAGGCCGGTCCACAGGTTGATGTTGATTCCCTGGGCCTTGTCGATCTCCGCGTCGCTGTCCGTGATGCCGGCGATCGTGACGATCACGCCGTAGACGACGAACAGGCCGCCGATGATGCGGCGCAGGTCGAAGATGCGGGCCGCGGTCGCGGACTTCTCCTCGAGTTCCGTGACCTCACGCTGCACGTCGGCCTCGGAGTACCCCGCGCGCCGCAGCCGCTCGGCCGCCTCGGCACGCTCGGCGCGCTCGGCGGATTCGGAGGGTTCGGAGGGTTCGAATTGGTCGGACATGGTCTCTCCAGTCTCCCGCGGTATTCGCGACCGGGCTCAGAACGAGAACGGGATGTAGCACAGGGCGGCCAGGATCAGCGCGCTCCAGCCCAGCAGTGCCGGGCGCCGGTACCACGCGTCGTCGCCCGCCGCCGGCGGCTCGGCCATGCCGGGGGAGACGGTGCCGTAGACCAGACCCTGGAGCTCCTCGTCCCGCTTGGGTGCCGTGAACAGCGACACCGCCACCATCACGACCGCGCCCGCCACGAAGCCCGCGATCGCGGAGACGAAGTTCGCGCCCTGGTCGGTGGGGATGCCGATGATGTCCTGCTTGTAGAGGACGAAGTAGTTGACCATCGCGGCCGTCGTGCCCGCGAGCAGGCCCCAGAAGCCCGACTTCTTCGACGCCCGCTTCCAGAACATGCCGACGATGAAGACGACGAACATCGGCACGTTGAAGAAGGAGAACAGCGTCTGGAGGTAGCTCATGATGTTCGAGAAGGACGAGGCGAGGAACGCCGTGCCCACCGAGGCCGCCACGCCGATCGCCGTGATGAGACGGCCGAAGCGCACGTAGTACGCGTCCTCCCGGCCCCGCACCACGTACTTCGCCCAGATGTCGGTCGTGAACACCGTGTTGAAGGACGAGACGTTCGCCGCCATGCCCGCCATGAACGCCGCCAGCAGGCCGGTCACCGCGATGCCCAGCACACCGTTGGGCAGCAGCTCCTGCATGAGGTACGGGATCGCGTCGTTGTACTGGAGGTCCGAGTCGGCCGTGCCGATCTTCGGCACCAGCACCGCCGCCACCAGACCCGGGATCATCACCAGGAAGACGATGAAGATCTTCGGGAAGGCGGCGATGAGCGGGGTGCGCTGGGCCGCCGACAGGTTCTTCGCCGACAGGGCGCGCTGCACCTCGGCGAAGTTCGTCGTCCAGTAGCCGAAGGAGAGGACGAAGCCGAGGCCCAGCACGATCGTCAGCCAGTTCGCGCCGAGCGGGTTGTCGCTGCCGATGCCCGTGCCGCCCCAGGCGGTGACGAAGTCGTCGCCGTGGGCCTCGGTCAGGGAGTCCGTCAGGCCGTCCCAGCCGCCCACCTTCTTCAGGCCGAGCACCGACAACGGGATGAGCGCCGCCAGGATCACGAAGAACTGGAGGACCTCGTTGTAGATCGCCGAGGAGAGACCGCCGAGCGTGATGTAGGCCAGCACGAAGGCGCCGGCGACCACGATCGCCACCCACTGCGGCCAGCCCAGCAGAGCCTCGACGACGATCGCGAGGGCGTACAGGTTCACGCCGGAGATCAGGATCGCCGCGAAGGCGAACAGAGCCGAGCTCAGCAGGTGGGCGCCCCGGTCGAAGCGCAGCAGCAGGAACTCGGGGACGGAGCGGACCTTGCTGCCGTAGTAGAACGGCATCATCACGATGCCCAGGAAGACCATCGCCGGGATGGCGCCGATCCAGTACCAGTGCACGGTGTACGCGCCGTACTGCGCGCTGTTCGCTGCCATGCCCAGGATCTCGGTGGCGGCCAGGTTGGCCGAGACGAACGCGAGGCCCGTGATCCAGGCGGGCAGGGAGCGTCCGGAGAGGAAGAAGTCGAGGCTGGTCTTCACCGATCTGCGAGCGGCGAAGCCGATGCCCAGGACCACGACGAAGTAGATGCCGAGGATCGTGTAGTCGAGCCAGTTCGTCGGCAGCCGCAGCTCTGCCGCCAGCTGTGCTGCCGTGTAGGCCGGGTCTGTGGGGGTTCGCATGCCCTGCTCACTTCGTTTGGTGTTCTTTGTTTGGTTGTGATGGTGACTCGCGTGGGGGTTTATGGTTTTATGTGTTTGGTTCTGTTGGAAGCTTCGCTAGGTGTACGGATCTAGGTCTGCGGGTCTAGAGGTACGGATGGAGAGTCGCGGTGAAGAAGACCTCGACCCGCTTGGCCGACGGTCGTGAGCTGATCTACTACGACCAGCGGGACGACTCGGTGCGCGACGCGGTGGACAGGCGTCCGCTGGACCCCACGGTCACCACTTCGGAGGTACGGCGGGACGCCCTGCTCGGCGATTCCATCGCCGTGGCCTCGCACCGGCAGGGGCGCATCTACCACCCGCCGGCCGACGAGTGCCCGCTCTGCCCCTCCCAGGGCGACCGGCTCAGCGAGATCCCGGACTCGTCGTACGACGCCGTCGTCTTCGAGAACCGTTTCCCCTCGCTGGCCGGCGACTCCGGGCGCTGCGAGGTGGTCTGCTTCACCTCCGACCACAACGCGTCCTTCGCCGACCTCACCGAGGAGCAGGCACGACTGGTCCTCGACGCGTGGACGGACCGGACGTCCGAGCTGTCGCATCTGCCCTCCGTGGAACAGGTGTTCTGCTTCGAGAACCGCGGCGCCGAGATCGGTGTGACTCTGGGTCACCCGCACGGGCAGATCTACGCCTACCCGTTCACCACTCCGCGCACCGCCCTGATGCTGCGTTCGGTCGCGGCGCACAAGGAGGCGACCGGCGGGGAGAACCTCTTCGACGCCGTCCTGGAGCGCGAACTCGCCGACGGGCGGGTCGTTCTGGAGGGTGAACACTGGGTCGCGTTCGTGCCGTACGCGGCGCACTGGCCGTACGAGGTGCACCTCTACCCGAAGCGCCGGGTGCCGGACCTGCTCGCCCTCGACGAGGAGGCGCGCACAGAGTTCCCCCAGGTCTATCTGGAACTCTTGAGGCGCTTCGACCGGATCTTCGGCGAAGGTGAACCGCCCACGCCGTACATCTCCGCCTGGCACCAGGCGCCGTTCGGCGCGCTGGAGGAGTTCGAGGGTGTCAACCGGGACGACTTCGCGCTCCATCTCGAGCTTTTCACCATTCGCCGCACTTCCGGCAAGCTGAAGTTCCTCGCGGGCTCCGAATCAGGCATGAACGTCTTCATCAACGACGTGCCGCCGGAGTTCGCGGCCCAGCGACTGCGAGAGGTAGCGAGTTCATGAGCGGCACCACCGGCACGAGCGGCAAGTATCTGGTCACGGGTGGCGCGGGCTACGTCGGCAGCGTGGTCGCCCGGCACCTGCTGGAGGCCGGCCACGAGGTCGTCGTGCTCGACAACCTCTCCACCGGATTCCGCGAGGGTGTCCCGGCAGGTGCCTCGTTCATCGAGGGCGACATCCGCGACGCCGCCAAGTGGCTCGACGCCTCCTTCGACGCCGTGCTCCACTTCGCCGCGTTCTCGCAGGTCGGCGAGTCCGTCGTCAAGCCCGAGAAGTACTGGGACAACAATGTCGGCGGCACCATGGCCCTGCTCGGCGCCATGCGCGAGGCCGGCGTGCGCAAGCTCGTCTTCTCGTCCACCGCCGCGACCTACGGAGAGCCGCGTGAGGTCCCGATCGTCGAGACCGCGCCCACGCGGCCGACCAACCCCTACGGCGCCTCCAAGCTCGCCGTCGACCACATGATCAGCGGCGAGGCCGCCGCCCACGGGCTCGGTGCCGTCTCGCTGCGCTACTTCAACGTGGCCGGCGCGTACGGCGAGCAGGGCGAGCGCCACGACCCCGAGTCGCACCTCATCCCGCTCGTCCTGCAGGTCGCGCAGGGCCGCCGCGAGGCCATCTCCGTCTTCGGCGACGACTACCCGACCCCCGACGGCACCTGCGTGCGCGACTACATCCACGTCGCCGACCTCGCCGAGGCCCACCTCCTCGCCGTCGCCGCCGCCAAGCCCGGCGAGCACCTCATCTGCAACCTCGGCAACGGCAACGGCTTCTCCGTGCGCGAGGTCATCGAGACGGTCCGCGAGGTCACCGGCCACCCGATCCCCGAGGTCGTGGCCCCTCGTCGCGGCGGCGACCCGGCCGTCCTGGTCGCCTCGGCGGCCACCGCCCGTGAGCAGCTCGGCTGGACCCCGTCCCGCGCGGATCTCGCGGGTATCGTCGCGGACGCGTGGGAGTTCGCGCAGCACATCGCAAGCAGCGCAAGGGAGTCGTAGTGGGGGCACAGGAAGTTCGCGAGGGTTTCGTCCGGCTGTACGGGGCCGAGCCCGAGGGCGTCTGGGCGGCGCCCGGCCGCGTCAACCTCATCGGTGAGCACACCGACTACAACGACGGCTTCGTGATGCCTTTCGCGCTGCCGCACATCGCGGTCGCGGCGGTCGCACGGCGTACCGACGGCGTGCTGCGACTGCACTCGGCCGACCTCGACAGCGGAGTCGCCGAGCTGCGGCTCGACGAGCTGACGCCCGAGTCCGACAAGAACTGGACGGCGTACCCCGCCGGGGTCGTCTGGGCGCTGCGCGAGGCCGGCCATGCGGTGACCGGCGCCGACATCCACCTGTCCTCGACGGTCCCGTCGGGCGCGGGCCTGTCCTCGTCCGCGGCCATCGAGGTCGTCGTGGCCCTGGCGCTCAACGACCTCTACGACCTCGGGCTCCAGGGCTGGCAGCTCGCCCGCCTGTGCCAGCGCGCCGAGAACATCTACGTCGGCGCGCCCACCGGCATCATGGACCAGACGGCGTCCGCGTGCTGCGAGGACGGCCACGCGCTGTTCCTCGACACCCGCGACCTCTCGCAGAAGCAGATCCCCCTCGACCTGGCCGCCGAGGGCCTGCGCCTGCTGGTCGTCGACACGCAGGTCACGCACGCCCACAGCGGTGGCGAGTACGGCAAGCGGCGGGCCGGCTGCGAGAAGGGCGCCGCCCTCCTCGGCGTCGACGCGCTGCGCGACATCGCCTACGCCGACCTGGACGCGGCCCTCGCCCGGCTCGGTGACGAGGAGGAGGTCCGCCGTCTGGTCCGTCATGTGGTGACGGAGGACCAGCGGGTGGAGCAGGTCGTCGCCCTCCTGGAGTCGGGCGGCGACACCCGCGCGGTGGGGCCGGTCCTGACGGCGGGTCACGCCTCGCTCCGGGACGACTTCCGGGTCTCCTGCGCCGAGCTGGACCTCGTCGTCGACACCGCGCTTGCCCACGGGGCGCTCGGCGCGCGGATGACCGGCGGGGGATTCGGCGGCTCGGCGATCGTGCTGGCCGAGGCCACCGATGTCGAGACGCTCACCAAGGCCGTCGAGGAGGCGTTCGCGGCCGCGGGGTACAAGGCTCCGCGGGTGTTCGAGGCGGTGCCCGCGGCGGGGGCGCGTCGGCTGAGCTGATTGTTCTGCGCGGGGCGGTGGGTGCGCGAGTTGATCTCGCCCCGCCGCCCTTTCCCGTTCCCGACCCTGGGGGCTGTGCCCCCGGACCCCCCTTTCGGCCCTGAACGGGCCTCGTCCTCAATCGCCGGACGGGCTGGGGGGGGGCTGAAGTGGTCTACCCGAGTCTCTTCGTCAGGGTGAACTCCGTCAGGCCCGGGGGGTAGTCCTCGATCACGCAGACCACCTCGTAGCCGTGGCGGCGGTAGAACTCCGGGGCCTGGAAGTCCCAGGTCTCCAGGCGTACACGGTCGCAGCCGCGCTGCTCGCGGGCGACGCGCTCCGCCTCGGCGAGGAGGGCGCTGCCCAGGCCCGTGCCCCGGTGCCGGGCGTCCACCCAGAGGTAGGTGACGTGCAGCCAGGTCGTCCAGGTGTGGCCCACCAGACCGCCGGCCAGACCACCGCCCGGGTCCGAGGCCCAGACGTGCAGCGCCGATTCGCGTTCCGCGGGGGTGCCGCGCAGTGCGCGCAGGACGGGGGAGGCCTCGGTGTTGGTGGCGAGAAGCCGCGAACGGAGAAGATCGCGGCGAGTCCTGTCGACTTCTGTCTCAAGACGAAACATGCGGCACACCATAAACGCGGTGGCCGAACCAATCCTGCAATTTGCCTTCCGCTGTACGCCCGCGGCCCTACCCTGTGAACAGTGCCGGTGGGGGCCGGTGCTGATCAGGGGGCGAGACAGTCGGGTACGGCGCCCGCGGTGGGGGTAGCAGTCTCTGCACGGCGGCGGCCGTTGCGGTGGTGGCCTCCCGTCCGGGCGTCGTGTCCGCGCGGTCGTCGTTCTCCGTCTCCGGACCTTGGGGTATCCCCTGCTCTGTCAAGGAGCTTGGGGGAGGGGGTTTCGTGGTTCGCATTCGTGTACTGGTCGTCGACGACCACCGTATCTTCGCCGAGTCACTCGCCGCGGCACTGGCCGCCGAGCCCGACGTCGACGTGTCCGCGGCCGGCAGCGGCCCGGCGGCACTGCGCAGTCTGGAGCGCGCGGCCGCCGAGGGGCGCCGGTACGACGTGCTGCTCGTCGACGCCGACCTGGGCGCCGCGCTGCCGGGCATACGGCCCGCCGTGCCCGTGCAGGAGGTGGGGGAGGACGGGCTCGTCGACGGGATATCGCTGGTCGTGGGGGTCCGTGCCACGCAGCCCCATGTCCGCATCGTCGTCCTCGCCGAGAAGGACGAGCCGCGCCGCGCGGCCCTCGCCCTCCAGGCCGGGGCGTCCGGCTGGGTGGCGAAGGACTGCTCGCTGTCCCGTCTGCTCACCGTCATCAGAGGCGTGCTGCGCGAGGAGACCCACCTCCCGGCCGCCCTGCTCACCGGCGTCCTGCGGGAGTTGACGGCCGCCCGCAAGCACCGCACCGAGAGCGAACGGCTGGTCGAGTCGCTCACTCCGAGGGAGCGGGAAGTGCTGCGCTGCATGGTCGCGGGACTGGGCAGGAAGGCGGTCGCCGACCGGCTGTTCCTCTCCCCGCACACCGTCCGCACCCATATGCAGAACGTCCTCGGCAAGCTGGGCGTGCACTCCACCCTCGCCGCGGTCGCGCTGGCGCGCCGGGCCGGGGTGGGGCCGGTGGACCTAGCCGGGGATGTTGTCGAACGGGGCGGTCAGCTGGCGTAGCAGGCCCGCCAGTTCGCCGCGCTGGGCGTTCGAGAGCTCGGCCAGGATCGCTCGTTCCTGGTCGAGCAGTCCGGCGAGCGCCTGGTCGGCGCGGTCCTTGCCGTCGTCCGTGAGGCGGACGAGCACACCCCGGCGGTCGCTCGGGTCCGGCAGCCGTTCCACCAGGCCCTTCTTCGCGAGCCGGTCGATACGGTTCGTCATCGTGCCCGAGGTCACCAGCGTCTGCGTCAGCAACTGGCCCGGCGAGAGCTGATAGGGCGCCCCCGCGCGCCGGAGCGCTGTCAGGACGTCGAACTCCCAGGGCTCCAGCTGGTGCTCGGAGAACGCCAGACGGCGTGCGCGGTCCAGGTGCCGGGCCAGTCTGCTCACCCGGCTGAGTACTTCCAGCGGCTCCACGTCGAGGTCCGGGCGCTCCCGGCGCCACGCTGCGACCAGCCGATCGACCTCGTCCTCCATGACGATCAGTGTAGTGGTTGTGTCGACGTGAAGTCTCTTGATGTGGAGCTTCTTGATATCAAGTCTCTTGACATCAAGAGAAATGGGAGGGGAAAGTACCAGGCATGACGACCAACCCCAGCTGGGACCCCGCCCAGTACCTGCGTCACGCCGGCCACCGCGCCCGCCCCTTCGGCGACCTCCTCGCCCGCGTCCCCGGCCTGCCCGGCGACCCGCCGCGGATCGCCGACCTCGGCTGCGGCCCCGGCCACCTCACCGCCGTCCTCGCCGACCGCTGGAGCACCGCCCGGGTCACCGGCTACGACAACTCGCCGCAGATGCTCGCCGACGCGGCGGCGCACGCGGGCGCGCACCTCGACTTCGCCCACGCCGACCTCGCCACCTGGGCGCCGGAGGAGACGTACGACCTGCTCGTCTCGAACGCCGCCCTCCAGTGGGTGCCCGGCCACCTCGACTCCTTCGCCGGCTGGCTGGACGGCCTCGCCCCCGGCGGCACCTTCGCCTTCCAGGTCCCCCACAACATCGACGCGCCCCTGCACGCCCTCATGCGCGAGCTCGGCGACAGCGTCCGCTGGAAGGGCCGCCTCGGCCATGTCCTGCGGCACGAGGACTCCGTCCACGCCCCCGGCGTCTACCTCGACCGGCTGGCCCGCCTCGGCTGCGCCACCGACGTCTGGACGACCACCTACCTCCATGTGCTCCAGGGCGACGACCCGGTCCTCGACTGGGTCAAGGGCACCGGCCTGCGCCCCGCCCTCGACGCCCTCGCCGACGACCCGGAGGCCCGCGACGCCTTCGTCACCGACTACCGCGACCTGCTCCGCGAGGCCTATCCGAGCGCGGAGTACGGCACCGTCCTGCCCTTCCGCCGCCTGTTCGCGGTGGCCGTGAAGGGGGCCTGACGTGCTGGCCGCCGTCGACCATGTGCAGCTCGCCGCCCCGCCCGGCGCCGAGGACCTGCTGCGCCGCTTCTGCATCGGCACCCTCGGGATGACCGAGGTCCCCAAGCCGCCGGTGCTCGCGGCGAAGGGAGGATGCTGGTTCCGGGCGGGCGCCGTGCACCTGCACGTGGGGATCGAGCCGGGCTTCGCACCGTCCGCGAAGGCCCACCCCGGGCTGCGGGTCACCGGCATCGAGGCGTACGCCGCCCGGCTGGAGGCCCACGGCACCCCGGTCACCTGGGACGAGGACCTGCCGGGACACCGCCGCTTCTACGCTCTGGACCCCGTCGGCAACCGGCTGGAGTTCCTGGAGCCCGTCAGCGAGGTTTGAGGGGTGCCGGACGGGTCACTCGCAGTGCTGAGACCACACGCAGACCTGACTGGGAGTGATGAACAGTGGCAGGCGAGCAGAAGTCCAAGGCGAAGATGGAACAGGCCAAGGGCAAGGCGAAGGAAACGATCGGCCGCACCGTGGGCAACGAGCGGATGGAGGCCGAGGGGCGCGCCGAGCAGGCGAAGGGCGACGCCCGTCAGGCCAAGGAGAAGGGCAAGGACGTCTTCAAGCACTGAGGACGTCGTGAGGCACTGACGCGCCGCGGCGCCGACGCCACACATGCGGGTGGGGCCCCGACCACGAAGGTCGGGGC